>CAXMUJ010000270.1:0-18824 GCA_964196455.1 uncultured Myxococcota bacterium | reverse complement strand
ATCTGGCTGTATCAGCGCTATATGGCCGGCCGTTAGGTCGACCGCTTTACAGGCGCGCACGGTGGAGCGGGCCAACAGGTTGGGTGACGGGTTTGAGCCCTAACTACCGAATGTTGCAATATGTATGAACAGAAACAACGGGCGGTAAGCCGACTTTCGTTGCAACGCAGCAATTCTAATAATTTGTGTGGGAAGCCGACATTGCCATTATAAAATTAGCTAAGTAAATTTAAACTAGGCCTTCTGGCGAATTGGTATGTTTGTCAACCAGTCTCCATTGAAAAATGGCGAAATCAACGCTTGCGGTCTAAGCCAAATCTATTTTTTCAGTGAACAGTTTCCGCGATCGTAAGCAGGCCAACAGGGGGGTATAGCCCAATTTCTCCTGCTAGTTTGATGTTAATCAAGACCGCAAAATTCGACATCCGCAGTACTGGTAGATCACCGGCTGGTATCCCCAAATTCAAGATGTGCTCAACCTGCCTACCTGCGAGCCTCCCAGTTTCATAATAGCTTACGGATACAGACATTAACGCATCACCTGCTCTTACCATTTCCTCGTAGGGGCTAAATACAGGAATTCCAGTTTCCACCGATGCATTTCGCAATTCAGCACCGTTTGCGCGCAAAAAGGACGACGAACCGAGATACACGAAATCCACGCCTGCACTTTTCATTTCCTGGAAAGCGGCCCGGGTGCTGGCTGGATCAGGCTTTCCATTCTCCATCAAGGGAAGCTCAACGACCGTTAAATCTATTTCCATTTGATCGGTGAGTTGAACTATTTCGTCTTTCTTTATTGTGGAGTTTGGTTCATCAGAATTGAAAATTAGGCCAAGGTGATCGAATGCAGGTAGATAGGAACGTATCGTCTGCAAATTAGTCTGTTCGGGCACTCGGTTATATGTGCCTGTAAGATGCGACCTACCTGTTTCATCAAGGCTGGCTATCAGACCACTACCAATCGGATCGGCAACGATCATAAAAACCTGGTCGATTTCATTGTTAAACTGTGTGTCGCCTACGTCCTGCAATGTTCCTGCAATCTCGCGAGTTGTTGACGTGCCCCACGTAACAATTAGGTCAACCTCTCTATCGCGGGCCTCATCAAGGTACGAACGTGCCGTCTCTTTCGATTTGTTTGAGTCACGGAGTATGATTTCGGACGCAACCTCATTTTCGATTAGGTAGTCCTTCAAGCCTATGCACGCTTCTTCGCACCCCCTCCAGGTGACCACCATCACTGTATCAGCCCATGAGAATGAATATACGAACATTGTAGCAAGAGTAATAATAGTAAACTTCATCTCTCAAACCCTTCGAATTGATATGCTATGGCGTAACTCAGTCCACCCAAAAATAGATGCCCCAATTATGCCGATAATTGCCAGTGCTTGAAGGCTGCTCACGACACCCACACTCCCAAGAAAGAAGATACTGATCAATAGCCCCAAAAGAGCGCCAAGTCGGTTAAACAAGTTAAGAATTCCATAGCTGCCTTCGGCATGTTCTGTCATTGTCAGGAATGAAGCGATCATTGGTGTCCTCACAATGCGGTGACCAACCCCCAAAAAAGCAACGGATACAGTTACTGTCCAGACATCCTGGTTTAGTGCAGCAAACAGTATTGCAATTGACCAAATGACAGAACCCAGAATCATTGTGCCATTGCTGCCCAGCCAGCCTGCGGTGAGCCATCGAGAAAGTGGCCCGGTCAGAATCATTGCCAAATAGTAAAGCATGACAATTCGCCCGATTAGACTTGGCCCCGCATTCTGAGCGTTCAAAATCAATGGGACAAGATACCAAATAAATATAGCCAGAGAAGCGTTTAGCGGAAGCACCAATCCAAAAATTTGTGAATACATACGCAAGGAAAGGGATCTAAATCTAATTCGTTTTCCAGTTTTTTTACCGGCAACTGCATCTCCAGAGCGGCCACGCATGGTTTTACGAGCGAGAAGTCCCGAAATCACGGCAATCGCTGCGGCAAAATTAAAGGCGGTATCAAACCCAAACCTTCCGGCTAGAATCCCGCCGACTGCCGAACCGCACAATACGCCACTGCTTGTTAGAAATAGAAACGTTGCGGCTGCCAGCGGACTGTTCTGTTTGCCAGCTGCACCCTTTGCATATTCGTAACATGCAATCGATCCAAAGCCGAACGCGACAGCTATAAGGCCACGCCAGATCGCGATACCCATAGCACTATTTGCAGTCGTCAGGCCAATCAGGGCCAGCGCTGCTGGAAATGTCAGGAAAGTGAACAGTTTCTGCGCGCCAAATTTACGAATAAGTGCTTCAGAAAATGGGGCGGTCGCCGCAATTGTAATCAAATACAAAATTAAAGGTAGCGCTGCCGCAACTTCTCGCGACATCCATTCCGGTCTTTGTGCATTAGCAGCAAGTACAGGCAGAAAGGCTGCTGCAATTTCAGTGGCAATCACAAAAAGAAAAAATACAATACGTATGTCCGAGGTGAAAGATAACCTTAGAGGGTCTGCCCTTGGCAACGTCACTTTAATACCGGCAGAAGCCACCACCGCTTCCTGCATTACTTTGGAAAGAGCGGAAACTCGTTCACAGAGATATACGGCTTGATCATTCAAACGATAGGCCGTCCTTCTAAGGCTAAGTAGCCCTGCCTCGCGGATTCGGAACCGGTAATCACTATTAAGGCGCATCTCAATAATACGCTGAATTCTGACTGTCGGATTTGTGATACTTTCTGATACAATCCACTTGACGACCTCAACGGATATCAGTGCAACTACTAAGGCCAGCACAGCGATATCCAACAAAAGATCCCTCAACTTTAGTTGGATATAACGTGGATTGGTTTCCACGGAGACATAACCCACGATCCGGTTGCCGCTGATGATTGATATTTCAAGGGCCTGTTCCCGCGAACCAACAAGATCATCTATTACGGATCCAACAAAAGGCCCTTTTGTGACTTCACCAACAACACTGGCGACCTCTTTTCCGTCTGATGTTAATATTCGGATACTTTGGATTTCCTCAAAAGATTCTTGAGCGGATGTGATAAAACTATCAAGACCGCCCAGAGTTTCCAGCGGTATACCGAGCTCTACGGTCCGCTGAATATCCTCACTAATCATGGACGCAATTAATTGACTTCGACTATTCAGTTCCGGCGACACCACATTTTCAAAAACCTGAACGGCAAAGAAAGCTAGTGCCAAAACATTCAGTAGAATTAGGCCCAGAAATACAGTAGTAATCCGCCCTCCATAAAGCTTTTCGGATTGATGGTTCAATTCCGAGGTCCGAGATTCGCGGCTGTGTCTAAGGTATGGCAAGCGATCTGATACTGTCGCTCTGCTTTTGAGAGATCACCTTTTAAGCCTTTTACAAAAGCAGTCTTCCGTTTCGAGTTATCAGGCGCCACTTGCCTCCACGTGTCCTTTTCGAAATCGGCGAGTAGCTTTTCCAATGAATCTGTTGAACGTATCGGCTGTCTCAGTAGTGCAAAGAAAAGCACTGCGCCCAGAACAGACGCCAGAACTTGAACGACGACAAGCCGCAAGAACAATCTCGCAGCAGTAGCCAAGGTTCGCGTTGTTCGTTCTTTATCTGAATAGACAACCGCCACCGCTCCTGCGGTTTCGCCATCAGGTTGCATTAGGCGAGAGAATCCGACAATAAGTCCCGTGCTTCTTGCGCTGCTGTCGGAGAACTTCGAAGAGGTCAAATACGCATTTGTGTCTTCGTGAACTCCGCGAGCACCGGTAGACAGAGTAATCTGCCCGGAATCGTCGAGAATAACCAAATCGAGTATTGCCGGGTCTGATTTCCGAGCACGTTCAAGTAATGCCGTCGTATTTCGCACCGCGTCAAGTGGAAGGCCGAGCGAAAGCGTTTTCTCAAAGGGTTTCGCCGTCCGTTGGGCGATTGCATCAAGCCTTTCGCGTACGAGTTCGGAATAGATGAGATCGAAACGAAATAGCAAAACAATAACAAATATTGTTAAAACTAATCCATTTACAAAAAGAGAGGACAACCAAATCCGCCAAAATAGTGCCATCTATGGAGTCCCGATTGCTTTAGTCATGGTATCCTTCGCGAAGGATTATCCTTTAGTCAATTAGTTTTGGCGCGCACCTAACCGCAAGGCACCGTTTAGCTGACCGAAAAAACTTATCCGCTTGCGTAATAGTAAATCGCGTTATCGCCCGATTCTTGGCATAACACGACTCTCGCTACCCTTATAAAAGGACGGGATCTGGAGTGGTCCCACAAAATTTGGATAGGGTGCAAAGATATATCCAAGCTTAAGGAATGGACACCAAAATGACGAAGAAGCGAATTCTTTCAGAAATGTTTAAAGCGACGGTGGCATTGGGAGCCCTGCGTGGAGACAAGACGGTTCAGGAGATCGCAACCGAACGGAAACTACACCAAACGCACTGCAGACCTTGGCCCTCCATAAATTCTGCGTGACAAATGAATGACCGCTTCGGTGAATCGTACCTTGGCATCGCGAGTGTAGGTCGAACGGCAGGTTTGGGCCGTTCGTGTCAAATTGTCTGAAATATCCAATGGCAGCAAAATCTGCACTGCCGACCCCGGAGCATCCCGAGCCCGGCTATTCCCTTGTCGGCTTAAAGGGTTTCATCCCCATTCGAGCCAGTTCGTCAGCCCGCTCGTTTTCCGCGTGGCCGGCGTGACCCTTGATCCATTTCCAAGTGACGCTGTGGCGTTGTGCTGCTTCGTCCAGCCGTTGCCACAGCTCGGTGTTTTTGACCGGCTTTTTGGCGGCGTTGCGCCAGTTGTTGCGCTTCCAGCCGTGGATCCATTTGGTGATCCCGTCTTTGACATAAGAGCTGTCGGTGACAACGGTCAGGGTGCTGGGCTTTTCCAGCACTTCCAGCGCCGAAATTGCCGCCATTAGCTCCATCTGGTTGTTGGTCGTGTGCACAGCACCACCGCTCAGTTCGCGTTCCTTGACGATCTGGGTGCCCTCTGAGGCACGCAGCAACACACCCCAACCGCCGGGGCCGGGATTGCCAGAGCAGGCCCCGTCTGTATAGGCAAAAAGATCAGGCATCAGGCAAGGGTCCCCAGAAAAAGGCAGATCACAACACATCCGGTCAGGATTAACCGCAGACGCAGCCACCAGAAAGGTGCCAGCCCGCGGGTCTGGTACAACATATCCAGCGCCAGCAGTCCGATGAACCCATAGATCAGAGCCTTGATCGGGTCCACCCCGTAAAGGCCCAGTGCGATTTTGCTGTCCTGGACCATCAAAAATACATAGAGCGCCGGCAACACAGACAGGCCGTAGGCCCACAGCCGATCCCGCCCGCCGGACTTGGTTGCAAAGCCCCACAGCGCGCCAGACAGAAAGCTGAGGATTGTAATACCATAAGCGATCAGGATTTGCGGCCCGCCAGCCCCCGGTGTGAGGCAAAGCACCGCCCCGATGACAAAGGGGATCAAACCGGCGATACCGAGCCAGAAAGGTGTTGCGGGGATGCCAAACACGCTACGCATGCGCCGTCATGATGATAAAGGGTTCAACCTGGTCGGACAGACCGGTCTCGGCGCCTGTTTCTACGGTGTCCACCGTAAAACCGCCAATTTGCAGCAATTCAGTCAGCTCGTCTTGGGTGTAATATGTATAAATCCTGCCAAGCGCATCACGGCGTTCGCCGGTGCCGGTTTTCAGGCCAATCAGGAACCGCCCGCCTGCGCGCAGTGCCCTGTGGATGGCGGTCAAATGGCGGGGCATTACGGTACGCGGCGCATGCAGAAGGCTAAAGTTGGCCCAGACCCCGTCATAGATCGCCAGCTCTGTCACATCATCAAAGCTGCCAAGCGTGACGTCCAGATCAAACAGGTCCTTGGCCACGCGCGCCATTTCGACACTGGCGTCCAGCGCCGTAACCACGAGCCCGTGATCGCGCATCACCGCCGCGGAACTGCCCGGACCACAGCCCAGATCTAAAACGGTGCCGCCATCGGGCAGGGCCGCTATGAAGCGCAACAGGCGCGGGCTCGGTTGATCCGACCCGAGTTTCTTTTGATAGTCCGCAGCCCTGGCATTATATAGCTCGATGGTTTGCTTATCGGCGGTCATCGACCGGCCTGACGCAGAACGCGCGGGACTTTGAATTCGACATTCTCGACCGCGGTTTCAACGATTTCAGTGGTGACGTCATAGCGGTCTGCAAAGGCGTCAATTACTTCCTGAATGAGGATTTCCGGCGCCGAAGCACCAGCCGTAATACCAACGGACGTAATCCCGCTCAGCGCCCGCCAGTCGATATCGCGGGCCCGCTGCACCAATTGCGAATAGCCGCATCCTGCTTTGGAGCCCACCTCGACCAATCGTCGCGAGTTCGATGAATTTGGCGCACCGATAACCAACAGTGCGTCTATCATGGGAGCAACCGCCTTCACCGCCTCTTGGCGGTTGGTTGTGGCATAGCAGATGTCTTCTTTGTGCGGACCAACGATTGTTGGGAAACGGGTGTTAAGCGCTGCGACCACTTCGGCTGTGTCATCGACGCTGAGCGTCGTTTGGGTGATGAACGCCAGCTTGGCCGGGTCGCGCGGGGTCAAGGTTGCAACATCGGCCGGTGTTTCGACCAACAACACCTCGCCTGTGGGCAGTTGTCCCATGGTGCCAACGGTTTCGGGGTGCCCGGCGTGGCCGATCATCACCATTTGCAATCCTGCGGCGTGATGGCGTTCGGCCTCGATATGGACCTTTGACACCAGCGGACAGGTCGCATCGACATAGACCATATTACGTTTCTGCGCTGCCGCAGGCACGGATTTCGCCACACCGTGGGCGGAAAATATGACGGGTCGGTCGTCGGGACATTCGGACAGGGCCTCGACGAAAATGGCGCCTTTTGCGCGCAGGCCATCAACCACATATTTGTTGTGGACGATCTCGTGGCGCACATAGACCGGCGCCCCCCATTTTTCGATCGCCATTTCGACGATTTTGATGGCGCGGTCTACGCCGGCACAAAAGCCGCGCGGCGCGGCAAGGTAGAGGGTCAGCTTGGGTTTTGTCATGGACAGGGTTGTAACCCGATGATGCAGGGTTTCAATGGTTTTTGTGCTTTGGCTGGGAAAAACCTGATCCCCAAATGAAAACGGGGCACCCCATGGCGCCCCGCGTTCCGATATTTAATTCGATCAGCTCTCGGTTTCGAGCTCTTGTGTGCCGTGCAGCTGTGGCGCGTCGGGGCGGGGTGGGCGACCGATAACGTCGCGCAATTCGTCCAGCTCGATGAAATTGTCGGCCTGACGTCGCAGCTCGTCTGCGATCATCGGCGGTTGCGACCGGATGGTCGAAACCACTGAAACCCGCACACCTTGGCGTTGCAGCGATTCTATCAGCGGGCGGTAATCGCCATCACCGGAAAAAATTACGATATGGTCCACATGTGGCGCCAGTTCCATCGCGTCAACGGCAAGCTCGATATCCATATTGCCTTTGACCTTACGACGACCAATGCTGTCGGTGTATTCTTTGGCCGGTTTGGTCACCATGGTGAAACCGTTATAGTTCAGCCAATCAACCAACGGGCGGATGGGAGAATACTCTTCGTTTTCCAGTAGGGCAGTGTAGTAAAATGCACGCAGCATTTTGCCACGTCTCATGAATTCCGTCCGCAGAGATTTGTAGTCGATATCAAAACCCAGAGCCTTGGCTGCTGCATACAAATTGGAGCCGTCAATAAAAAGCGCCAATCGCTCATCGCGATAAAACATTCATAGTCCTTCCAAATACTTGTTCTGTGCGTGCGATGTGTTTAGTCGTGTTGAACACACACAGCTCAGCAACATAGGGATATAAGTTGGTACAACAAGCGCAGAATATAGCAGAAAAAGGCGCAAAATGCGTCATTGCCGTGGGGTCAAACCAAGCTTTTGAATATATTCAGCCATTTGAATTGGTTGATACTACTTTAGCACATGTCCAAAAGTTAGGTGGTGGCGAATCACTGCGAATCACCCAATGCAGCCGCTGGTATCGCTCGCCGGCTTTTCCGGCTGGATCGGGGCCTGACTACGTCAATGGCGTGGTCTCTGCGGTCACCACCTTGTCGCCATCGGACCTGTTGGCAGAGCTGCACCGGATAGAGCACGACTTTGGCAGAGCCCGGAAAACCCGTTGGGGAGCCAGGACACTGGATCTTGATCTGATCGATTACGCCGGCCGAATTCTGCCGGATCTACGCAGCTATCAGGTCTGGGCCGACGCTTTGCCGGAAACACAGCGCTCAGAAGCCCCACAAGAGCTGATCCTGCCGCATCCACGCCTACAAGACAGAGGCTTTGTTCTTGTCCCGTTGCGCGACGTTTTGCCGGACTGGTGCCACCCTGTAACCGGACAGGATATTGACCGTTTGATCGCTGAATTGCCGGACGAAGCACTGGCAGGTTTGCGGGTTCTTTAACCTCTTGCCAACGGATTACGTGAGCCGTCCCATTGGGCTTGCCTTTTGTCCTGAAAAGGCGTAATCACGCCCTCTCTTTAAATCTCTCATGTGGAGTGGCCCATGGCTCGCGTAACCGTAGAAGACTGTGTAGATAAGGTTCCCAACCGTTTTGACCTTGTGATGCTTGCCGCCCATCGTGCGCGCGAGATATCTTCTGGTGCGCCAATCACCGTGGTGCGTGACAACGACAAGAACCCAGTTGTGGCGCTGCGCGAGATTGCAGACGAGACATTGACGGCCGATCATCTGCGCGAAGCCGCAATCCAGAGCCACCAGACCCAGATCGAAATCGACGAGCCAGAAGAAGATCAAATGGCTCTGTTGATGGGGGGCGAAGACGACACGCCAGAGGACGACATGTCCGAAGAGAACTTGCTGCGGGCTCTTATGGAAGCGCAGGAAGTGAAATAGCGCGCGTTTCGCATCGCGGTGCGAATCCCCCTGATGATTTTCAGAGTGGCCGGTTATGAATTCTGCTGACACACTTATTGAGCACATCAAGCGTTATAATCCCAATACCAACGAGTCGCTGATCCGCGAAGTCTATGCCTATGGCATGGAAATGCACGACGCTCAGTTCCGCCATTCCGGCGAGCCGTATTTTTCGCACCCTATCGAGGTGGCGCTGATCCTGTGTGAACAGCATCTGGATGACGCAACCATTGTCACCGCCCTGTTGCACGACACGATCGAAGACACAAATCTGACGTATCGGCAGCTGTCCGATAAATTTGGCGAAGAGATTGCCCAACTGGTTGACGGTGTGACCAAGCTGACCAATCTGGAACTGTCGTCGTCGGAAACCAAGCAGGCCGAGAATTTTCGAAAACTGTTGTTGGCCATGTCCAAGGATATTCGGGTTATTCTGGTGAAGCTGGCTGACCGTTTGCACAATATGCGTACCATCGGTCATATGCGGGACTATAAGCAGGAACAAAAAGCCCGCGAGACAATGGACATTTTTGCGCCGTTAGCGGGCCGCATGGGCATGCAGTGGATGCGCGACGAGCTGGAAGATCTGGCATTTCGGGTGCTCAAGCCTGATGCGCGCGGGTCTATCGTGCGCCGGTTTCTGACCCTGCGCAAACAACGTGGCAATGTCATCGACAAAATTACCGAGGATATCCGCACCGAACTGGACGCTTCGAAAATCACAGCCGAGGTGTTCGGTCGCGAGAAAAAACCCTATTCGATCTGGCGTAAAATGCAGGAAAAGAACGAGGGATTTTCGCGACTTAGCGATATCTACGGGTTTCGCATTCTGACCGACAGCGATGCGGATTGCTACAAGGTTTTGGGGGTCATACACCGTCGTTGGCGGGCTGTTCCGGGCCGGTTCAAGGACTATATCAGCCAGCCCAAGCTGAACGGGTACAGGTCCATTCACACAACGGTCTCGGGTCGAGATGCCCGGCGTGTCGAGGTGCAAATTCGCACCCGCGAAATGCACGAAGTGGCCGAGGCCGGCGTCGCGGCGCATTGGTCCTACAAGGACGGGCAGCGGGTCCAAAACCCCTTTACCGTCGATCCGGTGAAATGGTTAGCCGAGCTGACGCAAAGCTATATTAACGCCGACAGCCACGAAGAGTTTTTGGAGCATGTCAAGCTCGATATGTTTGCCGATCAGGTATTCTGCTTTACCCCCAAGGGCCAAGTTATCCCGATGCCGCGCGGGGCCACACCGCTGGATTTTGCCTATGCCATTCACACGCGCATCGGGCACGCCTGCGTCGGGGCCAAGGTCGACGGGCGGCGCGTGCCGCTCTGGACCCGGTTGCGCAATGGTCAGTCGGTCGAGATTACAACAGCAGAGGGTCAGCACCCCCAGTCAACATGGATTGATATCGCGGTGACCGGTCGGGCAAAATCGGCGATACGCCGGGCTCTGCGGGACGAGCACAAAGAAGGATTTATCCGTCTGGGCCGCGAGCTGGCCCGGGTGGCACTGGAACATGTGGGCAAAAAGGCCTCGGACAAGGCTTTGACAACCGCCGCGCGCAATCTGGGCCTGTCGGGCTCACAAGAACTGTTGGAGCAGTTGGGAAGTGCCGAATTGACCGGCTCGCGTCTGGTTGAAGTGCTCTATCCCGAACTTGTGCGTGATGCCGAAGGCGAAGTGAACCAGCCGGCAGGGCGCATTGTCGGGCTGTCTGCAGAACAGTACGCCCAGCCGGGCAACTGTTGCCAGCCGCTGCCCGGAGAACGGATCGTTGGCATAGCCACACGCGGCAAAGGCGTTGTTGTACACCGGATCGATTGTGACCGTTTGGCCAGCTATGAGGATCAAACCGACCGCTGGATTGATTTGAACTGGACCGAGGGCCGCACGGCGGCGATCCACGCGGCCGGAATTGACGTGACTATGGCCAATGATACCGGCGTTCTGGGTCGCATTTGTACACTTATCGGCGAACAAAAGGCAAATATCGCCGACTTGCATTTCACGGATCGTAAACCGGATTTTTACCGTGTAGAGATTGATATAGAGGTGCGCGATGTGGAACATTTGCACCATGTCATGACGGCGATCGAAGCTGATTCGGATATTGCCCAGATCGTCAGGATTAGCGCGCGTCATCAGTTTGACTAAATGTTGTGTTAGAGGTGCAGGCAAAGGCCGAAGGTAAATCGAGTGTTCAAGCGTAGAAACCCGTTAAGCTATTGGGAGTGGTTCGTCGAAGGCGTTTATCCGCGCTCTGGTTGGTGGCGGGTTCTGTATTACATCCGGCACCGTCTGCAACGGCTGCCTGATACGCCGCACCGGATTTCACTGGGTATTGCCATTGGCGTCTATGTTTGTTTCACGCCGATATTCGGTCTGCATATTGTTGCGGCTGTTTTGCTGGCTCTGATCTTGCGCGCCAATATAATGGCCTCGATCATTGCAACATTTTTTGGCAATCCGATTACATTCCCGATTATCGCCGGGTTCAGCTATCGTTTGGGATGGTTCCTGATGGGGCGTGGTGACGAGGTTGCAGTGTGGAGCACGATGCGTCACGGCTTTGGCGAGGCATTCGACGACCTCTGGCATAATATCACTGCGTTTTTTACCAGCGCTACACCGGAATGGGCCGGGCTGCACGACTTTTGGGATTCGGTGTTTTTGCCCTATATGATCGGCGGGGCTATGCCGGGATTTGTTGTGTCGGTGTTGTTCTATCTTGGAATGCGGCCTTTGGTGTCGGCCTATCAGAAACGACGCAAGGGTCGGCTGTTGAACAAGCTCAAAGAGATACGCGCGAAAAAAAAATCCGAAGCTGACGCGAAATAGAAAGCCCGCTATTGTGCACAGACAAACAGATACAGACAGGCTTGCAAATGACAACTCGAACTTCTGAACGACTTAGGTTGGGTGTAAACATAGACCATGTGGCGACTGTGCGGAATGCCCGCGGCGGTGATACGCCGGACCCATTGCGCGCGGCCTTGTTGGCGCAACAGGCGGGTGCTGATGGGATCACGGCGCATCTGCGCGAAGATCGCCGCCACATTATGGACCGGGACATTGAGGCGTTGATGACCGGTTTGACGGTGCCGTTGAATTTTGAAATGGCAGCGACGCCGGAAATGCAGGCCATTGCTCTGCGTCATGTGCCCCATGCTGTTTGCATCGTTCCGGAAAAACGCGAAGAGCGCACGACCGAAGGCGGGCTGAACCTGGCACAAGAAGAGAACCGGATCGGCAGTTTCATTGCGCCCCTGCGCGAGGCCGGGTGCCGCGTGTCGATTTTTGTCGCCGCCGACGAACGCCACATCACATCTGCCGCGCGTATCGGCGCGCCGGTGATCGAATTGCACACCGGTGCTTATTGCGATGCCCACGCCGAGGGCCGATTTGATGAACGCGATGCGGAATTGGCGCGGTTGCGCGAGATGTCGGCCTATGCCCATTCGCTGGGGCTGGAAGTGCACGCAGGCCACGGTCTGACCTATGATACTGTGACACCCGTGGCAAAGTTCGCAGACGTCAAAGAATTGAACGTCGGGCATTTCCTGATTGGCGAAGCGATGTTTGTCGGCCTGTCGGCGTCGATTGCACAAATGCGCCGCCTGATGGACGAGGCGCGCGCGTGATCGATGTGTCTACTTTTGCAGCAATCGGGGCCGCATTTTTGATTGTTGCTGTGTCGCCCGGTCCGGCAAACCTGGCCTGTGCAACAATCGCCATGGGCCGCGGATTTGGGCCTGCGATGCTTTTCGGGTTGGGACTCTCATTGGGCTTGGCAATTTGGGGCGTGTTGGCAGCGACCGGTCTAGGCGCCGTTTTGCACACCTCTGCCACTGCGCTGACGGTGCTAAAAGTATTGGGTGGGGCCTATTTGTTTTGGTTGGCTTTCGGGTCGGGCCGGTCGGCAGCGCGCAGCGGTTCGTATGTAGATAGTGAAACGAAGTCCGGTAAATGGTTTTTGCGTGGATTGCTCTTGAACTTGTCCAACCCCAAGTCAGCCCTGGCATGGTTGGCGGCCCTGTCAGTCGGACTTGACCCCGCTGACCCGCCAACCGTTGTCGCCGTGGCGACGTTGATGTGTGTCGGGATCGGCGTTCTGAATTATGTGGTTTATTCGTGGCTGTTTTCGCGTGGCGGTGTGATGGGGGGATATCGCCGTATCCGACGCTGGGTAGACGGGGTTGCGGCCAGTTTGTTCGCGTTGGCCGGATTTGCCATGATCCGTTCGGCCCTGTCACGATGATACTGGGCATTGGCACTGATCTGGCAAACATCGACCGGATCGCCGGAACATTAGACCGGTTTGGCGACCGGTTTCGCAACCGCGTCTTTACCGAGCTGGAGCAACACAAGGCCGAGCGGCGCCGCGATGTCGCCGGCACCTATGCCAAACGCTGGGCCGCGAAAGAGGCCTGTTCCAAGGCGCTGGGCACCGGCCTGCGCATGGGGATCGCCTGGAAAGACATGTCTGTGCGCAACCTGCACACCGGTCAGCCGGTGATGGAGCTTACCGGATGGGCCGCAAAACGGTTGGCCGCAATGACGCCCGACGGTTTTGAGGCAACAGTTCATGTGTCCTTAACCGATGATCACCCTTGGGCGCAGGCCTTTGTTGTGATCGAGGCGGAGCCTAAGGCGCAAGCGACAGGTTGACTATGGCGTGGTCAGGGGCCATGTAGCCCCAAGGGACTCAGGCATTGGAAATAAGGCAGGTATTATGGCGGTAAAAGAGAAGAAAGCGGACAGTATTGGCGAAACAATCAAAACGGTTGTTTATGCGCTGCTGATCGCGGGCGTTGTCCGGACTTTGTTTTTCCAGCCGTTCTGGATCCCGTCCAGTTCCATGAAGCCAACCCTGTTGATCGGCGACTTCTTGTTCGTCAACAAAATGGCCTATGGCTATTCCAAATATTCCTGCCCGTGGTCGATCTGCCCGATAACGGGCCGCATTTTTGCTACCCTGCCCGAGCGCGGCGATATTGTGGTGTTCAAACACCCGACCAGCAACTCTGATTTCATCAAGCGATTGATCGGCCTGCCGGGGGACCGCGTCCAGATGAAAAACGGCGTGCTGTATCTGAACGATCAGATTGTTCCACAACAGCCCGCTGGCCTGTTCAGCGAAACATTTGAAAAACAAGGTCCGATGCGATCCACGCCAAGCTGTGCCAATGCGCCGGTCGGGTTCGGGGCGACTTGCGAAAAAAACCTGGCGATTGAAACCCTGCCCAACGGCGTCGCCCACGCCGTTCTGAATATCGGCAATACACGGGCCGACAATACGCCGGTCTTTACCGTACCGGCAGAGAAATTCTTTTTCATGGGCGACAATCGCGACAATTCCGGTGACAGCCGCTTTTTTGGCCCGCGCGACGTGGGCTTTGTCCCGTTTGACCGTTTGGTGGGCCGCGCCAAGCGCGTGGTGTTCTCGTCTTCGGGGCGTTGGATCCCGGCGTTCTGGACATGGCGCAGCGATCGTTATTTCAAGAGGCTGGATTGAAGCTCGCCTCTGAACTCACGGCGTTTTGTGACCGGCTGGGTTACAAGTTTGCCGACCCGTATCTGTTGATACAGGCGATGACCCATGCCTCGTTGTCCTCGCCGACGCGCGACGACAATCAGCGGCTGGAATTTCTGGGTGACCGGGTCTTGGGGCTCATCATATCAGAGGCAGCACTGGCCCATGACCCCGCGGCCAGCGAAGGTCAACTGGCGCCACGGTTCAACGCACTGGTGCGCAAGGAAACCTGTGCCGAGGTTGCGGTATCGATTAATCTGGGCGCGGCGCTGAAAATGGGCCGGTCGGAAATGTTGTCTGGGGGTCGGCGCAAGCAGGCCATTCTGGGCGATGCGATGGAAGCCGTTATTGCCGCCGTGTATAAAGACGGCGGATTTGAAGTGGCGCGTGCTTTGGTGTTGCGGCTCTGGGGTGACCGGATTGCCAATGCAAAAGAGGACGCGCGCGATCCCAAGACAATGCTGCAGGAATGGGCGCAGGCCCGGTCTATGTCGCCACCGGTATATGCAGAACTGGGGCGGTCCGGACCGGATCATGCACCGGTTTTTGAAATAGAAGCGCAGCTGGACAACGGGTCTACTGCCAAAGGGCAGGCGACATCGAAACGCGCCGCCCAGCAAATGGCCGCAGCCAAGTTGTTGCGCCAGTTAGGAACAGAGACATGAGTGAGAAACGTTGCGGCTTTGTCGCCCTGATCGGGGAACCGAACGCGGGTAAATCGACGCTGATGAACAAGATGGTAGGCTCGAAAGTATCCATTGTGACGCACAAGGTGCAAACGACCCGTGCCCGTCTGCGCGGCATTGCCCAGCGTGGCGATACCCAGATGGTCTTTGTCGATACGCCGGGCCTGTTTCGCACCCGCCGCAAGCTGGACCGTGCAATGGTCGCGGCGGCATGGTCCGGGGCTGCCGATGCAGATATTGTGGTTTTGTTGATCGAGGCGCATCGCGGCATCACCAAAGGTGTCGAGATGATTTTGGATGGCTTGGCCTCTCGCAGCAATCCCAAACAGGTGATTGCGCTGGCGATAAACAAGATCGACCGGGTAAAAGCCGAGGCTCTGTTGGCGCTGACGCATGATCTCAATGAACGCTATGAATTCGCGGAAACATTTTTGATTTCAGCCGAGCGCGGCCACGGGGTCGGCGGTCTGGAAGCATGGCTGGAAAAAACCTTGCCGGTTGGTCCTTGGCACTACCCCGATGACCAGATCGCAGATGTGCCGATGCGGATGATCGCGGCGGAAATAACCCGCGAAAAGCTGATGCTGAGATTGCATCAGGAACTGCCCTATCAGTTGACGGTCGAAACCGAGCACTGGACCGAAAAAGACGACGGCACGGTGCGCATTGATCAAATTATCTATGTGTCCCGCGGTGGCCACAAAGGCATTACCTTGGGTCCCAAAGGTGAAACAATCAAGGGCGTCAGCATGTCTGCGCGCAAAGAGTTGACCGAGATGATGGGTCGCGAAGTGCATCTGTTTTTGCAGATCAAAGTACGACCGAACTGGGAAAACGAGGCCGAACGCTATACCGAAATGGGGCTCAACTTTTCGGACACCAAACCAAAAGACCAATGATCCCGCGCGTAACATCGGATTTCTGGGTTGGCGCTTATCTGCGCCGCCTGTCGATGATGAATATTCCGGCCTTTGTTGTGTCCAAGGGCGACCTGACCGCAGGTGCGGTGTTTGTCAAATTGAATACGCTGGATGGCAGGGCCGTTTTGTACCAGCGCACCTACGATACCGACGGTCGGCGGCCGTGGATGGTTCTGTCCGAGGGGCAGGAGCCGGACGTTGATGCAGCGTTGGACCGGCAACGCAATTTCGACCCCGACCTCTGGGTGATCGAGGTCGAGGATCGTCTGGGTCGACATTTGCTCGACGACGACAGTTTATCAAGCTAGCCTCAACCCATGGACTGGACCGACGAAGGGGTTGTGGTATCCCTGCGGGGTCACGGTGAAACCTCTGCCATTATCGAAGTTTTGACTGCCGAACACGGGCGACATGCAGGCGTGGTGCGCGGTGGCGCGTCGCGCAAAATGACGCCGGTCCTGCAACCCGGAAGTCAGGTTAGCGTGACGTGGCGGGCGCGATTACCCGAGCATTTGGGCAGCTTTCGCGTCGAGCCGATCACCGCGCGAACCCGTTTGTTGTCGGACCGTGCAGCGCTGGCGGGTCTGACCTCGGTTTGCGCTCTTGTCCGGTTTGCCTTTGCTGATCGGATGCCTGTGCCGTCGCTCTATGCTCTGACACTGGATTTGATTGACCGGATCGAAGCCGATGACAACTGGCCGGTGCACTATGCCCTGTGGGAAATGGTGCTGCTGGATGATCTCGGCTTTGGTCTGGATCTGTCGGATTGTGCGGCAACCGGTGTGACCCAAGACCTGATCTATGTCTCGCCAAAGTCGGGTCATGCGGTCAGTCGGGACGCCGGGCGCGAATTTCAGGACCGGATGTTGCCGTTGCCGAAGTTTTTGCGCGATCAAAGCACGCAGGCCCGCTGGCATGAATTGACGGATGCGCTGAAAACCACGGGGTATTTTTTGGAACGCCGGTTGGCGCCAGCGCTGGGTGATCGACCGTTGCCACCGGCACGCGAACGGTTGATCGCGGCGCTGAAGCGCAAGCAAGCAAAGGAGTAGCTGATGGAGAGTTTCGCTAAAATCCGGGCCCGCGCCGAGGACCGCAAAGGCGGGCCCGCGGCGTTGGAGGTTTTGTTGGCGGACAGCCACAGCGCCGATATCTCGAAACTGCCCGATGATCGTATCTTGGCAGAAGTTTCCAAACGCGTGTTTCAGGCCGGTTTTAACTGGTCGGTGGTCGAGAAAAAATGGGACGGGTTCGAAGCGGCGTTTCACGGCTTTGACATCGGGCGCAATGCCTTTATGTCGGACGAGGATCTGGACCGGTTGCTCAAGGATACCGGAATCGTGCGCCACGCCACCAAAATCCTGTCGGTGCGCGACAATGCGATTTTTCTGTCCGATCTGGCACGCGAACACGGGTCAGCGGCCCGGTTCATTCAGGACTGGCCGTCGTCTGATCTGGTTGGTTTGTGGGCGGTGATGAAGAAACGCGGCGGGCGTTTGGGCGGTGTCACCGGTCAATATGCGTTGCGGTTTCTGGGCAAGGACTGTTTTATCATGGGCCGTTCTGTAGTGGCGGCATTGCAGCGGGCAGGGGTGGTAGACGGGGCGGTGACATCAAAGTCCGCGCAGCGCAAAGTGCAAGAGGCGTTCAATGCATGGCAGGCAGAGAGCGGCGAGAGTTTTACGCGAATGAGCCGGATATTGGCGATGTCAGTGCCCGATTAAGGTTTTGGCGGGGCCTGGTGTGAATGCGCGTGCGTTCGAGTGGCGGGCAAACCCTGAGTGGCCCTGTGCGGCGTTACAATAAGTGCCGGTTATGCCGTGTTGATCACCGCCCTTTGTATCTGGTAAAGTTGGGGCTGAGATAACAAAAATTGAGGGTAATAATGTCATCTAACGACCTTTGGGATTTTTACTTCTGTGAAATTGACGGCAAACCACATTCGAATATGGTCAAACTCTCACTTTTCGACGTCGCCCCGATAGTTCCTCTGAGCTTTTTCCACTGTATCGAAATCAGTTTAAGGCACCCCAACCCTGAAAATGGCATGACAACAAATGAAGAGTTTCAGACACTCAAAGATTTGGAGGACTTGATTGAGCAAAATGAAACTAGAAACTTGGAATACGTTGCGCGTCAAACTGGTGATTGCAAACGCAAGTTTTTTTCTACAGTTCTGTAGACACCGATATCAGCTCCCTTATTGATAACATCGGGCACGCCTTTCCCGACTATGAGAAAAGTACGTTCAATTTTGAGGACGCCGAATGGCAGACATATTTCGAAGATTTATACCCGAATGCAATCGGACTGAATGAAATTTCCAACCGACATGTTCTCAACCGACTTGCGGACATAGGCGACGATTTGAACCTCCCACGTGAAATTGATCACACCGTAATTTTTCACAACCGGAAGCAAGCAAAAGAGTTTGAAGCAATCGTAAAGGAAATGGGATTTACGGTAGAAGTCGAAATAAAGGGTTTTTTTAATAAGACCTACGACCTTCTTGTTCGGCGATCCGATACACCCTCGAAACTTGATCCAATCACTTTCGAATTGGGGCGGTCGGCAGAAAACCTTGGTGGATCATACGATGGTTGGGGATGTGTGGCGGTAACTGACCGATCATAGCAAACAAGCATTTTTGAAGCCCACCGCATCCGGAGACCTTGGATGTGTCAAAGAACCAATAGCAAAGTGTTAAAAAAATACCGGCAAGTAAAAACCATTGCCATAACTTCCTCCAAACACCCAAATAGC
>CAXMUJ010000269.1:0-2770 GCA_964196455.1 uncultured Myxococcota bacterium | reverse complement strand
GCAACGCGGCCAGCCTGACAAAGACCTAAGGAATGCCAAGAAGTACACGCAATCTGTGCGGATTAAATCGCCAGTTTTTCAACGAAATAAGCCCAAAGTGGCCGTTCGTCGCGACTGAGATAGATGTCAGATTTGCGGGACAATGCGGACATCAAGGGATGAAACCTGCAACCGGTTACGAAGACACTCCGCCGCGGCGACGACGCTTTTCGATTTGACGATCGCGATACAAGAAGTTGCAGGTGTCATATAGAATAATGCCCTGACCAGATCTACAAAATGCACTCATGAACGTTTCACTCTCGAAATGCAGAAATTGTATGGGTCAAGGAACTCAAAAAAATCGCGACCCTAAACAGGTTCTCGTATCCAATGGCATCCGGTGTCTCAATCTGCGGCAAACAACAAAGCAGGGCGTCGATCCTACGCGCCGATCCGTTCAATTGAGCCGAGGTACTGTCCGAGGAAGATGGCTGAGGCGGGTTGGGGTCGCCACCTAAAAAGGGGTTGGCATGAGCAATACTTTACGGGCCATATGGTGCTGTCATGTGTCGACGGGTGACAGCACCCTCTAGCGGCGTGGTTTGGTCATTACTGGCCAATAGATAAAGCAAAATCCAGAAAATCCTGCGATCCAGCTGAAGGCCGAGGCGTGAAAAATCCAAATCGGAACTTCGCCCAATGCAGCAACGAACCGCAGCGCGACCGAGGCGACAACAAGCAAATATACCACAGTCAACGGGCGTGTCGCTTTCAGGGGCAGACCGGAGTGTCCGAGACCGGCGCGCGTCATAACGGCAAGCGTGACAATCCCGATTGCACCAGCCATCCAGATGTGTTGTGCGCCGATTTTGGTGCCGCCAATCAAGTCCAGTGATGCCAGTGAAACCGCGAGAAAGCCCAAGGGCACGAAAAAATAGCCGAGGTGCAATATCCAAACCAATGGTTCGGAAATTGCGCGCCAACCCGACCAGCGTCCCAAGCGAATAAAGTTTGCGGCGCCCGCGATGAACGAAAGCACGGCCGTCGTAACATGGTCAGGGGAAAGGGACCAAAAAGTCAGTGCTGCAACGGCCGAGATCAGGGCGAACTTGTCAATGTTTCCAAAGGCCGCGGGGCGCGCTGTGGTGGCCGCCCTGGCCAACCAGTTGCGCGTGAAGCTCGGGACGATCCGCCCGCCAATCAGGCAAATCAGGGTCAAGGCAACGGCCAGACCCATCCGAAAACCTGGGCCCGCCGCCGCGTATTGTCCCCAGTTGGCGTCGGCATGGAAAATACCGTTGGCGGTTGCGAAGAGAGCGAGCAGGATCAAAATTGGCAAATTTCGCCAGTTTTTCCGTGCCAATATTTCCCTTCCTATTGCGGCTGCCAGAACGAACGGGAAGGCAAGATCGATGCATGCCACAATCCCGGGTCCGAGAAAGTTTGAAAAGGCGATTGCAACCCGCCCACCCAGCCAGATCACTGAAAGCACGGCCAGCGGCCAGCCGATAATTGGCAGGCGCCCGGTCCAGTTTGGGACCGCGGTCAGCAGAAACCCCGCCATTACCGCGCCCAAATATCCAAACAACATCTCGTGGGCGTGCCATGAAACCGGGTCGAACCGAGTCGGAACCACTTGCCATCCTTCAAGCATCGCAATCCAGGCGGCCATTGCAAACGCGGCCCAGGCGCCTGCCATCAGGAAAAATGGGCGATAGCCATACGTCAAGATCGCGGGTCCGGTCCAGATGCGGGCCCGATTCGAGGAATTGCTGTGACCTGTTGGGTTTTGTTGTGGCATCTTGGGTGCGTCGCTCACCGGCCAACACGCGGTGTCTTGGCCCCTATCACGCTGCAGCACCAACCCAAAACCGCCTCAGACTTCGCGGGAAGTGTTTCGGCAAGCCCTTCGGCAAACCTATCAAAGGCCGCCTGACTTGCGTTACCAACCCCCACCAACACCGGAATCTCCATCTCAAGCGCGCGGCCAATCACAGCGCAAAACCCACGACCGGCTGCCTCTTCGGGGCCAAATTTGTTGAGGATGAACAGTTCCGGATCATCCAATGCCCCGGATTCCACGGTCGATACAGCATCGGCAATGGCTGCTGGGTCCAGGCGGCATGCGTTTGATCCGGTGCCAAGATTTTGCGTGATCTTGATCACGGCGCCGTCAGGCAGCACCCGGACCTTAACGTCACAGCCGTTATCGAGTGTACCAGAATAGCTCATTTCCTTGACGATACCGGCAATCGATCTGCCTTGAGCTTGCAATTTGTCGGCAATCTCGGACAAAAGCCGATCGGTTTCGCCCCCTTGTTCCGCACGGACGCTCGCGAATTTCATAGTCTCTCCTGTCTTGATCAAGGCTTGACGCAGCTGTGGATTCACTCAGCCTTCGGATCCGGGAAGCCGGATTCATCGGACAAGCACGGTCATTGTCAATATGTCCATTCGCATCAGTAACCAGGTTGCGGCGCGGCGACCGGAAGGCGCCGATTGCGGAAATTCTTTGCACGGTCCAGTCAGACGAACTTGCCTTGAGTAGGGCAGGGCGACCCCATATCGTGGCGGGATGCCCAAACGCAGCCCCTTCAAGTATTTCAAAACCAGCCCCGAGATCATCCGTCTGGCGGCTATGCTGTACGTCCGGTTTCCGCATTAGCTTCGGAACGTCGAAGACTTGCTGCACGAACGCGGCGTCGACGTCAGCCACGAATCCATGCGATTTCGGTGGAACCGATTTGGTCCGATGTTTGCTGCTGAAATACGCAGAAAGCGGGCAAGC
>CAXMUJ010000268.1:0-7474 GCA_964196455.1 uncultured Myxococcota bacterium | reverse complement strand
CTTGCAACGGTTGTCGGTGTTTTGGTCGAAGTGCCCGTCATGCTGACGCTTGTCGCTTTTGCCAACCGGACACGCAGGCGGTTTGCTGAATGAGACGCGCAATCCCGTTCAAAACTCTGAAAATACGGTGTCAAATAGTTGAACCCAAATCGTACTACAGAACGATGTTCCCATCTAACTCGGGCTCATCCGAAAGCTAACCTTCAGTAGATGGGATGGTATTTGGACACATGGACTGACCGGGTCAACGCGCACCATGGCCATAGAAACGGCAGGGTGGAACGCTTGCCTTGCATGCGTGGTGTCGCTCGGCGAATACTGCGGAAAGTTTGGGCTGTAATCCTTGCAGGGACAAAGATCTCGTTCCAGATTTAAACGACTTAGAATAGATGCGATGATCTAGATCAAAGCAAATTACCACGTTCACTGTCAAAATATTCAGGTCATTGTAGTGAGAGAGCAAATGCCACCAACACCAACCGACCCAAAGGGAAATGGACCCAACCAACCCAATCTGATGGCTGTACTAGCCCTCTCCGTGGCGGCCACTTTTATGATGGCTTGGTACTTTGGCTTACAAAACGACACCTCTGTCCAGACGATTTCATACAGTGAAATCAAAACAATGATCCGCGAAGGCGACGTGACCTCGGCGGTTCTGGCAGAGAATTCAATTACCGTCACAACCGGCAATCCCCAGTCCACCAGCAGCCCGAAATTCCATGCAGTGACCCCAGTGCAGGGCGACCCGACCCTACTGCAATTGCTGGAACAAGAAGACGTGTTGGTGACGGCCAGACCCCCGAGTTCCGTTTCAATCTTTAGTTATATTCTGCCCTGGCTGCTGATCCTTGGTGCCTATCTGTGGCTTCAGCGTCGTATGGCGGGTGGAATGACCGGTGGGCTGAGCGGTGGCAATCTGGGTGGTTTGCTCAAGGGTCGTTTCGCAAAGCCGACCGAGCAAAAACAGCGCACAACCTTTGACGATGTTGCCGGTCAGGATCAGGCCAAGCGCGAGGTTGCCGAACTTGTCGAATTTCTGCGCGAGCCTGACAGATTTTCGCAAGTCGGGGCTGTGGTTCCGCATGGCGTGTTGCTGATGGGGCCGCCAGGCACCGGTAAAACCCTGCTGGCCAAGGCGCTGGCCGGTGAAGCAGATGTACCGTTCTTTTCTACATCTGGATCGGAATTCATCGAAGTATTCGTCGGTGTCGGTGCCGGTCGGGTGCGCAAGATGTTCGAGGCCGCGCGAAAGGTCGCTCCGTCTATCATTTTCATCGACGAATTGGACAGTATTGGTCGCACCAGAGGCACCGGTCTAGGAGGAGGTCATGACGAACGCGAACAGACGCTGAACCAGATACTGGCCGAACTGGACGGGTTTGACGGGCGCGAAGCAGTTGTTGTTCTGGCCGCAACCAACAGGCCCGATGTGCTTGATCCCGCGTTGTTGCGACCCGGGCGGTTTGATCGCCATGTCACCCTGACATTGCCCGACAAGATTGCACGCCGCGCCATTTTGGATATTCACGCCAAAGATTTACCTTTAGAGGCAATCAACGATCTGGATATGATTGCAGCCGGAACACCGGGTTTTTCGGGCGCCGACCTGAAAAACCTGTTGAACGAGGCCGCGATTGGCGCGGCGCGGCGCAGCGCCAAACTGATCCTCAGGTCTGATCTGGAAGAGGCACGCGACAAGGTCATGATGGGCACCGTGCGCACGCTTGCGATCCAACCCGAAGAGCACTACCGGCTTGCGGTGCACGAGGCAGGGCACACGGTTGCCGCCTATTACACTCCCGACGCCGATCCACTGTACAAAGTGACGATCATACCGCGCGGTCGCAGCCTGGGCGGCACACATATGCTCAGTACGCACGAACATCATACGCTGGATGAAAACTATCTAAATGCGCAGCTTGTGACATTACTGGCGGGACGCGCCGCCGAGAAAATGCTGATCGGAACGGTTAGCTCGGGTGCCGATGACGATATCAAAAGGGCGACGTCGTTAGCCCGATCCATGGTGGCACGCTGGGGCATGGACAAAGACATCGGCCCGGTTGACTTGCGTCAAAGCGAAGACCATCCCTTTCTCGGGCAATCAATTGCTCAACCACGCGGCTTTGCCGAAGAAACGGCGGCGCATGTCGACCGTGCCGTGATCGCGTTGTTGAAAAAATCAGAGGCGAAGGCCGCCAAAATCCTAAACGATCAGAAAACGGGACTTGAGCGGCTTATCGGTAAACTGGAAATTGACGAGACTTTAGATATCAATGCGATCCGCCAATGTCTGGAACCCGATGACAAGGTGCTGCCACTGGATCCCAAGGCTGGAAAAGCCCGAAAAATCCGGCGGCCGGAGCAATAAGCCCACTTGAACCAATGTGCGATGGTTATATTGAGTCCAGACAGAGAAACTAAAGCGCAAACTCGGCAATATGCAATCTCGTGCAAGCTACGCAAAAAGGTCGAGATGTCCTTTGCCCATCTCAAACGCATCCATGGCCTCGGCAGGCTAAGATTACGCGGCCCCAGTGGAGCACACGACGAATTTATCCTCGCTGCAACCGCCCAAAACCTCAAAAGCTAGCAATACTGGCTCCAAGCTATAACCTAATTAGTAAAACCGTGTGAAAGCGGGCCGCAAACAAATGCGCCTGACAACCAGCACACTCAAATCTCCGATTTTCTCAGCAGAATAGGCCCATACAGTCAAAATGTGCGCGTTACTGCATTGTACATTTTGGGCGGTGGGTTCAACTGGTGAGCGCAACACTTTAATCTTTAGGCAAAGATGGAGTGTTTGGATTAAAGTACTGATCCCACGATCAGTATCCGTTATGTACCGCAGAATGTTTTGTAGGGGCCAAAACCATCAGGCGCAGGTCCTTCAAAGTCGGCAAGGCCGTCGCGTTTGTTGAAAGGGTCGGACAGCACGTTCAGCAGTTTTTCGTAGAGCTCCATATTGCCCGTCTCCGCCGTTTGCAGAGCCTCTTCAACGCGATGGTTGCGCGGAATGTAGATAGGATTGACGCGGTTCATGGCCTGTGCGCGTTCGTCTGGTTCTTGCGGATCACGTAATAGGCGGTCCTGCCAAGACGACAACCAGATAATAATCGCTTCGGCATCATCAAACAATGCTTGTACTGGGCCATCTTGGCCGAGGGCTGCATCCGACAAATTGCGAAAAAACAAAGTGTAATCAACGTTCTGGTGCTCCATCGCGGCGAACAAGTCATTGATAAGCATCGTGTCGTCGTCTTCGAGCGAGGCAAGGCCGATTTTTGCCCGCATCCCTTGGGTCCAGATGTCTGTGTAGCAATCAATGAACCCATTTATGACATTCGTCGCCAGCCGGATTGCATTGTCACTGTCGTCAGGGTCAATCAACGGCAACAATGTTTCGGCAAGACGGGCCAAATTCCATTGTGCGATGACCGGCTGGTTGCCAAATGCATAGCGTCCGTCACGATCTATCGAACTAAACACTGCCTTGGGGTTATAGGCGTCAATAAAAGCGCATGGACCATAGTCGATAGTCTCTCCAGAGATGGCCATATTGTCAGTGTTCATCACACCGTGAATGAAGCCGACATGAAGCCACCCTGCCACCAATGAGGCCTGTTTATTTGCAACGGCAGTCAAAAAGGACAGATATTTGTCATCGTCCTCAATCAGATCAGGGAAGTGACGCTCGATGGCATAATCAGCCAACTTTCTGACATTGTCCCACTCTTTGCGAGCAGCAAAGAACTGAAACGTGCCCACCCGTAAATGGCTGGCGGCTACCCGCGCAAGAACAGCGCCAGGCTTTGGCCCCTCCCGCTCAATCTGTTCGCCTGTTGTCACAGCGGCCAAAGCCCGTGTGGTCGGCACGCCCAAAGCGTGCATTGCTTCACCCATAAGGTATTCGCGCAGCACCGGACCTATAACGGACTTACCGTCGCCACCACGCGAAAACGGCGTGCGGCCAGATCCCTTTAGTTGCAGATCATAACGCTGGCCCTTTTCGTCCAGAAGTTCGCCCAATAGAAGCGCGCGCCCGTCGCCCAGCTGTGCAGAAAATCCACCAAATTGATGCCCAGCATAGGCTTGCGCCAATGGATCGGCGCCATCAGGGGCCACGCTTCCAGACAAGATTGCAGCGCCTTGTTCTCCTTTCAAAGCTTGTGCATCCAGCCGGAGATCTGCGGCCAATTTGTCGTTTATCAAGACAACATTAGGTGCGGGTACTTTCTCGCCGCGCCATGGAACGTAGAAGCCTTCCAACTTGCGGGCATAGGTATTGTCAAAGTTGAATTTTGGATTGCGTTTTGTCATTGGATTGGCCCTACAAGCGTGAAATAACTGGCAGGACCGTTGCAGGCCCTGCTAAACAATGTGTTAAGCATTTTGAACTTCGATACCATCCGCTCCCATCGCTTTCACAAAGCGCAAAGGATCAATTCGAAAATCGGCATAAACCACGTCTCCTTTTGGGTCAATTACCGTGAACCACGGGGTGCCGCCGGACACATAATCCTCCATGAACGACGGATGTCGCTCGCCTGGAACTGGAACATCGTGGCCAAACGGGATATTCAGACCGTATTGCTTTTGGTTGACGCGCAGTTTGTCGAAAGTATTCGTCTCCGATCCCTCAAAAACAGTTTGTATGACTGCAAAGCTGAACCCCTTGTCTGCTAGGTTGTCATACATGTACTTGAGCGTTGGAAACCCGCGGGAGTGACAGCCAGGACACCAATGCTGAAAACAATAGATGATTTTGTACCTATCACCCAGATCAACCAGCTGCACCGGCTTTGCCAGCGAGTTGCCGTTGCCATCAATCCAAGCACCAACACGTAGTTCTTGGGCAGGAGCATTCAGAGAGCAAAGTTGCATTCTATTTCCTTTCTCAGATGTCTGCCTGAGGACATCTTGAAGCATGCCCCCAGAGGGAAGAGCGGCAATTTTAATGTGTTATTCTGCAGCTTCGCGCCTAGGCAGAACCCAGTCGAGTCGTACAAAGTGGCAGGTATAACCATTGGGTCGAAGCATCAAATAATCCTGATGCTCCGGCTCAGCTTCCCAAAAGTCTCCAACAGGCTCGACTTCTGTCACAACTTTGCCCGGCCACAGCCCCGACGCATTGACGTCGGCAATCGTGTTCAAGGCTTCGTCACGCTGTGCATCATCTACAAAGTATATCGCCGACCGGTATGACGAGCCGCGGTCGTTCCCCTGACGTAACGCGGTAGAGGGATCATGGATCTGAAAGAAAAATTCCAACAGATTTCGGTAGCTGGTTTTCTGGGGATCAAAAATGACCTCGATACCTTCCGCGTGGGTGCCGTGATCGCGATAGGTCGCGTCACTCACGTCTCCGCCGGTGTAACCAACACGCGTAGTCACGACCCCTGGCAGTTTGCGGATCAGATCCTGCATGCCCCAGAAACATCCGCCAGCAAAAATTGCACGGTCTGTCATTATATGTCCTCCACTTGATCCAAATATGCGCCGTAGCCTTCGGCCTCCATAGCATCGCGAAGAATGAACCGCAGGCTGGCGGAGTTGATGCAGTAGCGCAGACCGCCTTTGTCTTGTGGGCCATCCGTAAACACATGACCCAAGTGGCTGTCACCATGCTTGGAACGCACCTCTATCCGTTCCATTCCAAATCCACCATCGCGATGCTCTGTCACATGCTCTGTAATGATGGGCTTGGTAAAACTCGGCCAGCCACAGCCGGATTCGAACTTGTCCGATGACGCAAACAGTGGCTCGCCCGAGACAATGTCTACATATACGCCCGGCTTTTTGTTGCCAGTAAGTGCTCCTGTTCCCGCGCGTTCGGTACCGCTTTGTTGCGTTACCCGAAATTGCTCGGGTGTCAGTTTGTTCAAAGCGTCTTGGGTCTTAGAATATTGCACTTTGCTGCTCCTTTGGTCGTATCTTCGTTAGAACAGAGATATAGCTCAAACTACGTAATTCCCAATAGCCAGAGACTATTGTTTCTATGCTTTGCCTTCAGTCTCTACAGTATGGATCACCATTTATGGACGGCCGCCATGCGTAATATCTGCCGCAATTCAGACGGTGTTCCATTCCCTGAAACAGCAACAAGGACTATTTCGCGCACGATGTTCATCTCTGCCACTGGCCGCGCATCAATTCCAGCCACAGTGGCGGATCGTTCCGGCATAATGCAAACCGCATTCCCAGCAGCGACGATCTGCTGAACCCAATCTTCGCGTTCAGAACTAAAACGCGGGTACATCAAGATGTCGCGATCCATGAAATGCGCAATGATTTGGCTGTGAAATTCGCAAGACAGTCGGTCGACATATGGTTCTGCGGCCATCTTTTCTGTCGGTATCTCGGCATAGTCGGCAAAAGCGTGCCCCTGTGCAAATGCCAAAAGAAACCGCTCACGAAACAAGGGTAGCACAAGTAGTTTGAAGTTCTCTTTTGGAGCGTTGGGCAAAATGCAGGCATCGAATTTCCCCGACAAAACGTCTTCCGCACCTTCATCAGCTGTCATTGAATGCACGTTCAACTCGACACTTGGGAGTTGCTCCAAGACGTGTTGAATGAAACCTGAGAATGCATTGGGCGCGATCGTCGGGGCAACGCCCAGCGACAAAACACGCTTACGCCCACGTACAGAATTCTCTGCGAGTTCGCGGACATTCATCAATCTGGAATCGATGCGTAAAAACTCAACTTGAATTTCGCGACCAAGTGCCGTCAACCTGCTGTCTTTGCCGTCTCGGTACAGCAATGGCCCACCCAACTCCTCTTCAAGTTTACGGATCGATTTGGTGAGACTGGGTTGGGAAACGCCGCTTCGCCGCGCGGCTTCAGTAAAATTCAAAGTGTCAGCAAGGTTTAGAAGGTATTTGATCTGATTGATGTCCATGTTGTCCTAACGCCCCCGGCTTTCGCAAACACTGCGCCTATAACGTAGTGCAGCTGTGCAGCCGAGTCAGTTACTATCTGCCCTTCACACCGGCGGGGTGCCTCTCGAGAATTCGGTGGAAGAAAGTAATAACACCGTGTTGGCGGGCCTTCGGGGGGAAGGGAGCATATCCGCGTTGTGCGCACGCGGTGGCACTGCGGCACAATTCCGCGACAGGTCCAACCAATGAAGTGATGGAAACTTGTCAGCCTTAAAACCAAGACACCCCGTGCTTTGTCCTGAACGCTTGTTGTTCGATGTGCGGAACGGGACTTGGTTGGTGGAAACCATCAGGGCCAGCGGCCATGTGTGTCGCGTCAACAGGCCGGACACAAGACTGCATCTGACAAAGCATCAATCACAAAAAAGGACTTGCAAAAAGGGAGCCATCCACACAGGACAAAGCTGCCGTTCGATTTTCAACCAAGTGTGGCGTGAACGGCCCATTCCTGCCGTCGAGTTAGGCGCTCAGTGCTGCGGCCCTGCATTTGCATACCGGACGTTCGTGCTTTTCGCAGCATTTTGAAA
>CAXMUJ010000267.1:0-10407 GCA_964196455.1 uncultured Myxococcota bacterium | reverse complement strand
CGGTTTTACGAGCGAATGGAAATCCGCGATGCCATGGCGTATTTTCGGGTCGCGGTGTCACCCGATGACAGTCTGGCGTTTGAACGGATCGTCAATACGCCCAAGCGTGGGCTGGGCGACAAAGCGATCCAGAAAATCAATCAGTTGGCGCGGACGGAAAATGTGCCGATGTTGGTTGCTGCAGAAATGCTGGTGGATCAGGGTGGTTTGACACCCAAACCCCGCGCCGCGCTGAAACAATTGGTCGACGGTTGCGCCCGCTGGTCGGTGGCTATTCACGATGACAAGCTGTCCCACATAGAGCTGGCCGAGCAGATCCTTGAAGAAAGTGGTTATACTGACCATTGGCGCAAAGATAAAACACCCGAAGCCCCCGGTCGGCTGGATAACCTCAAAGAACTGGTCAAAGCTCTGGAGGAGTTTGAAAACCTGCAGGGGTTTCTGGAGCATGTCTCGCTGATCATGGAGAATGATAGCGGTGATGCCACGGAAAAAGTGTCGGTTATGACCCTGCATGCGGCTAAGGGGCTGGAGTTTCCGGTCGTGTTTTTGCCCGGATGGGAAGATGGCCTGTTCCCGTCCCAGCGCGCCATGGACGAAGGCGGGTTGAAATCGGTCGAGGAAGAGCGGCGTCTTGCCTATGTCGGGATCACCCGGGCCGAGGAGCATTGCACCATCAGTTTTGCCGCCAACCGCCGTGTCTATGGTCAATGGCAATCGGCGTTGCCATCGCGGTTCATCGACGAATTGGCCGCCGATCATGTCGATGTTTTAACGCCTCCGGGCCTGTACGGTGGCATTGGCAGTGGTGCAGCGCAAAAATCGCCGGGGTTTGGCGGAACCAGTGCTGATTTCGGGTCCGGTCTGGAAGAGCGGGCAACCCGCGCTGACGCCTATAATTCGCCCGGTTGGCGTCGGATGCAGGCGCGAACAGCGCAATACGGAACCAGCAAACCGCGCGAAGCCAGCAATATTGTTATTGATGCCCAAGCGGTGTCTGCGTTCGGCTTGGGCGATCGGGTGTTCCACCAGAAATTCGGATATGGCGCAGTGGTCGAGATCGAAGGTGACAAGCTGACGATTGTGTTTGAAAAAGCCGGCGAAAAGAAAGTTGTCGCGAGTTTTGTGACCTTGGCATCGGATGTGCCGTTTTAGCCTAGGCGCAATGGCGTACAACACTGTCAATTCTTGTGACCATTGCTGCATTTCCCAGAAAAAAGACATAAAAAAACGGTGATGCGCGGGAGGAGGTGCACATCACCGTTCTTTATTTAGATGACCCTACGCGGGAGGAGGTGCGCAGTGCCGTCTGTGTATCTGGGTCACCATAGGGAGGAGGAATAGGTGACCTCGGATGAAATTTGGTCTCGATGACCTCGTCTCTTGAAATTAAAATAGCATGTCTTCCCCAGAGTAAAAGTCACATTTTTGCAAATCCGGTATGCGTCGGGCGCATGGCTCTCACGCACTAGGCCTAGAGTTAGACTGTTTGCCCAAATTCGGGTGGATATCTGTGCAGAAATCTGTCCGGTACGGTATTTTAGTTGGCGGGACAAGGTTGCGGCACTGCGTCGGCTATGGTGTCTGCTTGTGCATAGGGGCAGAATAATTGTTGACCTTGGATGCGAAAATCCCCGATCAGCTGTTGTCCGTGCGGCGATACCAGCCAGTCGATCAACACCGTTGCAGCCTCGGCTTTGACATGGGGGAAACGGTCCGGATTAACCGCGATTGCGGAATAGGGATTGCGCAATCCCTCGTCGCCACTGAACAGCAAATCCAGGTCCTGTTTATTGCCGAACGACAGCCACGTTCCACGGTCCGACAAGGTATAGGCATCAACCGCGGCAGACATGTTCAACGCCGCCCCCATGCCGGCGCCAATCTCGCGATACCAGCCGCCCTGAGGCACCAGACCTGCGGCAGCCCAAAGCTCGCGCTCCTTCTTGTGTGTGCCACTGTCGTCGCCGCGTGACACAAATATTGGCCGCGCCGCTGCGATACGCGTCAAAGCGTCGCCCAAGATGCTTGAGCCGCGAACACTGACCGGATCTGTTCTGGGGCCAACCAGCACAAAATCATTGTACATAATGTCAAACCGCTGCACGCCGTAGCCTTGGGCGACAAAGGCGTCTTCTGACGCGCGGTGATGGACAATCAGTAAATCCGCATCGCCGTTGCGTGCAATGCGCAGGGCCTGACCTGTCCCGACCGCAACAACATTGACATGAATACCGGTTTCGGCCTCGAAGATAGGCAGCAGATAGTTATAAAGGCCGGAATTTTGCGTCGACGTGGTCGAGGCAAGCGTTAGCGTGGTTTCGCCTGCAAAACCGGGACTGGCAAATACTAGGGCGGCTATCCAAAGGATCAAACGCATTCAAAGTCTTCCTTCGAGATATCGTTGGGCGGCGTTCGATTTTGGCGATGTGAAAAAACTGTCGGCCAAAGAGTGCTCTTTGATCTTGCCCATGTCGAGAAACAGAATGTCATGGGCCAGACGTTTTGCCTGACCAATGTCATGCGTGGCGATAAAGACCGCCACACCTTGCACCGCAATCTGTTTAACGATCTCTTCGAACTGACGGACGGACGCGGGATCCAGTGCGCTGGACGGTTCATCCAACAACAATACATCCGGCGCATTCACAATTGCGCGTGCCAGTGCCATGCGTTGACCTTCACCGCCCGAAAGGGCGCCAGCTGGTGCGTGAGATTTATCCGACAAGTTGACCCGCGCTAGGGCCGCATCGACGCGGGGGGCAATCTGGGATTTGTCGACACCGGTTGCCAACAGGGCAAATGCGACATTGTCATAGACCGATCGGCGCAGAAGTGTCGGGGACTGGAACACGATGCCGCGTTTGCTGCGTGTTTTCGCTGCGCTGGCGCGATCCCATGTGACCGTTCCGCTGGTTGGGGATATCATGCCTTGGCACAGGCTCAGAAACAGGCTTTTGCCAGCACCGTTGGCGCCCAGAACAGCTGTCACACCGGTGCAGTCCTGCGTCAAATCCAGAGGACCCAGAAACAGCTTACCGTCGATACGGTATTCCATGGCGGTAAACGACAATTCCGGCATTATCGCGCTCCCTGGTATTTGCGGTTATATCCGGCAATGAAATGCACCAGAGCGTTGATGGCAACAGCAATGAAAATCAGGATCAACCCAAGCGCCAGCGCCAGCTCCAGATTACCCTTGCTGGTTTCCAGCGCAATCGTTGTGGTCATGACCCGGGTGACGCCGTTGATATTGCCACCAACGATGATCACCGCGCCAACCTCGGCCAGCGCCCGACCAAAGCCTGCCAGCAGCGCCGTGGCAACCGCAAATCTCGCATCCCATATCAAGGTGCGCAGGCGCAGTGCAGGCGACAGATCATAAGCCGAGAACAACCGGCTATAGTCCCGATCCAAGGGCAAAACCGCCTCGCGGGTTAGCGCCAAAACGATGGGAAAGATCAGCACTGACTGCGCGATAACCATGGCTTGGGGGGTGAACAATAGCCCCATGGACCCCAACGGTCCGGATCGCGACAGCAACAGATAAACCATTAGCCCCACCACCACCGGCGGCAAAGCCATCAGGGCAGTTGACAATGAAACCACCACCGAGCGCAGCGGAAAGTTCCAGACGGCAAGTGCCGCGCCAAGCGGAATTGCAAAGAACGACGCCAGCAAGGTCGCAGACAGGCTGACCTTCAGTGACAGTGCGACAATAGCAAGCAAGTCGGCATTTCCGCCAACTATTAGGCCAAAGGCTTGCGTGAAAATTTCCATGTCGTCCTCGCTGGGTTACGGTTTCCCTTGCCCTTTCGCCCCAGATGCACAATTTAAGGGTCAATGTCAAAAGACGTATAACAAGTTATGTTTGAAAGTGAGAGCAATGGCTGTCCAACGCAATGACGTTTTGCACGTCCTACAAAGTGTAAAACTGCCCGACGGGCGTAATATAATTGATGCAGAAATGGTGCGTGCTTTGACACTGGACGGTGATACCGTGCGGTTCGTGATCGAAGTGCCCGCCGAAGACGGCCCCAAGATGGAACCGCTTCGCCTTGCGGCCGAGCAGGCGGTTCAGGCCATGGCCGGTGTTGGTCGTGTGTCGGTTTTGCTGACTGCGCATTCGGCTGCACCCAAAGCACCTCCACCCCCGAACTTGAAAGTTGGCGGTCATCCAAAACCCGCCGCTAACAACCAGAAAATAGCTGGTGTTGACCGTATTCTGGCGATTGCGTCGGGCAAGGGTGGCGTTGGTAAGTCCACTGTTTCCAGCAACTTGGCTGTGGCCTTGGCGCGGCAAGGTCGCCGTGTGGGCTTGTTGGATGCTGACATTCACGGCCCCAGCCAACCGCGCATGATGGGCGTGAACAAACGGCCAGCTTCGCCCGATGGCAAAACGATCATTCCGTTGCAAGCGCATGGCGTGACCCTGATGTCTATCGGTCTGATGCTGAAAGAAGACGAAGCGGTGATTTGGCGCGGTCCGATGTTGATGGGAGCCTTGCAGCAAATGCTGGGGCAAGTGCAGTGGGGTGAGCTGGACGTTCTGATCGTCGATCTTCCACCGGGCACAGGCGACGTGCAATTGACGCTGTCGCAAAAAACCGAGGTGACGGGCGCGATTGTCGTCAGCACACCGCAAGATGTTGCCTTGCTGGACGCGCGCAAGGCGCTGAATATGTTTGACAAGATGAAGACACCGGTTCTGGGCATGATCGAGAACATGTCGCATTATACCTGTCCGAACTGCGGCCACGAGGCGCATATCTTTGGCCATGGCGGCGCCAAGGCCGAGGCCGAGAAACTGGGTCTGCCGTTTCTGGGCGAAATCCCGTTAGAGCTGGACATTCGACTGGCCGGCGACAGCGGCACCCCGATTGCCGCGACCGACAGCCCGCATGGTGACGCCTATAGTCGGATTGCCGAACGGCTGATTGCCGGCGGCATGGCCTGAGGAGGGCAGGGGTATGATACAAGAGGCATATCTCGACGCAGCGGCGGTGGACAAGCTGGGCGTTGACGGCGACTGGCGCTTTGGCCTGCGGGATTTCGTGCGGTTTTCCGATGTGGACGCATTCCGGCATGTGAATAACGCCGTTTATATGCGGTGGTTCGAAACTCTGCGCGTGCTCTATCTGGATGATCTGGGCAAGTGTGCTGACTTACCTACACGGCCCATGACTGCGCTGCGCACCGCCAGCATCAGCTATGATGCCCCGCTTTATATGAACGACAGCTATGTTGTTCTGGGTCGGATCGGCCAGGTTGGCCGGTCGAGTTTTGGCATGGACTATGCGATTTTCTCGAACGGTCAGATCAAGTTGACGAGCACGGCTTTGTTGGTCGCTGTCGATGATGCAGCCAAATCATCAGTGCCGATCCCGACAGCGGCTCGTCAGATCATGTTGACCCGTGACGGCGGTGTGGAGAAATGACAGATTTCAGTTGAGAATTCGCACCGCTAAGTCTTGACACTGGTTCGTGCTGGTATAGAAGGCAGGCTCAAGTTTTCGCGGGAAACCGCTGTAGGAGATGACCAATGGCGAAGCCAACCACCATCAAGATCCGCCTGAATTCCACAGCGGACACTGGCCACTTTTATGTGACCAAGAAAAATGCCCGTACCATGACCGAGAAGATGGTCGTGAAAAAGTACGACCCCGTTGTGCGCAAGCACGTGGAGTACAAAGAAGGCAAAATCAAATAGGGACTACCACCCGGCTTTGATTTACACGGAACCGCGCCCTGGCGCGGTTTTTGTGTTTTTGGGGGGCGTTAACCAGTGTTGCACACATAAAAAAGCCGGGACGCTAGCCCCGGCTTAAATATTTGATATGTCGCTTTGCTTAGTTGCGGTTGCCCATGAAATGCAGCAGGAACATGAACATGTTCAGGAAATCCAGATACAGGTTCAGCGCGCCCATGATAGCGGCTTTGCCCAACCATTCCGTCTGACCGGATTCGGCCATCATGATATAGGTTGTCTTGATTTTCTGCGTGTCGTAGGCGGTCAGACCGGCAAAGATCAGAACACCCAGTGCGGACACAGCGAAGGCAATCGCAGCAGATCCGATGAAGATATTGACGACCGATGCCACCAACAGACCAATCACGCCCATAATCAGGAAACTGCCCCAAGCGGAAATATCACGCTTGGTGGTGTAGCCGTACAGGCTCAGACCGGCAAACGCGACCGCAGTGGTGAAGAAGGTGTTGGCAATAGACATGTCGGTGTACATCGCGAAGATGTAAGAGATCGACAGCCCCATCAGGGCCGAAAACAGGAAGAAGACGCCACGTGCGGTATTTTCAGACATGCGGTTGATGCTGGCGCTCAGGCCGAACACAACGGCCAGTGGCGCAAACATTACGACATATCTCAGCGGCGATCCGAAAATCGTTGCCAGCATTGCATCGTTGTTGCCGACGATATAGGCGATAATACCTGTGATAAACATGCCGCCGGCCATCAGCCCGTAGACGCTGCTCATATGTGCACGAAGACCCTCGTCGATCTGTGCTGCCGGACGGACACCCGCGCCTACGCGCCGGACTGTCTCATATTCAGCCATTTAATAACTCCTCAATAACAAGTCACTTGGTCGGCATGATTGCCGATGTCCCTATTGATATTGGGCATAAAACTGAAATTTTCAAGTAAATAGCGATGAATTCAGGTTGAAAATGACGTGACCGGCACGAATTTGCATCCGCACCGGTCTGTATTTGGGAATTGGAGTGCTTATGGCCTGCCCAGACAGCAGGCCAGTCGCGTCCTAAAGGCCCATATCGGCCAGATGGGCCGGGTGCAGGCGCGCCAGACGACGCTTGGAACGATAAGCTTGATCAGCGTTAAGGAGGGCAGTGATCAGCGAAAAAGCGCGAAAACCACCGAATCCGACGTATTTTTGTACAAGAGTAGACATGTGTAGATCCTTTCGGTGTTTGATATGATACGGGTGTCGCATCAAATTTCTTGATCTTATTGCCAGATTATGGTTCATATAGAAAACGAATGTTTGTTATGTAACCCATCAAGGAATGTGATATGCCAAGAAATCTGGACATGACTGCTCTGCGATCCTTTGTGACCGTTGCTGAAATCGGTGGCGTGACGTTGGCTGCTGGCCAGTTACACTTGACGCAATCGGCCGTGTCGATGCAACTTAAGCGGCTGGAAGAATCCCTCGGATTGGAATTGATGGATCGTTCGGGGCGCTCGATCGGTTTGACAAAACATGGCGAACAGCTGCTGAGCTATGGGCGTCGGTTGCTGTCCTTGAACGACGAAGTTTGGTCGCGCCTGACGGACCAAGCCTACGAGGGCGAGCTGGTATTTGGTGTTCCTGGCGACATTGTCTATCCGCATATCCCGCAAGTTTTGAAACAGTTCGCCGCAGAGTACCCGCGCGTCAAAGTACAACTGTACTCTTCTTATACGCACCGCCTGAAGGAACTGTTCGCAGAGGGTAAAGCAGACTTGATCCTGACGACCGAGCAACGCGGCGGGCTTGGGGCCGAAAAACTGGCAGATGTGCCGCTGGCGTGGTTTGGTGCGCCGGATTGTCGGGTGCACCGCGAACGCCCACTGCGTCTGGCCTATGAAAAAAAGTGCTTGTTTCGCGGCAAGGTTCAGGCAGTTTTGGATCGCGAAGGCATCCCGTGGGAAATGGCTGTTGAGACACAATCGACCCGTACAGTAGAGGCCAGCGTCTCGGCAGATCTGGCCGTACACGCCTGTCTAAAGGGAACCGAGCCTCCCTATTGGCAAGAACTACCAAAGTCGGCGGGGCTTCCGGACCTACCCACTTTTGAAATTAATATGTATTCGGGTGCCGCCGCGAAGGGACCGTTGGCCGAAAAACTGGCAGAACAAGTGCGCGGGGCCTACGGTCTTGTTTCAAGCGCAATTGCGGCCTGAGCCGGTAATTATGGGCGATTATGCTGGCCTTTTGTCTGTGCCTCGGGTATGGGCCGCGAGAGCTTGAACTCCTCCTATACAGGCATAGAACTATGGAACTGAGAAATATCGCGATTATCGCGCACGTTGACCACGGCAAGACCACATTGGTGGATGAGCTGCTGAAACAGTCCGGTGTGTTTCGCGACAACGAAAATGTGTCAGAACGCGCGATGGACAGCAATGATCTAGAACGCGAACGCGGCATTACGATCCTTGCGAAATGTACATCTGTTGTATGGCGCGGCGTGCGCGTCAATATCGTCGACACCCCCGGTCACGCCGATTTTGGTGGAGAAGTGGAACGTATCCTGTCCATGGTGGACGGTGTTGTTCTGTTGGTGGATGCTGCCGAAGGCCCGATGCCGCAAACCAAGTTTGTAACATCCAAGGCGCTGGCGCTGGGCCTGCGCCCGATTGTTGTGGTGAACAAAGTCGACAAGCCTGACGGCGAACCAAACCGCGCTTTGGACGAAGTGTTCGACCTGTTTGCAAATCTGGACGCCGATGACGATCAACTTGATTTCCCAGTACTCTATGCGTCTGGCCGTGCTGGCTGGTCCGATAGCGAGCTGGATGGCCCGCGCAAAAATCTGGATGCTCTGTTCGATCTGGTTCTGTCGCATGTTCCGGCACCGGCACAGCTGGACCGGATCGAAGAACCGTTTCAGATGCTGGCCACAACACTGAGTGCCGACCCGTTTCTGGGCCGGTTGTTGACCGGTCGTGTCGAGGCGGGCAGGGTTAAGACTGGCGACACGGTAAACGCCCTGTCGCGCGACGGTTCCAAAATTGAAGGTTTCCGCGTAGCAAAAATTCTGGCATTCCGCGGCTTGGGCCAACAGCCGATTGATGTGGCCGAGGCAGGCGACATCGTATCGCTGTCGGGCATGTCCAAGGCTACAGTGGCCGATACAATCTGTGATTCAAGCGTAACAGACGCTATTCCGGCACAACCGATCGATCCACCGACCATCACTGTTACCTTTGGCATCAATGACAGCCCGCTGGCTGGACGCGAAGGCAAGAAAGTACAAAGCCGTATCATTCGTAATCGCTTGATGAAAGAAGCCGAGTCTAACGTCGCGATCCGCATCACCGACGCGCCGGGCGGTGATGCGTTTGAAGTCGCAGGTCGTGGCGAGTTGCAAATGGGCGTTCTTATCGAAAACATGCGGCGCGAAGGTTTCGAGCTGTCGATCTCTCGTCCTCAAGTTCTGATGCGCGAAGTGGATGGCCAAAAACTTGAGCCAATCGAAGAAGTTACCATTGATGTTGATGACGAGTACTCTGGCGTTGTAATTGAAAAGATGACCGGCGTGCGACGTGGCGAGTTGGCCGAGATGCGCCAGTCCGGTGTCGGCAAGACCCGGATTGTGGCCTATGTGCCGGCCCGCGGGCTGATCGGTTATCACGGCGAGTTTCTGACCGACACACGCGGCACTGGTGTTATGAACCGCGTGTTCCACGACTGGGCGCCCTTCAAAGGCCCTATTCCGGGACGTCGCGCCGGTGTTCTGATTTCCATGGAGAGCGGAACATCAGTGGCCTATGCGCTGTTCAACCTCGAGGATCGCGGCAAAATGTTCATCGGCCCCCAAGTGACGGTTTATCAGGGCATGATCATTGGCGAACACAGCCGTGAAAACGATCTGGAAGTGAACCCGCTGAAAGGCAAGAAGCTGACCAACGTGCGGGCATCGGGAACCGACGAGGCGGTGCGCTTGACAACACCTGTGACGCTGTCTCTGGAACAGGCGATTGCCTATATCGATACGGACGAGTTGGTTGAAGTCACACCGCAAAGCATCCGCATGCGCAAGCGCTATTTGGATCCGCATGAGCGTAAACGCCAGTCACGCCAAGCAGGCTAAAGCGCCACAAGGTATTCGCAATATGCGAATACGGTCACAAAGTGCCCACCGAATCGTAACCGATACGGTGGGTTTTTTTGTTAAAATCCTCGAGAGAAATTTTCTCTCTTTAATATTATAATTTAAAAACAATGGGTTAAATCCTCATGTCTGATGTTACGCTACGTCACTTCATCTCTATTTAAGGTTGAATCCGCACTCTGGTATAATTGTGGGAGAATTAATTGTGGGGTATAGAACATTGAAGCATCCAGTTGACATACATGTCGGAAAACGCGTTCGCCACCGACGGTGGATGGTGGGTATTACCCAGCAACAATTGGGCGAGGCTGTGGGGATTAAGTTCCAGCAAATCCAGAAATATGAAACTGGTATGAACCGCGTCAGCGCGTCGCGGCTATGGGATATCGCGGAAGCGCTTGATGTATCCGTCAACTTTTTCTTTGAAGGATACGAAGAGGGAATTACCGACGCCACTGATGTCAAGCCGATCGCCAGTAACAAAGATGGCGATTTGTTGGCTGACAAAGAAGCTCTGGAGTTGGTTCGGTCTTATTACTCGATCCCTGA
>CAXMUJ010000266.1:0-4388 GCA_964196455.1 uncultured Myxococcota bacterium | reverse complement strand
ATCCTGCGCGAATTTTTCCGGGTCTTCGCCAGCTTCGTAGCGTTTGGAGAACATCGGTATAAAGGCCATGTTGAACGCGCCTTCGGCAAAAAAGCGGCGAAACATATTGGGGAGCCCAAAAGCTATCTGAAACGCCTCGGCAATCGGGCCAGAGCCAAAAAACGCAGCGATTAAGATTTCACGTGCGAAACCGGCGATACGGCTGACCATAGTCCAGCCGCCAACGGTAATAAAGGACCGCATCATTTGGATCTGGCGGGTCATGACAGAGCATCCAGGGCACCACGGTCAATCGAGGCGCGCAGCTTTTTCTCTAGAGCCTGACGTTTTGGTTTGGAATGGATTTTTAGGCCAAACATGTCTTTGACGTAAAACACATCCACCGCCTGAACCCCGTAGGTCGCAATGACGGCGCTGGCGATATAGATATTGGCACCGCTGAGTGTTTTGGTCAGATCGAACAACAGGCCAGGACGGTCACGGGTGTCGATCTCGATGATCGTATAGATCTCTGAGCCTTCGTTATCAAAGGTGATCTCGGTTGGTACAACAAATTCGCGCTCGCGCTTTTTGATCTTGTTGCGCGACTTGATCGCCTGTGTCGCCAGTACCTCGCCGCGCAGGGTCTTGAGAATTGTCTCACGCAGACGCTTCAAACGCGACCTTTCAAACGGTTTTCCGTTCAGGTCCTGTATCCAGAAAACCGATGTCGCATAGCCGTCAACACTGGTGTAGGTGCGCGCGTCCACAACATTGGCCCCGACCAGTGCCAAAGCGCCTGCCACGCGTGAAAAGATCCCCGGATGGTCTTGCAAAACAAAACAGGCGCGCGTGGCGGCGCGATCTTCATCAGCCTCTAGATCGGTGGTAAAATCTGTGGCAGAGAACCCCTGCAAGATGCGGGCAAACACCGCATGGGCCTTTTCGTCCAGACCCTGCCAATAGGCATCATAGTGCCGGTCCAGCTCGGCGGTGATCTGTGCCGGCTCCCAGTTCGGGTCCTTGGTCAGAATGTCGGTCAGCTGTTCTTTGGCTTCTTGCACCCGTCTGACCGTGCCCGAAGTGCTGCTGCCGTCCTGCAGCGCTACCTTGGTCGCGTTATAGAGCGAGCGCAGCAATTGCGCTTTCCAGTTGTTCAAAGTTCCGGGACCGACGCCCAAGATATCGCATACCGTCAAAACCGTCAGCAAATTCAGCCGGCCAACAGTGTTTACGACCCGGGTAAAATCGGCAACGGTTCGGGGATCGGAATGATCACGTTTTTGCGCGGTATCCGACATCAAAAGATGGTTTTTAACCAGCCAGACGACCGTTTCACATTCTTTTTCATCAAGACCCAGCCGCGGGGCCACTTTGGCGGCAATGCGCGCGCCAACCAGTGAATGCTCTTCTGGCAGGCCCTTGCCTATATCATGCAGCAACAGGGCAACGAACAGCACGCGACGATTAAGCTGTCCGTCCAGAATGCCGCTTGCGATCGGGTATTCCTCTTTCAGCTTTCCCTCTTCCAGGTCTGCCAAAATGGAAATGCACTGAATGGTATGTTCGTCCACGGTATAATGGTGGTACATATTGAACTGCATCATTGCCACAATACGCTGAAACTCTGGTATAAACTGTCCCAAAACGCCCAGCTCGTTCATGCGGCGCAACGCCCGTTCCGGATTATGATAGAGCAACAACAGATTAAGGAAAATAGACTGCGCTTCTGGGTTTTGGCGCACGGTGTCGTCAATCAGATCCAAATTCGAAGCAATCGTGCGCATGGCATCCGGGTGGATCAGTATCTCCGAGCGCAGTGCCTCTGCAAACAATCGCAGCAAATTTAACGGATCAGACAGAAAGTCGGTCTCGTCGGCATAGGTCAGTCGACCGTGATCAAAGGCATAGCCGTCCGGGGCTTGGGCCTTGTTCCAGGGCATTGCCCGCATCAGGCGATGGCCAAACCCCGGAGACTGTTTGACATGGCTGGCTTCGAGTTTGGTCAAAAACACCCGTGTCAGGTCGCCAACGTGGGTTGCATGCCGGAAATAGACCTGCATGAAACGCTCGACGCCCAGTTGTCCATCCCTATCCTCAAAGCCAAGCGTTGCGGCGATATCGGGTTGCGCCTCGAAACCAAGTTTTTCAACCGGCCGGCCTGACAACAGGTGCAAATGGCAGCGAACGGTCCACAGAAACTCTTCAGCTTCGGCAAAATTCTCGTATTCGGACTGGGTAAAGTACCCTTGTTGGATCATTTCTTCGGGTTTGTTGACCCCGCTGATAAACTTTGTAATCCAGTACAAGGACTGCAAATCCCGCAGACCCCCCTTGCCCTCTTTGACATTGGGTTCCAGCATGTACCGCTGGCCGCCTTGTCGCTCGTGCCTGATTTCGCGCTCTTCGAGTTTGGTCTCGACAAACTCTGATTGCGACGTCTTAGTCAGCGACCTCTGAAATTGTTTCGTCAGCTTTTTTGACAAGCGCTTGTCACCGGTCAAAAAACGTCGTTCCAACAAGGCGGTTCGGATTGTCTGGTCGGATTTGGCTAGGCGAATACAGTCTTGTACGGTGCGTGTCGCATGGCCAACTTTTAGTCGAATATCCCACAGGACATATAAAATGCTTTCGACCACACTCTCGGTCCAGGGCGCCAATTTGTAAGGCGACAGAAACAACAGATCGACGTCGGAATAGGGCGCCATTTCGCCGCGACCATAGCCCCCCACACAGATCAACGAAATGCGCTCGGCATCGGTCGGGTTCGAGTTCGGATGCAGGTGGCGTACCGCCATGTCGTATGTCGTCAAAACAATCTGATCGGTTAAATAGGTGTAGGATCTGGTCACGGCACCGGTCGCGTAGGGATCTTTGGTATAGGCCTGTGCAATGGCTGTTCGACCTTGTTCATAGAGCTCTGACAAATAGGCCGCAGCTTCTTTTCGCAGGTCTGCGTCGTCTTTGCGTGCCTTTGCCAGCGCCGTGATGTGGCGTTTGGCAACGGCGCTATTGAACAAGGTTTCAGGCGGACAGATCAAACCGGAATTGCGGACTGGTTCTGTCCGGTTGTCATGGGTTTTAGAATGCGGCGTCACCAAATGTCCTCGGGGCAGGGTCGATGATACGGTATGTACCGTTTGCGACCTCTGCCACAGCCAAGCCGCGCTGTACAGTCCCGTCAGACAAATACCGGAAGGACCCGGATGCGCCGCTGACGCTGCCGGCGGCAACGATCGCGGGGCCGGACAATTCAGGTGACGATCCAGTGCCGAGCAACTTTGCCACAGTGGCAATGCCGTCATAGGCAAGCCCAGCCAACGGGTGTGGGTCGGATCCGTAACTTGCAACATACCGGGTCTTGAAAGCATCCGATGCAGAAAAATCAGGCACAGCAAACCATCCGCCCTGCAGGCCGCGTTGAGCCAGATTTTCCGGTGGAATATCCCAACGCGCCAGACCCATAAACTTGACGGTTGCAGGGTTCAAACCGTTCTCTGGCAACATCTGTGCCAGCAAGGGCAGGGCTCCGGCGCTGTCTGCTGTCAAAATGACAACATTGGCACCTGCCGATTTTACGTCGCGCGAAATAGCCGGTGCTGCTTTCACAACCGAGTCTAGGGTGAAATCATAATTCGACGCGCCGGTATATTGGGCGCTGTACTTCGCCGCTGCGCGGCTGATCTCGGTTGTGGCAGAGTTGCCAGCAGAGTTGCGCGGCGCGACGGCTGCAATGCGCGTCAGACCGCGTGCGGCAGCGTAGCCAACCAACCGGTCAACAGTATTCCGGAACGAGTTGCCCAAAACAAAAAGCCTGCCACCGGCGATATCAGTGTTGTTCGAAAAGCTTAGAACGGTCACGTTGGTGTTTGCAACAGCAAGGCTGACCGCATTGGCAGAGGATGAAAACAGCGGGCCCAGAATGACTTTGGCACCATCTTTTACGGCTTGGCGTGCCGCTGTTGCAGCCTGTTCGGGATTGCCGGCTGTGGAATAGATTTTCAGGGTTATTGGAGTGGTGGATTTTTCTTTAACCGCCAATTGGGCCGCCTTGACCAGACTGCCTGCCAAAGCAGAAACGCCGGCATCAGAGCTGCCGGTTGGCACCAGAAGGGCGACAGTTACCGCCTTGTTGGCATTGACGCGAGGCCCGCCGGTTCCGCCGAGCTGGGGGTCACACGCGCCCAGCGCTAGAATGGAAAATCCTGCTACAAGTAGCTTTATCGATAAAAACACACGCGAAATCATAAAATACCCCCAGTTATGCTGGCCACTGCCAAGTCGTTCGTGCAAAGCTAAGGTGTGTCCGCCACTAATTCAACGGGCAGAACTAAAATCATTGGAATTGATCATATGGTTGCCGATGCTATTCCCGCTGGTCTGTACTTTGTGTCGACGCCGATTGGCGC
>CAXMUJ010000265.1:0-19752 GCA_964196455.1 uncultured Myxococcota bacterium | reverse complement strand
GCCGCGACACATTTATGCCTCTTCGACGATTACCAAATCCCGCTCGGCAGATATGTCTGCAAATTTTCGGGCTTGTGCATAGCGCGCAGAATTATAGCACTCTACTGCGCGTTCCAAACTGGGGAAGCGTGCCACAACATTACGTGGCCGATCGCGTCCTTCCATCTGTTGATATGCACCGCCTCGCGCAAGGAAAACACCGTCATGCGCAGCAATACACTCCGTCGCAATTGCCGCGTATTTCATATAGGTTTCTTCGTCACTGACACTGACATGCGCAATCCATAAAGCTGTCATAATTGTCTCTCCTTGATGTTTTTCCTGAAACTCAGGATTGAATTGGGCGCCTTTGATGATGACCGGATCGCGCAGATAATTATTCGGCGCCAATCCTAGAATTGCTCTGACCATCCGACGCGCCATAGAATTCATTGTAGATATCGAAATCTTTGACCTCGAGGCGCGCGAGCCAATGTCCCTTCAAACGACTAGCCTTTCAATATAGACTTGGCAGCGGCGACAGCGGCGTCTGCGTTGCTGGCATCCGCGCCTCCGGCCTGGGCCATGTCGGCGCGTCCCCCGCCACCTTTGCCACCCAACTCGATAGCCGCAGCCTTGACCAGATCGACCGCAGAAACCCGGTCTGTCAAGTCACTGGTAACGCCGGCTGCGATTGCTGCTTTGCCGTCGTTGTCTGCGATCAACACAATGGCGGCTGTGCCCAACCTGTTTTTGTGCTCGTCGATTAACCCGCGCAGATCTTTACCCGGAACACCGGACAGAACTTGGGCAAAGAACGGAATACCGTTGATGGTTTCTGCATCTGCTGTAGTCGCACCAGAGCCGCCCATTGCCACTTGCTTGCGCAGGTCGGCAATTTCGTTTTGCAACGCCTTGCGGTCGTCCTGCAACGCCTTGATCCTGGCGGGCACTTCTTCTGGCTTTGCCTTCAACGATGCAGCCGCCGTCGCCAGCACGCGATCTTGACCTGCCAGATAGCTATAGGCCGCTTGTCCGGTCAGCGCTTCGATCCGGCGCACGCCAGACGACGACGCGCTTTCGCCCAAGGCGACAAACAGACCAATATCACCAGTGCGACGAACATGCGTGCCGCCGCAAAGCTCGAGCGAATATGTGTTACCGCCGGCACCCTTGCCCGAACCGTCCTCGATCCCCATGGACACCACACGCACTTCGTCGCCGTATTTCTCGCCAAACAGGGCCTGTGCACCCAGACCGCGGGCATCGTCTGGCGTCATGATACGCGTGTCCACCGCCGAGTTTTGCCGGATATAGCCGTTCACTTCAGTCTCGACCCGCGACAATTCATCTGCCGACATGGCCTTGGAGTGCGAGAAATCAAATCGTAGCCTGTCGTCAGCGTTCAGCGACCCGCGCTGGGCCACATGATCACCCAATGCCCCGCGCAATGCCTCGTGCAAAAGATGCGTGGCAGAGTGGTTTGCCCGAATGGACGTGCGACGGTCATGGCTCACGACCAGCTCGGCCGCTGATCCCACACAAACCGATCCACGCGACACCGTTCCGATATGAACAAACACGCCGGCTTTCTTCTTTACGTCAGAAATTGACACCGCGCCGGTGTCTGTTGTCAAACTGCCGCTGTCGCCAATCTGGCCACCGGACTCTGCGTAAAACGGTGTCTGGTTCAGAACCAGCTCCACGGCATCGCCCACTTGCGCCACAGACGCAACCGAGCCTTTGACAATCACAGCCAGAATTTGACCTTCTGCCGTTTCGGTGTCGTAACCCAGAAACTCGGTTGGATTGTTCTTCTCGGCGATGTCAAACCAAATTGCTTCATCGGCGGCCTCGCCCGAGCCTGACCACGCCGCCCGTGCTTTGGCTTTTTGCGCATCCATTGCCGCTTTAAATCCGTCCGTGTCGACCTCTACGCCCTTTTCACGCAAAGCGTCCTGCGTCAGATCCAGTGGAAACCCGTATGTGTCGTAAAGCTTGAACGCAGCCGCACCGGGCAACGACTGTCCCACCGGCATGCTGGCAAGCTCATCGTCCAGCAATTTCAAACCCCGATCCAGAGTGGACTTGAAACGCGTCTCTTCCAACAGCAACGTCTCTTCGATCAGGGATTGCGCATGTCCCAGCTCTGGATAGGCTTGGCCCATTTGCCCCACAAGTGTCGGCACCAAGCGGTACATCATCGGATCCGCAACGCCCAACAAATGCGCGTGACGCATGGCGCGGCGCATAATCCGGCGCAGCACATAGCCACGTCCCTCGTTTGACGGCAGAACCCCGTCGGCAATCAAGAACGACGTCGACCGCAGATGGTCGGCAATCACACGATGATGCACATTTTGGTCGCCGTAGGGATCGACCGAAGAGGCATGTGCGGACGCCTCGATAAGCGACTTGAACAGGTCGGTGTCATAATTGTCATGGCTGCCTTGCAGCAAGGCCGCAATCCGTTCCAACCCCATGCCAGTGTCGATGGATTGCTTGTCCAGTGCAGTCATATCACCGTTTTCGTACTGCTCGTTTTGCATGAAAACGAGGTTCCAAATCTCGATAAACCGATCACCGTCCTCATCGGCGCTGCCCGGCGGGCCGCCCCAAATATGATCGCCATGATCATAGAAAATCTCGGTGCATGGACCACAGGGCCCGGTTGGCCCCATCATCCAAAAATTGTCATGCGTCGGGATACGAATAATCCGCTCATCAGGTAGGCCAGCATACTTTTTCCAGATGTCTGCAGCCTCGTCGTCGGTATGATACACCGTGACCGTCAGGCGGTCTTTGGACACGCCGAATTCCTTGGTAATCAAATCCCAAGCATAGATTATCGCCTGTTCCTTGAAGTAATCGCCGAATGAAAAGTTCCCAAGCATCTCGAAGAACGTATGGTGCCTTGCAGTATAGCCGACATTATCCAAATCGTTGTGTTTGCCCCCGGCACGCACACATTTTTGTGCCGAAGTCGCACGTACATAGTCGCGATTTTCAACTCCGGTAAAGAGGTTCTTGAACTGGACCATACCAGAGTTCACAAACATCAAAGTAGGGTCGTTACGGGGCACCAAAGGCGAACTGGGCACCACCTGGTGTCCATTCTTTTCAAAGAAGTTCAGGAAGGTTGAACGAATGTCATTTACGCTGGTCATGGTGCTGTTCCGCTAGGGTTGGTAACAGAGTTTTAGCCAAGGCTGAAACGACTGTCCACAGCCCAATCACGCTATAACTTGCAGATCAGATCGCCGACATTCACAAAGCCGTCCTCGACAATTTCGCACAGGATGCCGCGCAGCCGGTATTTCAGGTTTTCGGGCCGTACAATCCAGTCCTTGGCATCGTCGCCATAACGCACTTTCCATTTGACGCAGGCGTCATTGAATTGATCGGACACCCGCAGGGTAGCCGTGCCAACAGACAACAACGTTCCCGCGGGCATATTCGCATGCGAAAAATCCATGTCAGCCAGGATCGGATCACCGGGATGCGGTGCAACCGCTGGGTCGCGCCACACCAAATCGAGCACTCTGGTCCCCAGCAGAGACACCTGAATGCGCGGATCCGGCCTGCCGTCGGGTAATTTCAACCATGGCGACGTCAACCATCGTTCACCTGGAATGCCGAATTCGCGTGTCATATGGATGTTTTTGACGAATGCACGCTGGCCATATCCCGGTCGCAAACACAGCTGCGAAACCGGCGCCGCGTCTTTGGGCGCGGCCAGCACCTGCGGCAGAGCCGCCTGCAACTCATCCATGGTCACAAAAGTCATAACAAAACTTGAGCCACAAAAAAGGGGCCGGCGCAAGTCCCGACCCCAATTCTTGTTTTTATGCCTATAAAGCTAGGCTTCCAGAACATCCGAGCTGTCGTCCTTGGACTTTGGCTCTGGTCGAGGTGCATCAAATTCCAGACCGTGCGCGGCGCGGATCTTGTCTTCGATATCATAAGCCGTGTCAGGGTTATCCTTCAGGAATTTTTTGGCATTCTCACGCCCCTGCCCGATCCGCTGATCGCCATAGGAAAACCATGAACCCGATTTCTCGACAATCCCGGCTTTCACGCCCAGATCAATCAACTCACCCCGCTTGGAAATTCCCTCGCCGTACATGATATCGAACTCAACCTGTTTAAATGGCGGCGCGACTTTGTTTTTGACGACCTTTACCCGTGTTGCGTTGCCGACAACTTCGTCACGATCCTTGATCGCACCGATCCGCCGAATATCCAGCCGCACCGAGGCGTAAAATTTAAGCGCATTACCGCCAGATGTGGTTTCCGGCGATCCAAACATCACACCGATTTTCATGCGGATTTGGTTGATAAAGATCACTGTGCATTTTGATTTCGAAATGGAACCGGTCAATTTACGCATCGCCTGGCTCATCAATCGAGCTTGTGCGCCAACCTGATGGTCGCCCATATCGCCTTCAAGCTCTGCCCTGGGTGTCAGGGCCGCAACCGAATCGACCACAACCATGGAAACAGCACCCGATCGTACCAGTGTATCGGTAATCTCCAGCGCTTGTTCACCCGCATCGGGCTGCGAAATAAGCAACTCATCCAGATCAATACCCAGTTTTTTGGCATAAGACGGGTCCAGCGCATGTTCCGCGTCAACAAAGGCACAAACACCGCCGGTTTTCTGCTCCTCGGCAATTGCGTGCAAGGTCAGCGTGGTTTTACCCGAGCTTTCTGGTCCATATATCTCGATAATCCGCCCCTTGGGAATGCCGCCGATGCCCAAAGCAATATCCAGCCCGATAGAGCCGGTCGATGTCGCCTCGATGTCCATGGCTGGATTATTTTGGCCCAGTTTCATGATTGAACCCTTGCCGAACTGTCGCTCGATTTGGCCCAATGCCGATTCAAGTGCCTTTTGCTTATCCATTGCGCGTCTTTCGTTCAGATCCAATAGGGAAGTTGCCATTTGTTTATCCTCTTATTTCATATAGATCGCGGCGCGGCAATCATTGCTGATGTTCGCCTCTTGTTCTTATTAACGTTATGAGACCAAAAGGAGAACATTTCAAGATATTTCTTTAACCTCTAGTCTTTACCCAGAGTGTTTATGAAAGGTAAAAGGATTGCATAAAACTTTAGTTTTTACCTATGGAGATGTCGTATACCATTGTTTTTAGTTATTTAATTGATCTGTAACTTACTGATCGATTGCATGCTGAACTGTCTCGATCAACTTGATAAGTGAAAATGGTTTGGGTAGAAACACGGAACCCGCAATGCGTGCGTGCTCATCGGCAAATGATTCCTCGGCATAGCCGGACACGAAGACAACTTTCAATTCGGGCTGTTTCAACAGAGCCTTGCGCACCCATGTCGGGCCGTCCATTCCCGGCATAATTACATCCGAAATGACGACATCAACAGCAATTGCATCGTTGTCCAAGTTCTCCAACGCGATTTCGGCAGAATCACATTCCAACACAATTGCCCCCTGCATTCGAAGCGCCCGCGCCGCAAAGGCCCGCACCGGGGCTTCGTCCTCAACCAACAATATGACCTTGCCATTCAAGCCACCGCGTTCAACCGATACTTTGTTTTTCGAACGCTGTTCCGTGGCCAATGTTCCCTCAAAGATCGGCAATAACACCTTGAAAACAGACCCGACACCGACCTCGCTCTCGGCAAAAACAAAGCCACCTGTTTGCTTTACAATGCCGTAGGCAGTCGACAGTCCCAGACCTGTTCCGTCGCCGACATCCTTGGTCGAATAAAACGGCTCAAATATTTTTGGCAACACTTCTGCGGGAATGCCGCAGCCGGTATCTCGAACTTCAATCGAAATATATTTTCCGGCCGACACCGGAACGCCGTCAATGTTCACGCTCTGACCATAATTCTGCAGTCGTGTATCAATCACGATCTCGCCGCCGTCAGTCATTGCGTCCCGGGCATTGACAACCAAGTTCATAATCACCTGTTCCAACTGCCGACCATCCACATATGCGCGCGGTAAACTGTCGTCACCATCAAAGGACAAGCGGGTTTTCTCGCCGACCAACCGGTTAAGCAAATGTGTCAAATCCCGCAGGGTTTCTTGCACATCAATATCTTTGGGTTGCAACGTTTGCTTGCGCGAAAAGGCAAGCAATTGGCCAACCAAACCTGCAGCACGATTTGCGTTCTGAGAAATTTGTGTCAAATCGCCAAAATCTGGACTTCCTTTCTCGTGTCGCAATAACAAAAGATCACAATACCCTGAAATTGCAGTTAAAAGATTATTGAAGTCATGAGCAACTCCACCCGCCAACTGCCCGATAGCTTGCATTTTCTGACTTTGGATAAACTGGGCTTCCAGAGATTTCAACTCTGTCGCATCGCTCAAAACACCAACCAGGTCTCCACGTTTTGTGTCCGGTAAATGCAGAAAAGACACTTGAAGAAACACATCTGCCGACCGGCGTTTGACCTTGACCATTTCCGACTTACTGGGCGCCGACCCGTCGCGCTGCATTGCCAACCAAGTATTCACAGATCGCCCCAGTCCTTCTACCAAATCGGCAAAACCGGTTGTTTCGCCATCACTTGCCCGGAGCAACTTACGCGCAGCACAGTTAACCCGCGGCACCTGATCGCGGTCATCGATCTGGATCAGCGCCACCGGCAATTCATTAAAAAGCTGTTCAACGGTCGCGTCGCTCAACTGATGATCCGGCTTGTCAGATACTTGCATGTTCAGGGATTGGCTGTCTTTTGACAATTCGGAAGGAACACTCTGGTCGCGAAATTTGGCAATCCAGTCTTTGCTCAGGTAAATCCCGATGGACAGACAAAATCCAGCGCACAGAGCCAATATCCCCAAAACCGGGTCCGACACAGCAAGTCGCGGAAAAATCACAATACAGCCAATGATCAAAAGCACAAATAGACCGGCATGCACAGTGATGTGACGTCGGCTCATATCTGTTGCGTTCAATACCTTTGCGCGGAGTGCCAACATAGTATCGTTTACTCGATATTGCATTTCAGAGTTAGTGCATATCCAGTTAACAACTCAAAACTCAATTTTTCGTTAACTTTTCGACATCAGTGCAATAAAGAACCCGTCGCTCTGCTCCCCGAGGGGAAATCGGGTTTGGTGATCCAGATGCCAACCGCCGTTCTGGGCAAGGAAATGCAAGATCTGATCTTCGTTTTCCTGGGCTAAAAGCGAGCAGGTAATGTAGGCCAGGCATCCGCTCATCGCCACCAAGGGCGCTGTTTTCGCTAGAATTTCTGCCTGTACTTTGACCAGAGCCGCCAAATCGTCGGGCCCAAATTTCCATTTTCCATCCGGATTTCTGCGCCAGGCACCGGACCCTGAACAGGGAACGTCCAACAGCACCATGTCATAAGATCGGGCCGAACGCGCTGGATCGTTCTTGGCAATTTTGATGTCTGCGCCAGCGCGATCTGCGCGTTCTATTAAGTTCTTCAACCGATCAGACGAGGCATCATAAGCAGTGATTTGCCCCCGTCCACGCATCAAAGAGGCAAGTGCGAGTGATTTGCCGCCGCCGCCGGCACAGTAGTCCAGAACGGTGGTTACTTGGTCCAGTGGCAAGGCCTCGACCACGGCTTGCGAACCTGCGTCCTGCAACTCGACATGTCCGCCAAGATAGGCGTTGGATCGGGCAACACCTCGTTCTCCGGATAAAACCCGTAGGCCGGACTTGGTCAACTGTGTTGCTTCAACCTCTATCCCGTCATTCGACAGTGACGTTGTGGCTTGATCCGGCGTAGCTTTGGCGAGGTTCACACGCAAATCCACCGGCGCACGCGAAACTAGTGCCAACATCGTTGCTTCAAATTCCGGTCCAAGCACGCGACTAAGCGGTGCAATGGTCCAGTCTGGCACATCAAAGACGGACGCAGTATCGCGCGGCGCGGAATTAACCACGGCTTCTTCTTGCGAATTTAAGCTGTCAGGCGCATAGGTCAGGCCGGTAAAAACCGTATTGGGGTCCATCCCCCGGGCCAGCAGCATCCCCAAAACAACCGCACGCCCGTCGTGTCCGTCGCCGATCGTTTGATAGCATTTAAGCCCTCGAAGCGCGGAAAACACGATATCACGCACCGCCGCGCGATCTTTGGAACCGGCATAGCGGTTGGCGCGTGCCCAACTCGTCAGAACCCGTTCCGCCGGTGCCCCTGCAACAATCTGATCCAACAGGCCAATCGCAGTGCCATATCGTGCATCCAGCCGCATCAGATCGGTCGATTTATCACGTTAACTGGCACGATAATTCGGGCTCTCGCGGGTGATCTGTACGTCGTGGACATGGCTCTCTTTCAGGCCGGCACCCGATATTTTCACGAATTTGCAGTTTGAGCGCATCGTGTCGATATCCTTGCTGCCGGTATAGCCCATGGCGGCGCGAAGCCCGCCGACCAACTGGTGCAGAACACCGCTGGCCAGGCCTTTGTAGGCCACTTGACCTTCGATGCCTTCGGGCACCAATTTGTCGCTGCTGGCTTCTTTTTGAAAATACCGGTCTGCGGAGCCTCGTGCCATTGCACCAACCGACCCCATGCCGCGAAAAGATTTAAAGCTGCGGCCCTGATAGAGGATCACCTCGCCGGGCGCCTCATCAGTGCCTGCCATCATCGACCCGATCATGGCACAATGGGCACCGGCGGCGATCGCTTTGGCGAAATCACCGGAATATTTGATGCCACCGTCGGCCACAACTGGTGTTCCGGTTTTGCTGCCTTCCTCGGCGCAATCCATGATCGCTGTCAATTGCGGCACGCCAACGCCGGCCACAATCCGTGTTGTACAGATTGAACCGGGTCCAATCCCGACCTTGACGGCGTCCGCACCCGAGCCGATCAGCGCCTTGGTTGCCTCGCCCGTGGCCACGTTACCGGCCAGAACCTGAACCGAACTGGACAGGGATTTCACCCGTTCAACCGCAAGACCCACGCTCTCGGAATGGCCATGTGCCGTATCTATGACGATCAAATCAACGCCAGCGTCAATCAGCGCAGCTGAGCGCTCAAAACCTGCATCACCGACTGTTGTGGCCGCAGCCACTCGCAATCTGCCCAAATTATCCTTGCAGGCTTGCGGGTTCAAAACCGCCTGCTCGATATCCTTGATCGTCAGCAGACCCGACAGGTGATTGTTTGCATCCAGCACCAGCAATTTTTCGATCCGACGCGCCTGCATCAACGACTTTGCCTCGTCCAGATCAGCGGGTTCTCGCATCAGGGCCAGATTATCCGATGTCATCATCGCGTGCACCGGCGTTTTATCATCGGTGGCAAAACGCATATCGCGGTTTGTGACAATGCCCAAGACATGTCCCTCGGCGTCGACAACGGGAAAGCCGGTAATGCGGTAGCGGGCTTGTAGTTCTTTGGCATCGGCCAAGGTCTGGTCAGGCCGCAGTGTAATCGGGCTATAAACTGTGCCGCCAACAAACCGTTTGACCCGGCGGACCTGTTCGGCCTGTTCTGCAACGCTCAGGTTGCGGTGTATCACGCCCAAACCGCCCGCTTGCGCCATGGCAATAGCCATTTTCGCCTCGGTGACTGTATCCATTGCCGAGCTGAGTAGGGGGATGTTCATTGCAATGGATTTGGTTACAAGTGTGCGCGTATCTGCATCAGATGGCAGCACACTAGACGCGCCTGGTACAAGCAAAACATCATCAAAGGTAAGGGCCTCACGAATCTCCATCGGGTATCTCCTAGAGTGAACGCTGTTGGCACGTCCCTATCTCATGGGTTGAGGCAAAAGGAAAGCCGTTAGGCGGGAATAGTTCGAAAAAATAGATTTCGGGATTGCTTTTGTCCTGCGGCTTTGGATTTTGAAATTGGTCAATATGGACTTAAATCCCGCCGGAACGCGACGTGCGAACAACACGCGTCCCAGAAAACTACTTCGGGGGTATGTTTTGGTTGAGTTCGCCGCCTCAGTTTGCAACGCTAAGACTGTTAACCGCTTTGGCCAGAAACGGCCAAGCATTTGCTGAACCCAAGGAACTACCATTTTGCTCGACGATGACACTTATTTTCAACGTGCAGGCCTAATATGCTAGGTTTTTTGCGCAAATTTTTGCGTGTTGCTGCGTTTTTGGCGTTTCTCTTTCCGATTTGTGTACGCGCGTTTATTGTTCTGACTGTAACGCTTGGATGCACACTGAACGAGGCCGGCGAAGGCTGTAGCCAACCCCGCGTTGGTTGGATTTACAACAGTACAATCGATTTGGTTACAATCCCGTGGATTATCGCGGCCGTGTTGTGGACCGCATCGATCGTCATTGGCAAAAAAATGCAAGAGAGCAAACGCTTCAACCCGTATGACCCTTTGTAATTGGCCTTTGTAATTGGCCTTTGTAGTAGGCTCTTATAGCGGGCCGTTGTAGCGCGCCGTTCTGGATTTCAATTCTGTCGTATGGTACGGTTTGTCATTTGCGATCAGGGGAGTACGCCATGCCAGTTAGCGACAAAAACTTTACAGGATCAATTCCGGATATTTATGACAGCTATTTAGTGCCCTTGATATTTGAAGAATTCGCCTCGGATATGGCCGCCCGGGTGGCAAAGTCTGAACCTGAACGTGTATTGGAAACAGCCGCTGGTAGCGGCGTGGTTACGCGGGCTTTGGCCCCGTTGCTAGGGTCAGAGGCTCAATATGTTGTGACGGACCTGAACCAACCTATGCTGGATCGTGCGGCAGCACAGCAATCCGCAAATGACAGCATTGTTTGGCAAGCGGCCGATGCGACATCCCTGCCCTTTGACGACAATAGTTTCGATGCGGCCTGTTGTCAGTTCGGCGTCATGTTTTTCCCTGATCAACTGATCGGCTATCGCGAAATCAAACGGGTGCTGCACCGTGGTGGCACCTATGTGTTCAATGTCTGGGACAAAATAGAGGAAAATATCTTTGCCGATATCGTGACCAAGGCCGTGTCCGAGCTTTATCCAGATGACCCACCTTTGTTTTTGGCGCGCACTCCACACGGATATTTCGACATTAAGGCCATCATGGCTGAACTGTTCAACGCCGGATTTTCAAATGTCGAAGTGACCACAAAACAAACACAAAGCACCGCGTCTGATCCTATGCATCCGGCCATTGCATATTGTCAGGGCACGCCGCTGAGAAACGAGATATTAGCCCGCGATCCTGATGGGTTGGACCGCGCGACCAAACACGCGGGCGCACGGATCGCCAATTTCATTGGAACAGGGAAAACCTCTGCAAAAATACAGGGTCATATATTTGTGGCTACGGTCTAGCGACGCCTTAGCCGCGAAACCCGGTCGCCACGACGAATTTTTCTGAACTGTCCGCCCGGCTGCTGTCTGGTTTCACGTTGGCGACCTTGGTGAACTTGGATTTGAGCAATTTTTGCAGATCGCCCTCGGCACCGCCGGCCAATGTCTTGGCGACAAAAGTGCCCCCCTCTGACAACACTTCAAAAGCGAAATAGGCAGCCGCCTCGCACAGCGCCATAATACGCATATGATCGGTTTGCTTGTGCCCCGATGACGACGCCGCCATATCGGACATGACAACATCGGCCTGCCCGCCCAGCCAGTCCTTGACCTTGTCATCCGCACCCTCGTCGAGAAAATCAAGCACATGAATTTCGCAACCGGCAATCGGATCGACCTCTTGCAAGTCAATGCCCAATATTGTCCCGACGCGCTTGCCTTGCTTTTCGCCCAAAGCATTGACGCGTTTGACCGCGATCTGGCACCAACCGCCGGGCGCACAGCCCAGATCGACGATACGGGCGCCGGGCACCAGAAACCGGTACTTGTCGTCCAAATCCTGAATTTTATACGCGGCCCGTCCTCGGAGCCCATCTTTTTTGGCTTGATGGACGTAGGGATCGTTCAACTGGCGTTTCAACCAATTCGTCGACGACAGACGGCGGCCCTTGGCCGTTTTAACACGCACCTGCAGATCACGTTGTCCGCGACCTGAACTATTTTTCTTTTCAACCATTTACCTAGATATCCTGCAATACGCCTGCTTCGGCCATTTGCGCGTATAACATGCCTTCGCGCAAACCGCGATCCGCAACCGTTAATTTTTCTGTGGGCCAGACCCGAAGGATCGACTGCAATATCGCAGACCCCGCCATAATCAGCTCCCAACGCTCTTTTCCAACGCAAGGATCACGAAAGCGACCCTTGGGACCCAGTCGCAAATATCGCTCGACCACGGCACCAACGTCACGCGAAGTCATATTCAAGCCATCCACCAAATCCCGCTGATATCGCTGCAATCCCAAATGCGATGCCGCCAAAGTCGTGATCGTGCCCGAGGTTCCGATTATCTGAAACGCATCCTGCGCAGGTTGTTGATTTTCGAAATGCCCCGGTATCATATCCAGCATCGTGTCTTCGAAATGACACGACATCAGGGCGTATTGACCAGCATCGTCCTCGATATCGGAAAACATTCCGTTCAAGGTAGACACGCCCAACGGCACAGATATCCAGTCTGTAACCTGCACCAAAGCCCCCGGTCCGGTGGAGCATTGGTTTTTCGGGCCACAGCGCAACGCCTTCACCGCGGCACGCCGGTTTGAGGGCTCCACTCGCGACAGATCAATCCGGATCAGCTCTGTTGATCCGCCGCCAATATCAACGACCAACAACTGGTCGGCGGTTTCGCTGACATGCGGAGCACAGCCAATAACGGCCAAGCGCGCCTCTTCTTCCGGGGCGATCACTTCGATCTTCAGGCCGATCTCGCGGTGCACTTGCCCCAAAAACCAGTTGGCATTTCGCGCCTGACGACAAGCTGCGGTCGTTATCAGACGCACTTGGTTCACATTATTTTTCTTAATCTTGGCTTTGCAGATTTTCAAAGCGTCCAAAGTTCGGCGCACAGCATCACGCGACAATTTTCCCGAGCTTTCCAGCCCGCGACCCAAAAAAACAGCTTTGGAAAATGCGTCGACTACTTCAAATTCACCACCCTTGGGACGGGCAATCAGCATCCGGCAACTGTTGGTGCCCAAATCAAGAGCGGCAAACAGCTCGTTGCCGCGCACAGCCGACCCGTTGTTGCGGACAGGTTCCGATGCTAAGAATCTTTTTGTTGGTGCGCCTTGGTCCGTCATTTTTGGTTTTATCCCGATCCCGAAAACAGCTTACGAATGCAAACACAATTTGACAAGCGGTCAGATTGTGCGATCAAAAACGTCATTGGTGTCGCTTCCTTGCACAGGCAAGTCGAAATTCGGCGAAACCGACTTAAATGAAACGCTTACAGCTTGTAGAAACAAAAGGTTCAGAAATGCCAGACGTCACGATAGTTTATTGGAGAGATATCCCCGCCCAGATCATCGTCGGCAAAGGACGCCGCGCATCCAAAGCACCCTTGCCCGAACGGTTCGAACAAGCCATCGACCGCTGCGCAATGAAAATTGATGCCAAGGACAGCGATGCCTATCTGGCAGAATGGCGCAAGGCACCTGCCTATGCTCTGGACGGCGATCCGGCAGAGATTGCCGATGCAGAAGCAGTCCGCATCGATGCCGAGTATAACAAAGCCAAAATACTGGCACTGATTGAAAATAACGGATGGGCATAGCCCACTTTACAAAGGGTCTCGCGATGGCACTGTTGCAGTTCAGAAGGAAAGAAGCAGTCGAGCAGCCGCTGGTAAATCCACAGCTGCAGGCATTTTTGGACGGTTACTCGATTGAAGTCATGCCGCATACTTCGGCCAAGGTCGAGGTTTTTGCCGACGTCCTGCCCAAAGGGACGCGTGTCTATATCGCCCATATCGCTGGCACGCCGATTGACGACATGGTTGCCACGGCCAAGCGCCTAAACAGCGAGGGTTTTGATGTCATGCCGCATTTTCCGGCCCGCATCATTCAGGACCAAGCAACGCTGGGTGACTGGATCGCGCGTTATCAAGGCGAGGCAAATGTACAACAGGCGTTGTTGCTGGCTGGTGGTGTTGACACGCCCGAGGGCGATTTCCACTCTTCGATGCAGCTGATTGAAACCGGCTTGTTTGATAAGGCCGGCTTTACGCGTTTGCACGTCGCGGGCCACCCCGAAGGCAACCGCGACATCGATAAAAATGGCACTGCCAATGTTGATGCGGCGCTTGGTTGGAAACAGGCCTATGCCAACCGCACAGACGCAAAAATGGCGCTGGCTACCCAATTCTGTTTTGAGGCAAAACCGGTTATCGAATGGATTGATCGCCTGACCGAGATCGGGATCGACATACCGGTTCATATCGGCATATCCGGTCCGGCCAAATTGCAAACGTTGATCAAGTTCGCGATTGCCTGCGGTGTTGGTCCATCCATGCGCGTCCTGCAAAAACGGGCCAAGGATGTGACCAAACTGTTGCTGCCTTTCGAGCCAACCGACGTTCTGACCAAACTGGCCGCCCACAAAGCCGCCAATCCAGACTTCAATATCGAACAGGTGCATTTCTTTCCTTTGGGGGGCATTAAAAACAACGCCAATTGGGCCATGACACATGGCGGCACCTCTGCTAAACCCGCCTCTCAATCTTATCCAGCTGAACCGACCTAAGGAAAATTGACATGACACGCACAGTTGTCGAATCCAAAACAAAAACAGCCATCATCGGTTTCGACCAACCGTTCTGTGTTATTGGCGAGCGGATCAATCCAACAGGGCGTAAACTGTTGGCAGCCCAGCTGGAAGCAGGCGATTTTTCAACTGTCGAAAAAGACGCGATTGCCCAGGTTGAGGCCGGCGCGACCATGCTCGATATCAACGCGGGCGTTGTTTATAACTCCAACCCCAACCCGAATGAGACCGAGCCACCCTTGATGCGCAAAGTGGTCGAAATGGTCCAAGCTTTGGTGGATATTCCGCTGTGTATCGACAGCTCGGTTCCCGGAGCACTGGAAGCAGGCCTAGCCGCCGCACAGGGGCGACCGCTGTTGAACTCTGTCACTGGCGAAGAGGACCGTATGGAATTGGTCTTTCCACTGGTGAAAAAATACAATGTACCTGTTGTCGCGATTTCCAATGACGACACGGGAATATCCGAAGATCCGGACGTCCGGTTTGAAGTTGCAAAGAAAATTGTGCAACGCGCCGCTGATTTTGGCATTCCTGCCCATGATATCGTCGTTGACCCGCTGGTGATGCCGATCGGTGCGATGGGAACTGCTGGATTGCAGGTCTTTGCTCTGGTGCGTCGCCTGCGCGAAGAATTGGGCGTAAACACCACTTGTGGCGCCTCGAACATCAGTTTTGGCCTTCCCAACCGGCACGGCATTAACAACGCATTTTTACCGATGGCAATTGCCGCGGGCATGACCAGCGCGATCATGAACCCGGTTGCATTGCCTGTAGGGCAGAAAAAGCTGGACGCAAAACGCGAAGAGCTTGCCGCTGCGGGTATCATTGTCCCTGATGACATTGATCTTGAGCTGCTGGCGCAACTCACCGGTATGGGGTCCACCAAATCCCGGTCCGGCAAGGAAATGGAAGCAATCCGCGCGGCGAACTTCCTGACCAATAATGATCCGAACGGCGCACAGTGGATCAAAGCCAACAAGCCAGTTTTGGCCGCAGGCCAGGTCGAAGCCGGCGCACGTGGTCGGCGTGAAGGTCGACGTCGGCGCAGAGCCTAGACATCTGTCGCTTACCTTTTTGAAACCGCTCTTGATATATTTGGGCGGATTTCTTTTGTTTTGCCCGAAAATATGCTCCACTGACCTATGACATCTGAACACTCAAACGTTCCCTTAAAAACATCCCTGCTAAGAACCGCCTTTCGACTTCTGATCTTGGCGGGTGTTGTCGTGGCTGTGAACTATTTGTTGAACTGGATCATGCGCCTGTCTGATACGGCGGGCACCAGCGGAATGATGATCGGCGTGATATTTGCAATGGTCGTCATTTATATAGTTTTAATGGCCACACCGTTTGTTCCGGGTATTGAAATCGGCATGGCGCTGATGTTTATGCGCGGCGACAGCGTTGTTGTTATTGTATATTTTTCAACAGTTACCGGGCTGATGTTGGCGTATCTGGCAGGGCGCTACATGCCGTATAGTTTTCTGTACCGGATTTTTCTGGACCTCAGGCTGACCAAGGCCTGTGCCCTGCTTGACGCGCTGCAACCGCTGGACAAAGAAGAACGGCTCGACAAATTGCGCGAGCGATTGCCCAGAATTCTGCGGCCCTTTTTGGTCGACTACCGCTATGTTCTGGTGGCCGCCACGATCAACATCCCAGGCAACGCGCTCATAGGTGGTGGTGGCGGCATTTTGATGGCTGCGGGGCTGAGCCGGGTGTTTACGGCGCCAATGATACTTGTGACCTTGATGATCGCGGTTGCACCGGTGCCATTACTGGTTTTGCTGTTTGATATTGAGTTTGCAGGCTTCTGATACCCGGGCAAGAAAAGGGCGGCCCAAGCCGCCCCACCCTAAATACACGTGTCGCAAATCAGTTCTTGGTAAAGATGTAGTCTTCGCCATCGGCACCGGAATGACATGCAATGCACCCAGCATCAGCGCCCTTGGCAACACGACCGGCCAATTGCATGCCTTTGGGGTTTTTGTCCAAAGACCCATCCGGCAAGTACTTCGCCCAGAACCAGTTTTGATTGTCGGCGTCATAGCCGTCTTCGCGTTGGAACATCACGGTGACCGCGCCCAAATGTTTTGCCGGATCTGCCAGCACCATTTCAGCTTCCACGCCCTCGGGGCCATAGTTGCGTTTCACAACCAGCTTGCCGGTGTGACCGCCCAATGTAGCCTCGGTATAGAACGTTTCCAACATCATGCCGTGTGGCGCCACGCCTTCGTAGGGAAATGTGTGAATTGCACCATCACCCGCCAGTTTGCTGTCAACCATCAAGTCCCAAAGCAGCTTTGCATAAGCAACTTCAGTGTCGGTGCCGAAAGGCGCATCCTGAGCCGTTGCCTGAATTGCTCCGAACCCCAGTACCAAGGCGGCCGTACCGCCCAACAAAATTTTTCTCATTGTTCTCTCCAATTATTGATCCCTGCCCGTGGGCACGCACCCGCACATTACGACTATTCGCGACAAATGAATTTCAACTCTGGGTAAACATTTTGTGAGGGAAAATTGACAATTCAATCATAGACATTTGTGATTTTTATGCGACGCTGCCCCAACCAATTTCGGCTTGTGACACGAGGAACCAAAATGCAAAAACTTATAGCCGCTACGACATTGACAATTGGAATGGCTCTGACGGGGTCTGCACTGGCACAAGATGCCGTTGCAGGCAAAAAAGTTTTCAAGAAATGTGCGGCATGTCACAAAGTTGGTGAAAAAGCCAAAAATAGTACAGGACCGATACTGAACAACGTATTGGGTCGGGCCGCAGGCTCTGCCGAGGGGTACAAATATTCCAAAACACTCAAGGCTGCAAATGCCGCCGGCCTTATTTGGGATGCCGATAAAATCGCCGAATATATCACCGACCCTAAGGCCTATATGAAAGCGTTTCTGGACGATCCCAAAGCCAAGCCAAAAATGACTTTTAAACTTAATAAAGAACAGCAACGCCTTGATGTTGTTGCCTATCTTTCACAGTTTTCCGTCGCTACGGAAACCAGCGGTGATGCAAAACCTGCAGCGGTCAACTCCGATGCGGACAAAGAATTGGTTGCATCAAAACATATAGTTTCGACCGAAGGTAAAGTCTGTGTAGAGAACAGCACAAGCACTGAGCATTTCTTTGCTGCCGAAGTCAAAGGTGGCATGCGCGTAACCGGAACTCTGGCTGCGGGCGAAATTCTGTGCGCCAACGAAATTTCCCCTGACACCGCCGGATATGTCAGTGTATTCGAGACCGAGACACACCTCGAAGGTTGCACGCGCCTGGTGACGGCTGGCAAAGTTGAGAAACTGTTGAAATACGCGGATTTTGATCGCTGCGCCTGGAGTTCAAACAGCCCGTCTTGATGTTTTCGACCTCAAATACCCTATATTGCCGTTACAAGCCCACATTCTGACGTGATATGGCTTTTTATTTCTGAAATGCGCTCTATTCTCGCCCTCGGAATATAAAAGGTCGGATCATGTCATCGCAAGAAACTCACCTCGTCGTTTTCACCCCGTCCGGCAAACGCGGGCGCTTTGCGTCCGGCACGCCGGTCTTAACCGCTGCACGTCAGTTGGGTGTCGATCTGGACTCTGTTTGTGGCGGGCGCGGCATCTGTTCGCGCTGCCAAATCACCCCGGCCTTTGGCGAGTTCTCAAAACACGGGGTCACAGTGGCGCGCGATGCCTTGTCGGAATGGAACTCGGTCGAAGAGCGCTATAAATCCAAACGCGGGCTGATTGACGGGCGGCGGCTGGGGTGTCAGGCAACGGTTCAGAATGATGTGGTTATTGATGTCCCACCGGAAAGCCAAGTCCACCGCCAAGTTGTGCGCAAACGTGCCGAAGCCCGCGATATCATCCTCAACACATCGACCAAACTGTTTTATGTCGAGGTCGAGAAACCCGATATGCACGAGCCGTCCGGCGACTTGGAACGTCTGGAAAAAGCGCTGCTGGAACAGTGGAAAATTAAAGGCTTAGCCGCTGATATTCAAGTGCTGACCTATCTGCAAAAAGCCTTGCGAAAGGGCAATTGGACTGTCACTTGTGCCGTTCATTTGGGCAGTGGATTGCGCCCACCCAGCATCATGCATGTCTGGCCGGGTTACTATGAGGGATCGATTTATGGTCTGGCGGTTGACTTGGGGTCCACAACGATAGCGGCCCATCTGTGTGACTTGCAATCCGGCGAAGTTGTCGCCTCGTCTGGCATTATGAACCCGCAAATCCGGTTTGGCGAAGATCTGATGAGCCGCGTGTCCTATTCAATGATGAACGAGGGCGGTGCTGCGGAAATGACGCGCACGGTGCGCGACGGCATGAATGCGCTGTTCACCCAGATCGCAACAGAAGCCGACATTGATAAATCCCTGATCGTTGATGCGGTTTTTGTCTGTAATCCGGTGATGCATCACTTGTTCATCGGTGTGGACCCCTACGAGCTGGGTCAAGCCCCCTTTGCACTGGCAACTTCTGATGCGCTGTCTCTGCACGCCTATGAGTTGGGCCTGGACCTGCACCCGCTGGCCCGCGCCTATCTGCTGCCGTGCATTGCCGGCCATGTCGGGGCCGACGCCGCCGCCGTCGCCCTGTCCGAGGCACCAAATACGTCCGAAGACTTGGTTCTGATCGTTGACGTCGGCACCAATGCCGAAATTTTGCTGGGAAACAAAGACAAGGTTCTGGCATGTTCATCACCCACCGGCCCGGCATTTGAGGGCGCACAAATATCCAGCGGACAACGCGCGGCACCGGGCGCTATCGAGCGCGTGGAAATCGATCCCGTCACCAAAGATCCTCGTTTCAAGGTCATTGGGTCCGACCTTTGGTCCACACAAGACGGTTTTAACGATGCAATCGGCACAACGGGCATCACCGGCATTTGCGGCTCGGGCATTATCGAGCTGGTGGCCGAAATGCGAATGGCTGGCATTGTAGACGGTCCGGGCCTGATCGGATCAGCGAGCCAAACTGGCACCCAGCGGTGTTTTCTGGATGGGCGGACATATTCCTATCTGGTCTGGGACGGCAGTGCCACTGGCGGGCCTAAAATCACGGTAACCAACCGCGACATCCGCGAAATTCAAATGGCCAAGGCGGCGCTCTATTCCGGTGCCCGTTTGTTGATGGATAAATTCGGCGTACAGAATGTCGACAGGATCGTTCTGGCCGGTGCCTTTGGCGCCCATATTTCGC
>CAXMUJ010000264.1:0-1515 GCA_964196455.1 uncultured Myxococcota bacterium | reverse complement strand
GTTGTTGAAGGCATTGGCGGTTACGGAAACTGTTTTGGTGTGCCGACAGTTGGCGGCGAAGTTCGATTTCACAAAGCCTATAATGGTAACTGTCTGGTTAACGCTTTTGCAGCGGGCATCGCAAATACCGACGAGATTTTCTATTCCGCCGCTTCGGGTGTTGGAATGCCGGTTGTGTATTTGGGTGCAAAAACAGGCCGCGACGGTGTTGGCGGGGCGACTATGGCGTCGGCTGAATTTGACGAAACTATCGAAGAAAAACGCCCGACAGTTCAGGTTGGCGATCCGTTCACCGAAAAGCGTCTTATGGAAGCTACGTTGGAGCTGATGCAGACCGGCGCTGTGGTGTCCATTCAAGACATGGGGGCCGCTGGCCTAACATGTTCGGCTGTTGAAATGGGCGACAAGGGTAATCTTGGCGTAATGCTGGATTTGGAAAAAGTCCCTGTGCGCGAAGAAAATATGACGGCTTACGAAATGATGCTCTCGGAAAGTCAGGAACGTATGTTGATGGTTCTGAACCCTGAAAAAGAAGACGTGGCCAAGGCTGTGTTTGACAAATGGGATCTGGATTTCGCGATTGTTGGTGAAACCATTGCCGAAGATCGTTTCATTATCCGCCTTAACGGAGTGTTGATGGCCGACCTTCCGCTGAAGGCGCTTTCTGGTGAAGCACCGGAATATGACCGCCCATGGGTGGAAACACCGGCGGCAGAACCGCTGACGGATGTACCTGATGTTGATATTAGCGAAGCATTGTTGACGATCACGGGTTCTGCGAATTATTCCTCGCGCGCATGGGTTTGGCAGCAGTACGACCACATGGTTGGCGCTGATACCGTCGTGCGCCCGGGTTCTGACGCGGGCGTTGTGCGTGTGCATGGCACCCCAAAAGCCTTGGCTTTCACGTCCGATGTGACCCCGCGCTATTGCGTTGCCAACCCGTTCGAGGGGGGCAAACAAGCCGTCGCCGAGGCGTATCGCAACCTTTGTGCCACTGGTGCGACCCCGTTGGCGACAACTGATAACCTAAATTTTGGCAACCCCGAGAAACCCCGCATTATGGGGCAGTTCGTTGGTTGCATCAAAGGTATCGGCGAGGCTGTAGCAGCGCTTGATATGCCGATCGTTTCAGGTAACGTCAGCCTTTACAATGAATCCTTTGGGTCCGGTATTTTGCCAACGCCAACAATTGGTGCGGTTGGTATTATGCAATCGCTAGACGAAATGATCCGTATCAAGCCCAAAGACGGCGATACATTGATCCTTATTGGTGACACGCAAGGGCATCTGGGCCAATCCGCCCTTCTGGCCGAAGTATTTGGCCGCGAAGACGGCGATGCACCGCACGTTGATTTGGGTGCTGAACGTAGAGCTGGTGAAGCAATCCGTGGGGCCAAAGCGGCAGATCTGATCAATGCCGCACATGATCTAAGCGACGGAGGTCTTGCTATCGCCGCGGCAGACATGGCGTTGGCGGCAGACCTTGGTGTTAGCATAACGGGCGAAGGCGCT
>CAXMUJ010000263.1:0-2581 GCA_964196455.1 uncultured Myxococcota bacterium | reverse complement strand
ACCAAGTGGTTAATTGGAAGCACCAAATGCGCGGTGCGATTGTAAGCCGCGACGAGTGCTCTGATTTAGGGAGAGCACGAGATGACTTCATTCCACCGCCACCCAGATTTCCGGCAACCAGGTATCGGTATTACAGTTGCCATACTTGCGATGGCCTTTTCCATCACTTGGGCCGTGCCAGGTTGGGCTGACAACGGCGCATCGGTCGCCCGGGGGGGGCGGCTGTTTGACAGTTGGTTCCTGGAAGGCAAAGACCAACCACCATCGGAAGTTCATCCGAAATACAAAAATGTCCGCCCGTCGATGAATGGCAGCGGAATTTCTTGGCGTTGTGCCTCCTGTCACGGTTGGAGTTACCAGGGCCGGGCCGAGCAGGAAACTGGCGCTCTCTCTGGTGAAGCGGGCACCGATGCCGCTGCACTTGCCATCATTCTGCAAGACGAAAATCATCGCTATGGCCACATGCTGCCGAAACGCGATCTCGTCGATCTTGCGGCCTTTTTAAAGGATGGCCTGATCGACATGGCGGCATATATCGAGGCCGGTTCCAACCGCGCCCTTGGTGATGCCACCCGAGGTCCAGCGCTTTATGCAACCATCTGCGCGAACTGCCACGGCGGCGACGGCCAGCGGATTACCACCATTGAGCCGCTCGGGACGTTTGCGCGCACCAAACCTCAGGAGGCGTTGCACAAGATTCTGAACGGTCACCCGGCGGAACGGATGCCACCCTTGCGTTTCCTCAAAACCAACCGTTTGGGTGATGTGCTCGCCTATATTCAGACCCTGCCGGCGAAGGACCTTGCAGGCTCGATCGCCAGGGGTGGGCGGCTTTATGATAACTGGCAAAAAGAGATCGGCGCCCAATCGCCGACATCCCGCCATCCGGCCTATCCGAAGGCAGCGAGCCGGGCGACGTTGCCCGAGGCAAACTGGCGCTGCAAGGAATGCCATGGCTGGGATTACAAGGGCCGCGAGGGCGCCTACCGGCAAGGCCCCCTCCGCACCGGAATTATCGGCATCCGTGATTGGGCAGGCAGTGAGCCACGGGGCGTGGTTGAACTGTTGCAGGATGAGAACCACCGCTATTATGGGCCGCGGTGGTTTCAAACCCCGCTAGATTTGCAGGATGTGACGGATCTGGCAAACTTCGTTGCCCGCGGTCAGATCGACATGGACGCCTATATCGACCCGCACACCGGCATTGCCAAAGGTAATGCGGATCGCCGCAGGGGCGAATTCAACCTGCTTTGTGCCACCTGCCACGGCGAGGACGGCAAAGCCCTGCCCACCGGCAATGATATAGGCGATCTTGCCCGTGAAAACCCTTGGGAAACGCTTCACAAACTCCGAAACGGACACCCGGATGAGGCGATGCCGGCGCTTCTTGTCCTCGACATGGGAATGCTTGTCGATATCCTAGCTTACACGCAAACGTTGCCGTGAAGCGAGCAGTTACAGGTATGAAACCGTCTTAGCCATGCCCTCACGACAAAACCGATCCAGCGACCAGAAAAGCACCAAGTCAAATTTCCGCTGGTCGGCGTCAGAGAGAAGCGCAGAAAGCGCATTATGGGCTTGGGACTGATTGGGCTGTTGCTGTCCGACTTGCCCATCTTTCTCAACTGCCTATGGCTAGATGTATATATGGCCCGTTTTTTGTGGCGGGCTTTCCATGGAAACGGCTCATTGCGTCACAATTTTCTGGACAGGTTTGGGGATTTCAGAGTGTTTCGGTGCGGCGTTGTCCCGTTTTTTGTGACGCATGCGTGATTTTTTGCGGGGGATTTGTTTTTGGCGTCCACCGCGTGAAATCCTTGCGGGCGATTTCGCCGTCCCATCGCAGGTAGTTCGTCTAGCGCCCATTTGGACGCCTGACCGATCCCCGATGGCCCTAAATGCGGGGATTGTGTCAGTGAATGAAGCCGCGTTCCAACAGTTCCCTAAAATGCGCCGTCGCGGTGTTTCACCCGTCTCGTCATTACGATGCCGCCGCGGTCGCTCAAATCTATCGCCGCTTCCGTGGCCTTCCCGGCCTGGCTTCTGGGTCAGGATCCGCGCCGGTGCATTCTGGCGGTATCCTATGCCGAAGCGCTCTCGGAGACTCAACACCCAAGCGTGCGATTTGTCGTGCACTACTCTCGAAACTTTGGGGAGGGGATGCGGGGTGCCACCATGCTCGCATACCATCTATAACCACGTCTTCCAAGTTTCTCACCGCGCCAGTTGCCTTGGTCCATTCCCCGGTCCGACAGAATCGAGAAAACCCGATTAAACCCTCTTCACGCGGGTTCGGTAGATGACCGCTTTGTCCGCAACTCGGACATCGGGCTAAAAATCTCGCTGCGAGCGCAACGAACGACCGCTTTCTTGGCTGCAGCGCAGCGGATGTTTTTGGTCAACTAGGTTGCTGCGCCTGCACGCATAGCGACCGGGACACGTCTGCTTTGGGCTTGTCTTATGGTTTTTCCATCAATCGGTAATGATTGAACCAGTGCACGCCAGCCCATTATTGGCGTGCACTGGCGGGGGCTGGATCGTTTTGGGCTTGGTCTACGAGGACCATTTTTGAGTTTGATCA
>CAXMUJ010000262.1:0-38300 GCA_964196455.1 uncultured Myxococcota bacterium | reverse complement strand
GCCCTGGGCGTCACTCCTGAGGGAGAACGTGAGGTTCTGGGCTTGTGGGTTGCGGCTAATGAAGGGGCCAAATTCTGGCTCTCAATCATGAACAACCTCAAAAACCGCGGGCTGGAGGACATCCTGATCGCCGTCGTTGATGGGCTCAAGGGCTTTCCTGACGCCATCAATGCGGCCTATCCTGATACCACTGTGCAAACCTGTATTGTGCACCTTGTGCGCCATTCCCTGAACTTCTGCGGCTGGAAGGATCGCAAGGCTGTCGCCAAGAACCTGAAGCGTATTTATCAGGCTGTGGACGACAAGGAAGCCGCCAAAGCTCTTGATGATTTCGAGGCAGAATGGGGTGGCAAATACCCCTCAATCGCCCCAAGCTGGCGACGCGCTTGGCAGGAGGTGATCCCGTTCTTTGCCTTCCCGCCAGCGGTGCGCAAAATCATTTACACGGCGAACGCGATTGAAAGCCTCAACAGGGTGATCCGCAAAACCACCAAAACCCGTGGTAGCTTTCCAACTGACGATGCCGCCACCAAGCTGATCTATCTGGCAATCCGCAATTTCGAGAAAGCGGGCCGGTGTGTCAGAGAGTGGGTTGCAGCAAGAAACCAATTCGCTATCCTATACCCTGAACGGTTCAACAGATGATCCGTTTTAACCGCGTGGGCCAACCCCTATACACAGAGTTTCGGACATTCCCTTTTTAAAACAGAGGCTGTGAAATTCTGCTGCGGAACTATATCGGCCAGATCATGTATATTGCAAAAAGTGCAAGAGCACATGGCACAACAAGATACCACCCAACCACAACAGTGCTAGATAAAGTAGAAATACTTTTGAAATTTGGCCCAATTGTTTCGACTGAATCAGAAATAAACTTAAGATCTGGAATAAATTGATCGACTTGTTTGTTAGTGTTTACAAAGCATTTTTTTAATTCTCTTACAGCACCTAAGTCAGTAATTTGACCAGAACTTTCTATTTTTTCAGTTCAGTTTGAAGCTGGTTTGATTTTTCATTCAACCAAATCAATCTACGTTCAATTCCTTTAAGAACTGGTTCCTGAGTATTGAAACTGCTACCACTACCCATCGTTCCAATCACAGTTTGGTTAGTTTTAAACCACCTAGTAAAGGAAATGTAGTCCGATCTCCAATGCACGATATGAGAACTAAGTAGATAGACAAGTACGGCTACCGAGAGCATTGCAAATTGCTGGGAAGTTAAATCTTTGCCATACGTAAAATTCCAACTGTTGGCATTCAATTCGAACAAACTAATGGCCAAAATTGACCCAGAGAAAATAATTAGATTTAGGGTCGTTATTTGAGTTGGTCGCGAAATCATTTCATCGGCTTGTAGTTTCATAGTTCCCTACCCCTCCAAAACCCCTTTAAACTCCCGCCATTCGCCTTTGCTCATGCCGGAGTTTTCTTGGGTCACGTCCTCGCCTTTTAGCATCCGGCGCATACATTGCAGGCCTTTTTCGGAAATATTGGCGCCGCCCATGCGGTAATCCTCGAAGGCCGAAAAGGCCAGCGGCACCCAGTCGGCGACGATGCGGCACATTTCCTCGGCGTAGACCCGAATTTCATACTGGGCGTGGGCGTCTGCACGCAGGCGCAGAAAGTGGAACAGGTTGTGCAAATCAATCTTCCAGTACCACTGGGTATAGATATTGGCGGGCAGGTTCATCCGGGCCAGCTCGCGGGCCAGACCCTGTTGGCCCTCGCCCGAAATCATGTCCTCGTAATGGTCATAGGCGCGGTGCGCGTCGTCGCGCAGGTAATCCAGCACCCGCTGGGCCTCGGCGCCTTGTAACACCTCGCCCCTGCCCTGATTGTTGATCACCGACTGGGCGTTCAGGTCCTGGGGTGCGGGAATATAGAACTCGCGGTCCAGAATGGAATAACGCGCCGAGTATTCGTTGACGTTGGCGGTGCGGTGGCGGATCCACTGGCGCGCGACAAATACCGGCAGCTTGACGTGGAATTTGACTTCGCACATCTCGAACGGGGTCGAGTGCCAGTGGCGCATCAGATAACGGATCAGGCCTTCGTCATTGGTCACGGCCTTGGTGCCTTTGCCATAGCTGACGCGGGCGGCTTGGGTGATAGCTGAGTCGTTGCCCATATAGTCGATGACGCGGACAAAGCCGTGGTCCAGCACGTCGTGCGCAGTATAAAGGCGATCCTCCATGCCTGGCGATATTGCACGGCGGGTTTGGCCCATCTGTGCGCGTTGATCGTCGATTTCAGCCTGCTGTTCGGGGGTAAGTGGCATGGTCTGTCCCTATCGTTTTCGATGACTCGTGGGACACTATATCTAGAAGGTTTCAATACGGGAACCGCTATATGGCGGCAAAACGAAGTTTTTGGCTGGTGAACAAAGGCCTGATGCGGGACAGATACGGGTCGGGGTTATGGTCGGTGCGGGCTGGTGGTTGCCCCGCGCGGGATTTCTGCTAGGACGGTTGGGAAGAACCGCCCCGGGGCGGAAAACAAGCAGGTAAGGCACAATATGCTGGCACGCGCGATTGACAGGTTCGAAGCAGGAATGACGCTAAACCGCGTGGCGTTGATCGCGGCGGTGCTGGTGTTTTATCAGGCGATTTGGCTGGGGGCTGCATTGTATCGCATGGTGGTAATGGCCGAGGTCGCCCCGTTGGGCTATGACTTTTCGGCGTTTTGGAGTGCTGCGCAACTGGCGTCCGAGGGGCGCGTCATCGACAGCTATAACGGCGCTGTCATTGGCCCGCTGGAACGCGGCGTCGTGCCCATTCCCGGAACGCTGTACTGGCACTATCCGCCAACGATGAGCGTGTTGCTGTGGCCGTTCGAGCATTTGGGCTATACCGCTTCATTTGTGCTGTTCACGCTGTTGTCTTGCGCCGCACTGGTGACGTCCGCGCGGGTGATTGCGCCCGACGCGAGCTGGCTTGTGTCCCTGATTGCGGTGGCGATGCCGGGGGCCTATATTTGTATTTTGCAGGGACAGAACGGCACTTTTGTGGCGCTGTTGATGGTGCTGTTTCTGGTCTCGTTGGAGACCAAGAGGCCAGTGGTCGCGGCGGCGTGGGCGGCGGTGTTGCTGTTCAAGCCGCATTTTGGCGTGCTGTTGCCGCTGATTGTTATCTTGCGCGGCGACTGGCGGGTGTTTCCGTGGGGTCTGGTGTTTGGCGGGGTCTTTATCGGGATTAGCCTCTGGCGGTTTGGCTTTGCGCATTGGCAGGCGTTTTTCGACAATGCCGACATCTTGTGGGCCGCCATGTTGACCGGTGAATTGTCGTATCAACAAATCTCGGCCTTCGCGTTTTTTCAGCTGTTGGGCGTGCCGACGCATGTGGCGCTGTGGTTGCAGGGATTGACCGCTGTGGGCGCGATCGGCCTTACTTGGGCGGTCTGGCGGGATTGCACAGCGGGGCGCGAAATGCGTCTGGCCACCGTTTTAACCGCCAGTTTGATGGTGTCACCTTATGCGTTTTACTATGACACCGCCCTGTTGGGGCTGGCTATTTTCCTGTTGTTTCTGGACAGCCACAAGCGAGGAACAGTCACCGGCGAGCGTTTAGTCTATCTGTTTGCCTTTGTCGCACCTGGATTGCACCGCTACACCACCACGGCCTTTAATTTCAGCATCGTCTATCTGGCGATCATTCTGGTGCTGTGGCAGATCTTTCGCAGGCTTCGTTTGGCACAATCCGTTGCAAAATTGAACCCTGCGCCGGCGGGTTGACCTTGTAAACCTGAATGCTTGCGCCTATATTTGTTTTGTTCCCTCGGGAACTATGGTGATAAACGCGCATGTAATAAACGGATCGGACCCGGGGGCGGTACCCGGCGACTCCACCAAACACCCCTCATTTGGGGGTCATGGGGTCGAAATAGGATCGACGGACGTCTAAAGATGTTAGCTTTTGCTCGGCGGGTCGCCACCGATATCGGCACATAAAAGCTAGTTGCAAATGACAACAAAGCTCCGATGGCTCTTGCTGCGTAAGCAGTTCGAACTATCGAATACTTAAGTCCTAGCGCTTTGCAGCACTAGGCGGGGTTCGCAGGCACCTGGCAACAGAAGCCTGCACTTTCACTTGTAAATCTGCACGAAACTCCGGATAGTCGAGGCTGTTCATCTATGGAGTTTATATGTCTGTTCAATCAGCGTTTTCCGGACTTGTTCTGGCGGCAATTTTGGCGCTGCCTGCAACTGCCCAATCAACCGGCTTGCAGGTGTCCCTGATCCCGGCTGGAACCCGCGCCATCATGGTGGACAGCAAGGGCAAATCGGCCGTTTGGTGGTTTCTGGGCCAACAAGGCGACGTCTGGGTTGCCGAGCTGCGTGGCGGTACGGGAAATTTTTTGCGCACCGAACATTATAATGCCCAAGGCTATCTGGTTGCGATGATCCATGATGACGGGGCAACGGACCGGTATCTGCCCTATCGCTGTACCGATCAGTTGGGAGCCTGCACCTATACCCGGGTGACGGACACCGGACGCAAAAAGACGTTCAAATCGGTCGTCCGGTCAACCGGAACCACATATGATGTCATTCTGAACGGCAAAAAACACGCCGCCTTCAAGTTGGGTATCTACAATATTCGCACCATGCAAAGACAGGGCAACTACTGGACCAAACTCAAGCGGATTGAAAACTGATCTGAGTTTTTTTCAAAAGAGGCCCAACAGAGGCTTCACACCGCCGGCAATTGCATTATGCTAGGCGAAAATTCAACGGATGTGGCTATGACCGATACAATTGACTACGGCAATTTGATGCACCGCGCGATGCGCAGTCTATTGATTGAACTGCTAACGGATGTGTCTGAAACCGGCCTGCCCGGCGAGCATCATTTCTTCATCACCTTTGACACCACCCATCCTGGTGTTGATATTGCTGATTGGCTGCGCGAACGCTATCCCGAAGAGATGACAATCGTGATCCAACACTGGTTTGACAACCTCGTCGTCACGCCAGAGCAGTTTTCGATTGCTCTTAATTTTGGCAATCAAGCCGAGCCGTTGACGGTCCCGTTCGAGGCGATCCAGACCTTTGTTGATCCGTCGGTTGAATTCGGCCTGCGGTTCGAGGCTCACGACGACGCCGATGTCGAAGATATGCCCGAGAGCCCGATGATCGTTATCGATGAAGACGACGCTCTGGGCGAGCCGAAAAAAGACGCCGAAGTTGTGTCGCTGGACAGTTTTCGCAAACCCTGACCCCTGACCGGTCCGGGATAGGTTTCTCAACGCCATTGTGACTTTGCAATTGTGCCTGCTGCTGGCAGTATACATGCATGGCGGTGTGTTGGAAAAAATGTCGGGACGCAATCAGGTTGGCGGCAACTATGGTGGCTGTGATCCTGCTGGCGGTCGGGATGTTTGGCATATCCGGCCCATCGGCGCAGGCACAATCGTCGCGGTGCAAAATCGCACTGGTGCTGGCACTGGATGTCTCGGGCAGCGTCAATTGGAAAGAGTTCCGGTTACAGAGCAACGGCACGGCTGATGCGTTTGAAGACGCCGATGTGCTGCAATTGCTGTCCTATTATCAGGGCGGCGTGATGGTGACACTGATGCAATGGGCAGACAGCGGCTATCAGGAAGTTTCCGTTGGATGGACCGAGATAAAATTGCCCGAAGACGCCCAAGAATTTGCTGACAGCGTACGCAAAATCAGTCGGGGTCCAACCGCATTGACCGCCACCGGTACGGCGCTGCATTTTGCCGAAAACCTGTTTGCGACGGCGCCGGTTGCTTGCGATCGACAAATTATTGACGTCAGCACCGACGGCCGATCCAATCGTGGTGTTGACCTGCCCCAAGCCGCCAACACCGTGTCCGCAGACGGGACAATCATCAACGCGCTGGTGATCTATGGTGAAGATCTGGAACTGGAGAGCTATTTGCGGACGAATTTGGTGCGTGGTGCCGGTGCCTTCAGCCACGCGATTGTCAGCTATTCGGACTATCCCGTGGCGATTAAACGCAAGCTGTTGCGAGAGTTACAGCCAACGATATCAATGTTGTCGCCCTAGCCACTCTGATCGGTTGGCAGGGTCAAATCGCCTCAAATCGGGCTTTGCAATTGTTTTCGAATTCTGCACATATTATAGCCGATGCAGAGAACTTCACCGGAGATATGCAATGACAAACACCCGCACAGAAACCGACAGCTTTGGTCCATTGGAGGTCCCTGCCGACAAATACTGGGGCGCACAAACACAACGCTCGTTGATGAATTTTCCGATTGGCTGGGAAAAACAGCCGATTGCCGTGGTTCGGGCTTTGGGTGTGATCAAACGCGCCTGCGCCGAGGCCAATGTCGGATCGGGCAAGCTGGACGCAAAACTGGGCGCTGCCGTGATTGATGCGGCAAACGAGGTCATCGAAGGCAAACTGGATGATCATTTTCCGCTGGTCGTCTGGCAGACCGGTTCAGGCACGCAGTCGAATATGAACGCCAACGAGGTTATTTCCAACCGCGCTATTGAAATGCTGGGGGGCAAACTGGGCTCCAAATCGCCGGTTCACCCCAACGACCATTGCAACATGGGCCAATCGTCCAACGATACGTTCCCGACAGCCATGCATATTGCCACCGCGCGCACAGCACATGATGTGCTGATCCCGGGCCTGGAAAAGCTGTATCGCGCACTGGCGGCCAAGGCCGATGCGTTCAAGGATATTATCAAGATCGGCCGCACCCATACCCAAGACGCCACACCGATGACGCTGGGACAGGAATTCGGCGGCTATGCGTTTCAGGTCGAGATGGGCATTGCCCGGATCAAAACCGCGCTGATCAATATTTACCCGCTGGCACAGGGCGGCACCGCCGTTGGGACCGGATTGAACACGTCTTATGGCTGGAGCGAGACAGTTGCGGCCAATATGGCGGCAATCTCGGATCTGCCGTTCATCACGGCGCCAAATAAATTCGAAGCACTGGCCGCGCATGACGCGATGGTCGAAATATCGGGCGCAACCAAGGTTGTGGCGGCCAGCCTGTTCAAAATTGCAAATGACATCCGTTTGTTGGGATCGGGTCCGCGCTGTGGTTTGGGCGAGCTGAAACTGCCTGAAAACGAGCCGGGCAGCTCGATCATGCCGGGCAAGGTAAACCCGACCCAATGCGAGGCCCTGACACAGGTCTGTGCCCATGTTTTCGGCAATGATGCGGCGGTGGGTTTTGCCGGATCACAAGGTCACTTTGAGCTGAATGTTTACAAGCCGATGATGGCCTACAATGTCCTGCAGTCGATGCAATTACTGGGCGACGCATCCGTGGCCTTTACCGACAATTGTGTCGACGGGATCGAAGCTGATGAAGAGCGTATTTCGTCGCTGATGTGGGAGAGCTTGATGCTGGTCACGGCGCTGGCGCCTGAAATCGGCTATGACAATGCCACCAAGGTTGCCAAGACAGCGCATAAAAACCGCACAACCTTGAAAGAGGAGGCCATCAATCTGGGCTTTGTCGATGCACAAACATTTGACCGCGTGGTGCAGCCCAAAGATATGATCGGGCCAAAGTAATTTTTCCAAGGGTCGCCATTGGCGGCCCCTTTAACTGGATCGGCAATGGACGATAAACGCCCGAAAAAAAGATCTTTGACGCTGAAGGGACATCGCACCAGCGTGTCGCTGGAGGACCCGTTCTGGACAGCGTTTCGTCATATTGCCGAGCATCAGGGCAAACCGATCAACGTGCTGGCCGCCGAGATTGACCGCGACCGCGGCATTGATATGGGATTGGCGTCGGCCATTCGTCTGTTTGTTCTAAAGTGGTATCAGGATCGTATGCAGGCCGAAAATCAGCCAACCAGCGCCAACGCTGGAAATATTTCCAGCAGCCAATAGGAAAACCGTGAAAACGCGCCGGTTAGCAGCATTAAACCTACGAACACCAAAAGTGCGCCCATTGCTTTCTCGACTTTGCCCATATGCTTTTTAAAGCGGTTCATCAGCTTGGTCGCACGATTGATAAACACCGCCGACAGCACAAAGGGAACCCCCAGACCGATGGCATAGGCCGCCATCAGCGTGGTGCCACGGGCAACCGAGTCTTCCTGAGCCGCCAACGACAGGATGGACCCCAGGATCGGACCGATACAGGGCGTCCAGCCAAAAGCAAAGGCAAGTCCGAGGATATAGGCACCAAAGGCGCTGCCGCCCTTGTCACCGGCATCTATGCGAGCCTCGCGATACAAGAATGGTATCTTGATAAAACCCAAAAAGTGTAATCCGAACAGGATGATAACCGCGCCTGCTATTTGACTGAATAATTCTTGATTGCGCAAAAAAACCTGGCCAAACACCGACGCGGTAAAGCCCAAAAAGATAAAGACAGTCGACAGACCCATCACAAAGAACATCGAGGCGATAATGGCCGGACGGTTGGTTTTATTTTGATCCATCATATCGGGCATCGACACGCCGGACATATAGGCAAGATAGGGTGGAACGATCGGCAGAACACAGGGCGACAGAAAACTAATCAACCCCGCAGCGAGCGAGATAAGCAATGCCGGCAACAAGGCCGCGTCAATGATATCTATTCCAAACATAAAGCCGGAATAGACGGAACGCTGGTCGGCGTCACGGAACAAATGGTCACATTGTCGTGGACTCTTGCAACAATCGCTTTTATCGGGGGAATATGGACTGGGATCAGGAATTGGACGCGACCGGGCTGCTGTGCCCTTTACCGGTGCTGCGCACCGCCAAAAGGCTGCGCAAAATGGCAAACGGCGAGACATTGCGGCTGATTGCCGACGATCCGGCGGCCGTAATCGACGTGCCGCATTTCTGCGCCGAACAGGGACATGAGGTGTTGGATCAATCGCAGACGGGCGAACACCTTGAGTTCATCCTTCGCAAAGGAAGTCGCGGATAAAACGCTTGTGTTTACCCGCACATCGCCTAGCATCTGCACAAAATGGGCTGGACCAATGATAGACTGGGATAAAATTCGTATTTTTTATGCGGTTGCTGACGCCGGCAGCCTCACACGGGCGGGGGAAACACTGCATCTGTCGCAATCTGCCGTTAGCCGACAGATACGCGCCCTGGAAGACAGTCTGGACGTCACCTTGTTTCATCGCCATGCCCGCGGTTTAATTCTGACCGAACAGGGAGAAATGCTGTTCTCGACCGCGCATGAAATGAGCAAACGTCTGGACAAGGCAGAAGCCCGCATTCGCGACAGCAAGGATGAAGTTTTCGGCAAATTGCGGGTCACAACGACCACCGGGTTTGGCACATTGTGGCTGGCACCCCGTCTGGGCCGGCTGTTTGATCGCTATCCTGATCTGGAAATTGATCTGATCATGTCAGAGAAGGTTCTGGACCTGCCAATGCGCGAAGCAGATGTGGCGATTCGCATGAAAGAACCCAGCCAAGCCGACCTGATCCGGCGTCGTTTGATGCGTGTGAACATGCGCCTGTACGCGACGCAGGCCTATCTGGATAAGAACGGCACCCCTAAAACGCTTGAGGATTTGGTTGATCACAGGATGATCAGCCAGAACGTGATGACCCGTCAAGTCAACGAGAGTGCTGTCTGGGTCGACGAAATTTTGGCAAACGATGCGATCTCTCATACCACTGTCAGCAATTACTTTGGTGTCATGCAGAGCACGCTGCACCATATCGGCATCGGTGTGTTGCCCGATTATGTGACCGTAGAACAGCCCGATCTGGTTCGGGTTCTGCCCGAAAACGAAAGCCGCGAAATACCGGTATACTTGGCGTATCCCGAAGAACTCCGACATTCCAAACGCTTGCAGGCGTTTCGTGATTTTGTGTTTGACGAGATCAAGAGTTATCGCAAATACCGTGCTTCAGAAGACGCAGACATGTGAAAAATTTATGTAGGGGCTTGTGAACTAGCCCGATATGACGTCCCATCAGTCATGCGTTGATTGCATACCGAATATGTTCATTGTGCAACTCTTGGTTACTTGTTGTTAAAGTCATTTTGGTATACTTGAACGCTTAAGGATGATGGATCGCAATTCGTTGCTCCTATTTTATTCTTACCTCCCTGTTGGACTTAAGGCCGAGCTTTGCTCGGCCTCTTTTTTTGTCTCAGGCCAATTTTGTTGGACAACCGGTTAAACAACGCTCTTACAGGGCTTCCCCTTGGTCGTTGTTCTGCGTAAAAGGCAGCAGAAATCCACGCTGACTTATTCAAGGGGCACCCGCATGGCTGTTGAACCGGAAATCACTGAAGACCTGATTGCCAGCCATGGCTTGAACCCCCAAGAGTATCAAGAAATCATCAAACTGCTGAACCGGGTGCCCTCCTATACAGAACTGGGTATTTTCTCGGCCATGTGGAACGAGCATTGCTCGTACAAGTCTTCAAAAAAATGGCTGCGCACGCTGCCCACTGACGGGCCGCAGGTTATTTGCGGACCGGGTGAAAATGCCGGCATCGTCGATATCGGTGACGGTCAGGCGGTGGTGTTCAAGATGGAGAGCCACAATCATCCGTCCTATATCGAACCCTATCAGGGTGCTGCGACCGGTGTCGGTGGCATTTTGCGCGATGTGTTCACCATGGGCGCGCGCCCGATCGCTGCGATGAACTCTTTGTCATTTGGCGAGGTCAGCCACCCCAAGACCAAGTCCTTGGTCAACGGCGTGGTCGACGGGATCGGTGGATACGGCAATTGTTTTGGCGTGCCAACTATTGGCGGCGAGTTGCGCTTTCACAGCGCCTACAATGGCAACTGTCTGGTCAACGCCTTTGCTGCCGGTCTGGCTGATGTCGACGGAATATTCTATTCTGCGGCGTCTGGTGTCGGGATGCCTGTGGTCTATCTGGGGGCAAAAACCGGTCGCGACGGCGTCGGCGGTGCCACCATGGCCTCTGCCGAATTTGATGACACGATCGAGGATAAACGCCCAACCGTTCAGGTCGGTGATCCGTTCACCGAAAAACGGCTGATGGAAGCCACACTGGAGCTGATGCAGACCGGTGCGGTGATTTCTATTCAGGATATGGGGGCTGCGGGCCTGACTTGTTCTGCGGTTGAAATGGGCGACAAGGGCAAGTTGGGCATTACGCTGAACCTTGAGGACGTGCCGGTGCGCGAAGAGGATATGACAGCCTATGAAATGATGCTGTCAGAAAGTCAGGAGCGCATGCTGATGGTGCTGCGGCCCGAAAAAGAAGCCGTGGCCAAGGCGGTGTTTGACAAATGGGATCTGGATTTCGCAATTGTCGGCAAGACCATTGCCGAAGACCGGTTCCTGATACTGCACCACGGTGAAGTAAAGGCCGATATGCAGCTGACCAAACTGGCCGGATCAGCCCCCGAGTATGACCGGCCATGGGTGGCAACACCCCCTGCCCCTGCGCTGACTGATGCACCGGTAGTCGAGCCTGCGGCAGCCTTGCTCAAGCTGATCGGCAGCCCGAACTATTGCTCGCGCAAATGGGTCTATGAACAGTATGACCACATGGTGATGGCCGACACGGTTGTCCGGCCCGGATCAGACGCAGGCGTTGTGCGGGTGCACGGCACCGACAAGGCACTGGCGTTTACGTCGGATGTGTCACCCCGTTATTGCAGGGCAAACCCGGTTCAAGGTGGTCGTCAAGCGGTGGCCGAGGCCTATCGCAACCTGTGTGCGACCGGAGCCAAGCCACTGGCAACCACCGACAACCTGAACTTTGGCAACCCCGAAAAGCCCGAGATTATGGGCCAGTTTGTTGGCTGTGTTCAAGGTATTGGCGAGGCCTGTTCCGCGTTGGATATGCCGATCGTGTCGGGCAATGTATCGCTGTATAATGAAACCGACGGGGTCGGTATTTTGCCGACGCCCACCATTGGCGCTGTTGGCTTGTTGGCGTCCTTGGACGAATTGATCGGCGTGGCACCGCAAGACGGAGACGCGCTGATCCTGATCGGAGAGACCAAGGGACATCTGGGGCAATCCGCGCTGTTGGTTGAGCTGTTTGGTCGCGAGGATGGCGATGCGCCGCATGTCGATCTGGTGGCGGAACGCAAGGCTGGTGAGCTGGTGCGGGCGGCCAAGGCGGCGGGGCTGATCACGGCCGCGCATGACTTGTCGGATGGCGGTCTGGCACTAGCAGCGGCGGATATGGCGCTGGCCTGCGGGCTGGGGATATCAGTGGCCGGTGGCGACACCGGCTGGTTCTTTGGCGAAGATCAGGGTCGCTATATTCTAGCAAGCACAGACCCTGTGGGTTTGATGGCACTGGCCGAGGGCGCAGGCGTTGCGGCACAAAATATCGGATCTGTTGGCGGTGATATGGTCGAACTGGGCGCGGCATCGGTGACACTGGCCAGCCTGCGCGCGGCATCAGACAACGGCCTGCCTAATATAGTTGTGTAGCGTAAAGCTTGCCCAAACCAGACCACGCCCCTACATATAGAGGGCATCAAGGAGTAGCCAAATGGCGATACAAGCCAGCGAAATAGAACATCTGATACAGGACGCCTTTCCCACCGCCAAGGTGACGATCACTGATTTGGCCGGCGACGGAAACCATTATGCCGCCGAAGTTGTTGCCGAAGAATTCGTCGGCAAGAACCGTGTCCAGCAGCAACGCATGGTCTATGCCGCGCTGAAGGGCAAGATGGACGGGCCGAGCGGCGAGCTGCATGCGCTGGCGCTAACCACTATGGCCAAAGAATGATCTGGGATTTTATTCTCCAATACCCTGTGTCGCTCACATTCGGTACGTTTGCACTCGTCGTCTGGTTTTTGAAATCAAGAAACAATTCGGCGTCCGAAACTCAGAATGAAGATCAGGTTATGGGCGATATGCTGAAAAAATCAGATAATAAGAACGAAGTCGTTAAGGCATTTTATCCCGGATCTAAACGCTAGGCTCTGTGGCAGACTAATTCACTCCTTAACCAGCCTGAAAGGAAGCAACAATGACACTGTTTATTATCGAACACGGTTTTTTGTGCTTTGTCGGGTTTTTGGTTGCGTTTTCGTGGTTGATGAACTCCGGTACAAACAACACGGGCATGCAGATAAAAGAAAGCATTCTGGGCGATATGCCGAAAAAATCTGACGAAAAGAACCAAATTGTCAGATCTTTTTTTGTTTGCAGGGCCTAACATGAAATGAGCAGCGATAATCTGTAGTTTATCTTGCTTTGGAAAGGATAAGATATGTTCCTAATTTATCTGGCCGGACTTGCGTTTGTCATTCTGATCCTCGCCGTCTGTATTGAGGCCTATATCAAACGCGGCCGCAAAAAACGTACTTTTGTCGAGATTTTCAAAGGCGATGACGGCGAAGGTGACGAGGGTGTGCCGCTGGGCATGGAAGCCACCGATTTCGAGGTTTTGAAAGAGGAAGAGCGCAAAGCCTATCACATGGGAATGACCAACCAGACCAGAACCGTTGCCAAAATGCGCAAGAAATAGCGATACACAGTGGTATTTGCTTAGCACCGACGGTCCGGTCTGACCGTGAACTTCCGCAAGATTTGAACTCTACACTTGCAGATGACAAAATCTTCGCTAAATGATAGAGCAACCCTCTACTTCCAGACGCAAGGACCCGACTATGACCGATGCAGCCACACAGATCAAAGAAACCGTAGACAGCAACGATGTTGTTTTGTTCATGAAGGGCACAGCGAGCATGCCGCAATGCGGGTTTTCGTCACGGGTTGCCGGTGTTCTGAACTATATGGGCATTGAATTCGCTGATGTGAATGTTCTGGCTGATGACGGCATTCGTCAGGGGATCAAGGATTTCTCTGACTGGCCAACCATTCCACAACTGTATGTCAAAGGCGAGTTCGTTGGCGGCTGTGACATCATCACCGAAATGACCCTGTCCGGCGAATTGGACACAATGCTGGAACAGAACGGCGTTGCATTCGACAAAGACGCAGCAGATAAAATCCGCGCGTCAAACGGCTGATCCCGTTTCCGTTAATAATACCACAGACAACCAAGGCCGGTTTTAGCCGGCCTTTGGTATGTTTTCGGCCACGGCTTCAACCCGGTCGACCATACGGTTCAGCGCGGCCATAGCGGCATTCTTGGCCTCAACGGCGCCTGCTGCGTCTTGTTTGGCCAAGGCAATATCGCGGTCACGATCGGATTGTTCTGCGGCAGTCTGGGCCATTTTTGCCTCTGACTCGGCCAAGGCCGCTTTTAATGCGGCGACTTCGGCGCGCGACTGCAAGAGTTCCTTTTCAACAGCAGAGCTGTCATCAACAGGGTCTTTGAGTGCTTCTGCCTTTAGCGCGTCAACTTGTTCTTCCAATGCGGCTGTGCGATCGGCAAGCATCAAGCCGGACATCAACAGCATTTTTGGCTCTGGCACACGACCAATACTGTCGTGCAACGTGCGCGCCTCTTCGTCCAGCATAGCAGCGGCGGAGACCAGAAAATGCTCCTCGCCTTCGCGGCAGGCTACCTCGAAATCTCGGCCCCCGATAACAATCGTAATTTCCGGCATTTACTTGCTCCCCTCAAAAAGCGGTTCCAACTGGTCGAGTATTTCGTCCAGTTCCGCCAAATCGTTCTCGCGCCGGCCTTCAGCCTCCTTGAGGCTTGCTTCGCCCGCCGCCAGCTTGTCCTGCAGCGCTTCGACCTGACTGGAAAGCTCGCCAATCTGATCCTGTGCTGCCTGCTCTTTTTCGGTCACCGCCGCCATATCCAAAGATATCTGGTCCAGATTTTCCGTCAATCCAGCCAATTTCTTGTCTCTTTGTGTCACGTCGGCGTTAAGCCGGTCCAGCGCATCATCCTGCGCACCAGATTGTGTTTCAACGGCCAGAGAAACATCACCGATTGTCGTCAGAGCCGCGGTTAAACGTTGCTCTAGTTCTGAAATATCATCCATGCAATTTACCTGTCTGAATAGCGTCCGAATCGAACTTAAGGACAGTTTACGAAATTATCTCGGGTAAAAACAATTTATTGCGTCAAAAAGCAATCCTAAAGCCGATCAAAACCTTGACCAGCGCCCCGCAATTGGTATCAGGAGAGCTAAAATGCAGCTCTGATGCCTCTAAAAGGATTATTTCTTGGAACTCTCTACACTCAAAGCCTCTCATCCTGGTCACTGGAAAAAAGCCAACGCCATTCGCATCTTGTCCGCCGAAGCAGTTCACGCGGCACGCTCGGGCCACCAAGGCATGCCAATCGGTATGGCAGACGTTGCAACCGTCCTGTTTGAAAAGCACCTGAAATTTGACGCAGCCGCCCCGAAATGGGCCGACCGCGACCGGTTCATTCTGTCAGCAGGCCACGGCTCGATGTTGATCTATTCGCTGCTGCACCTGACCGGCTATGAAGATATGACAATGGACCAGATCCGCAATTTTCGCCAATGGGGCGCAATCACGGCGGGTCATCCTGAATATGGCCATGTCGAGGGTGTAGAAACTACTACAGGCCCGTTGGGTCAGGGAATTTCGAATGCTGTGGGTTTTGCCATGGCGGAACAATCACTGGCGGCTCGTTTCGGAAATTCGGTGGTTGATCACCGCACCTATGTGATGGCCGGCGACGGCTGTCTGATGGAAGGTGTCAGCCACGAGGCCATTGGTTTGGCCGGCAAACAGAAACTGGGCAAATTGATCGTGTTCTGGGACGACAATAGCATTTCCATTGACGGACCACTGTCGCTGTCGGACGCGTCTGACCAACGGGCACGGTTCAAAGCCGCAGGCTGGCATGTTGTGTCGGTCGACGGTCACAACCCGGTAGAAATCAATGCTGCAATCCAACAGGCCAAGGCAAGCCCCCTGCCCTCGATGATCGCATGCAAAACCCATATCGCACTGGGTGTGGACGGTGTGCAGGATACATCCAAGGGCCACGGCTATGCCATCAAGGACGCGCAACTGGCGCAAATGCGCGAGACATTCGATTGGCCCTATGGACCGTTCGAAGTGCCCGCAGATGTGAAATCCGAATGGGAGGCCATCGGCGCACGTGGTGCTGTTGACCATGCCGCATGGCAGATGCGTCTGGGCAAGCTGTCGGCAACGCGCCAGGCAGAGTTCGACCGTGTTATGACCGGCGCACCTGCCAAACGTCTGGCAAGTGCCATTCGCAAGTTGAAAAAACAGATCTCGGAAGATCAGCCGAAAACAGCAACGCGCGCCGCTTCGCAGATGGCGCTAGAAGTGATCAACCCTATTATGACCGAGACCATCGGTGGTTCGGCTGATCTGACCGGCTCAAACAATACGCTAACCAAGGATATGGGGAATTTTGACGCCGACAACCGCAAAGGCCGCCATGTTTATTATGGCATCCGCGAGCACGGCATGGCCGCTGCGATGAACGGTATGGTGCTGCATGGCGGTGTGCGCCCCTACGGTGGGACGTTCATGTGCTTTACCGACTATGCGCGCCCGTCCATGCGTCTGGCAGCGTTGATGAAAATTCCGACTGTTTTTGTTATGACCCACGATAGTATCGGTCTGGGCGAAGATGGTCCGACCCACCAACCGGTTGAGCATTTGGTAATTTCGCGGGCAACGCCAAACACACATGTGTTCCGTCCGGCAGATGCGGTTGAAACCGCCGAAGCGTGGGAATTGGCGGTCACGTCAACTCAGACACCTGCGGTTCTGTCGCTGACGCGTCAGGGTCTGCCGACAGTGCGCACCAAGCACAGCAACAAGAACCTGACGGCTCAGGGGGCCTATGTTCTGGCGGATGCAGACAACAAACGGGCGGCCATTCTTATTGCCACCGGGTCAGAAGTCGAAATCGCGCTGAAGGCCAAAGATATTCTGGAGGCCGAAGGCATCGGGGTTCGGGTTGTGTCCATGCCGTGCATGGAGTTGTTCGAGCAGCAAGACGAGGCCTATCGCCGGCGGGTATTGCCGGCAGGTCCGGTTCGGGTTGCGGTTGAAGCCGCGGTACGCACTGGCTGGGACAAATGGCTGTTTGGCGAGCGCGGAAACTGGAAGAAGGCGGATTTTGTCGGCATGGACTCATTCGGGGCGTCGGCGCCGGCGGAAACCCTGTACGAGAAGTTCGGCATCACGGCTGAAAACGTCGCACAAAAAGTACGCAACTTGCTTTAGCGCTAACATTTTTACTTTAGCGATAACAAATCGCGCCATATTGACGCTCGGTTAGAAATAACCGGGCGTTTTGCTTTCCCAAACGGTTTTCCATCAGTAACTGGACAGCAAGTTTCGGTATGCAACCGCATTGCCGTATCGTCGATATCTCAGGAGAGCGATTATGGTGTTGAAAGTTGCAATCAACGGATTTGGTCGTATTGGCCGCAGCACATTATCCCATATCATCGAGAGCGGTCGCACCGATATCGAGGTCGTTGCGATCAACGCAACCGGGCCGTTGGAAACCGCCGCACATTTGTTGAAATATGACAGCGTGCACGGTCGGTTCAAAGGCAAGATCAAGGTCGACGGCAAGACTATGGATGTCGGCCAAGGGCCTATTCGGATGTTCTCGACCTATGATCCACAGGATCTGGACTGGGAGGGTGTTGATCTGGTGATGGAATGCACCGGCAAATATAATGACCGCGATAAATCGGCGGTTCACCTGACCCGGGGCGCAAAGCGGGTTCTGATCTCGGCGCCGGCAACCAAGGCGGACAAGACGATTGTTTACGGTGTGAACCACGATGTTCTGGACGAACGTGATCTTGTAGTGTCCAACGCATCTTGTACGACAAATTGTCTGGCGCCATTGGCCAAGGTTCTGCACGATGCCATTGGCATTGAAAAAGGTTTTATGACCACAATCCATTCCTACACCGGCGACCAGCCGATGTTGGATCGCCGTCACAAGGACCTGTACCGTGCGCGTGCCGCCGCCGTCTCGCTGATCCCGACAACAACCGGTGCCGCGCGCGCCGTTGGTCTGGTTATGCCAGAACTGGAAGGTCGATTGGACGGCTCTGCCATTCGGGTGCCGACACCAAATGTATCGGCGATTGATTTGAACTTTATTCCGATGCGCAACACGTCCGTGACCGAGATCAATTCGGCGGTTAAAAAGGCGGCGGAGGGTGCGATGAAGGGCATTATGGAATATGGAGACGAGCCCACTGTGTCGATCGACTATAATCACGACAGCCACTCGTGCAACTTTGCCTCGCTGCAAACCACGGTGATGGGGGGCAACTTGGTGCGGGTTCTGGGTTGGTACGACAACGAGTGGGGTTTCTCCTGCCGGATGGCCGATACAGCGGTCGAAATGGGCAAATATCTGTAGCTTTTTCGGTCTTTAATCTTGGAGAAAAGCTGTATACTTAAATGTATGGCCGTCCGGCCTGTTACTTAATCTACAGATGTTTCAACAATAGGAACCGTGATGAGCTGGAAAACACTCGATCAAATGGATGTGGCCGGTAAACGTATTTTGGTACGTGTTGATATCAACGTTCCGGTAAACGACGGCCAAGTTACGGACACCACACGGATCGACAGAATTGTCCCGACCGTCAAAGATATCTTGGCCATGGGTGGCAAGCCTGTATTGATGGCTCATTTTGGCCGCCCCAAAGGTAAAGTTGTTCCTGAATTGAGCCTTGTTGTCACCATTCCGGCGCTGCGCGCGGCCCTGGGATGCGACGTAACATTCGCAGATACCAGCGCTGGCAAGTCTAACGGCGATTGGGTGCGTGCGATGGGTGTCGGTGATATTCTGTTGCTGGAGAATTTGCGCTTTAATCCGGGCGAAGAAGCCAATGACCCGGCCTTTAGTGATGCGCTTGCAGCATTGGGCGACGTTTATTGCAACGATGCGTTCTCGGCAGCGCACCGCGCCCATGCCTCGACCACGGATCTGGCGAAAAAACTGCCATCTTGTGCCGGACGCCTTATGCAAGCCGAATTACAAGCGCTGGAAACTGCGCTGGCCAAACCGCTGCATCCGGTTGTCGCCGTTATTGGCGGTGCAAAAGTATCAACCAAGCTGGACCTGTTGGGCAATCTGATCCCGAAAGTCGACCAGATTATTATCGGCGGCGGCATGGCCAACACGTTTCTGGCAGCCGCAGGTTATGACGTTGGAAAATCGCTGTGCGAACATGATCTGGCCGATACGGCGCGCGCGATTGTGGCCCGCGCCAAGGCCGAAAACTGTGAACTGATCCTGCCCACTGACGTGGTGACTGCGACTGAATTCAAGGCTGGTGCGGCCTCTGAAATTGCAGACATCAGCGCGGTATCTGGTGATGCAATGATCCTGGACGCTGGTCCCAACAGTATTGCGCATATTAAATCCGTGCTGGATGCTGCCAAAACACTTGTGTGGAATGGGCCGCTTGGGGCTTTTGAAATTCCGCCGTTCAACATTGCCACCGATGCCGCCGCAAGCCACGCGGCCGCGTTGAGTGCATCGGGACAGTTGTTGTCGGTTGCCGGTGGCGGAGACACCGTGGCTGCGTTGAATTCTAGCGGTGCGGCCGAAAATTTTACTTATATTTCTACAGCGGGCGGTGCCTTCCTTGAGTGGTTGGAAGGCAAGACTTTGCCAGGCGTCGCCGCGCTGGAAAACTAATCAGCCCAGAAAAGGAAAACACCATGAAAGCGACTGTTGCGGTAAAAAAGATCCTGTCAAACTATGGCACCGATAATCCGGGTGTCAAAGCCAACCTGTGTCGAATTTTAATGCAGGGAAAATTGGGCGGCACTGGCAAAGTCATCATTTTGCCGGTTGATCAGGGTTTTGAACATGGTCCGGCCCGTAGCTTTGCCGCCAACCCGGCTGCTTATGACCCCCACTATCACTTTCAACTGGCGCTGGACGCCGGGCTGAACGCCTTTGCGGCTCCGCTGGGAATGCTGGAAGCCGGTGCCGACACGTTTTCCGGGCAAATCCCGATGATCCTGAAGGCCAATTCGTCGAACTCGCTGGTGCCAAGCCAGGCGCCCTTTGATCAGGCAATCACGGCGTCCGTTGACGATGCGCTGCGCATTGGGGCCTCGGCGATCGGGTTCACCATCTATCCGGGATCGTCATGCGGTCTGGATATGTTCGAGGAAATCTCGGCGATGCGTGAAGAAGCCGCCGCCAAAGGAGTTGCCACGGTGATCTGGTCCTATCCGCGCGGCGAGGAGCTGTCCAAAGACGGCGAAACCGCTATTGATATCGGAGCCTACGCAGCCCAGATCGCGGCCTTGCTGGGGGCGCATATCATCAAAATCAAACTGTCGAGTGATCACTTGGAACTGGGGGCCGCCAAAGAAGTCTATCAGGCCGAGAAAATCGACATCGCAAAACAAGCGGCCCGCGTGGCGCACTGTATGCAAGCGTCCTTTAATGGCCGACGGATTGTTGTCTTTTCGGGCGGATCGAAAAAAGGCAAAGATAGCGTGTTTGACGATGCCCGCGCCATTCGCGACGGCGGCGGCAACGGATCAATCATTGGTCGCAACACATTCCAGCGTGAACGCGGCGAGGCTTTGGAAATGCTAAACCATCTGGTCGACATCTATCGCGGTAAAGCCTGATAAATCCAACATTTACGGGGCGATAATTGCATTTTATTGCAGTTATCGCCCTTTTTTCACATTTAGGGGATTCACAAAGCGAATCATCTATGCAATGATTCTCTTGACCCGTCAAAGAACGGGCAATTGAGGCAGACTATGAAAAAATCGAGTAATAACTCAGGTGCATTCGGCGGGATCTTGTATTTCGCCGTTTTTTTCTGTCTTGCGGGATATTTTGTTTTTGCTGCAGTTCAAGGTGATTTCGGCCATTTGCGCCGGATTCAGATAGAAGCCGAGCAACATGAATTGGTGGCCCAGTTGGCCACGCTTCAAAGTGAGCGCAGTACAATTGAAAACAAGACGCACCGCTTGTCTGATCAATTTCTTGACCTGGATTTGCTGGACGAACAGGCCCGCAAAGTTTTGGGTCTGGCTCGTGGTGATGATATAATCATTCGCTAAACAGGCCGTCATTTCCGATAGTTACAGTCCCTTTGGAAGCTCAAAATTCTAACCGATTGTTTTAGAACAGTAAAATGCGCGTGCGTTTCCTGATTTCCGTAGATATAATATAGTTTAACATTAAACTTTCCTTGAGGTCGCGAAATCATGGCTGCTGCACGAAAAGCAAAAAAAACGAATATCTCCGGTGAGGTATTGCTCGAACACTATCGCACAATGCTGTTGATACGACGCTTCGAAGAAAAGGCCGGTCAATTGTACGGCATGGGACTTATCGGCGGATTTTGCCACTTGTATATCGGACAAGAGGCCGTCGTCGTCGGATTGGAAGCCTCGACAAAAAAGGGTGATCAAAGGCTCACGTCCTACCGCGATCACGCCCATATGCTCGCGTGTGGCATGGACCCCAAAGGGGTCATGGCAGAACTTACCGGTCGTGCAGGCGGATACTCGAGCGGCAAGGGCGGTTCGATGCATATGTTCTCGAAAGAGAATGATTTTTACGGCGGACACGGGATCGTGGCCGCACAGGTCCCCATCGGTGCAGGACTTGGCTTTGCCAACTGGTATCGGGGAAATGACAATGTCGCCTTTACATATTTTGGCGACGGCGCTGCGAACCAAGGCCAAGTTTACGAGGCTTTTAACATGGCCAGCTTGTGGAAAATCCCGGTGGTGTTTGTCATTGAAAATAACCAGTATGCCATGGGCACGTCGCTAAAACGCGGGTCGGCCACACCAGATTTTTATACCCGTGGGGCTGCATTCGATATTCCCGGACAAGCAGTGGACGGAATGGACGTGCTGGCAGTTCAGGCCGCAGGCGAAGAGGCAATCAAGCACTGCCGCGCTGGCAAAGGGCCTTATATTCTGGAAATGTTGACCTACCGATATCGCGGGCATTCAATGTCTGACCCCGCAAAATATCGAACACGCGAAGAGGTCCAGAAAATCAAACAGGAAAAAGACCCTATTGATCACGTTCGTGATTTGCTGGTGAATGGAAACCATGCAACCGCCGAAGACTTGAAAAATGTCGACAAGGAAATCAAAGCCGTCGTCAGTGAAGCTGCTGACTATGCTGCTGAAAGTCCAGAACCTGCTCTTGACGAGCTTTACACCGATATTTACGCGTAGGGTAAAACCATGCCAATTCAAATACTTATGCCAGCCCTTTCGCCAACAATGGAAGAAGGAACTCTTGCCAAGTGGATGGTAAAAGAGGGCGAAGACGTCACAAGTGGACAAGTGCTTGCCGAAATTGAAACCGACAAGGCTACGATGGAATTCGAAGCCGTTGACGAAGGTACAATAGGCAAGCTGCTAGTTGCAGAGGGCACCGAGGGCATCAAAGTTAACGAGGCAATTGCCGTTCTACTGGAAGAGGGCGAGAGCACGGCGGACATCGTCGATGCCCCTACCCCGACACCTGTCACAGCGAGCGCCCCTGTTCCAGACAAAGCCGAACCTGATGTTAAACCGGCAGCAGTGGTATCCGAGCGCGTCCAAATGGAGGACGTTCCGGAAGGAACAACATTCACGTCGCGAACAGTACGCGAGAGCCTCCGCGATGCCATGGCCGAAGAAATGCGTGCTGACGACGATGTTTTTCTGATGGGTGAGGAAGTTGCCGAATACCAAGGTGCCTACAAGATATCCCAGGGTCTTTTGGAAGAGTTCGGACCGCGACGCGTCATCGACACACCAATTACCGAACATGGTTTTACCGGCCTTGCCGTCGGGGCCGCGTTTGCTGGATTGAAACCAATTGTTGAATATATGACATTCAATTTCGCCCTGCAGGCAATGGACCACATCATTAATTCTGCGGCCAAGACACTTTATATGTCCGGTGGTCAAATGGGCTGCCCGATTGTTTTTCGCGGCGCCAACGGCGCAGCGGCTCGGGTTGGTGCACAGCACTCTCAGGACTTTGCAACTTGGTATTCGCAGGTCCCCGGTCTGAAAGTTGTCATGCCCTATTCTGCGGCTGATGCAAAAGGTTTGTTAAAATCGGCTATCAGGGATCCAAATCCAGTCGTCTTTCTTGAAAATGAAATTCTCTACGGTCGCAGCTTTGATGTCCCCGATATCGAGGATTTCATTGTTCCAATTGGCAAGGCCAAAATCTGGCGTTCCGGGACCGACGTAACTATCGTTAGTTTTGGTATCGGAATGCAATATGCTCTGGAAGCCGCTGACCGGTTGGCTGAAGATGGCATTTCTGCAGAAGTTATTGACCTCAGAACGCTGCGCCCAATGGACACTGAAACAGTCATAAATTCGGTCAAGAAAACAAATAGATGCGTGACCGTAGAAGAAGGTTTCCCGGTGTGCTCAATCGGCGGCCATATTTCTACCGTTCTGATGCAACAGGCATTTGACTATTTGGATGCACCGGTAATTAACTGTACGGGCAAGGATGTTCCTATGCCTTACGCAGCAAACCTCGAGAAACTGGCATTGGTCACGACGGATGAAGTCGTCGAGGCTGTTAAAACTGTGACTTACAGATAAAGGCAAAAAAATGGCTACTGAAATTTTGATGCCCGCACTTTCCCCGACAATGGAGGAAGGAACTTTGGCCAAATGGTTGGTCAAAGAAGGCGACGCCGTTCAGTCCGGTGATTTATTGGCCGAGATCGAAACCGACAAAGCCACAATGGAGTTCGAGGCCGTTGACGAGGGAATTATTGGCAAGTTGATGGTTGCCGAAGGCACCGAAGGCATTGCTGTTAACGCAATTATTGCGATGCTGCTGGAGGACGGGGAAGACATGGGAGCAATCCCGGAACAAAAAACAGCACCGGCAGCAGCCGTTGCTACGCCAGAGCCAGTCAAATCTGAACCCACACCGACGCCCCCACCGACGCCCGCCACCCACGTCGACAAGCCCGCAGGTGATCGCGTGTTTGCGTCTCCGTTGGCCCGTCGGATCGCAGCAGATAAGGGACTTGATCTGTCCGCAGTTAAAGGATCAGGTCCGCATGGTCGGATTGTCAAATCGGACGTTGTAGGCGTGTCGCAAACGTCGCCAAAAACACCGACTGAAGCGGCTTCGGTGGCGGTTGCGTCCTCAACCGTAAACAGTGAAGCCGTCAAAGCAATGTACGCAGACCGCGAATTCGAAGAAGTCCCACTGAATGGCATGCGCCGAATTATTGCTCAGCGTTTGACAGAAGCAAAACAATCCATCCCGCATTTTTATCTACGCCGGGATATCAAAATTGATCGACTTCTGACACTGCGGGCCGAGATTAACGCCGGCCTTGAAAAAAGTGGCGTCAAGCTGTCGGTGAACGATTTCATAATCAAGGCTTGTGCCAAAGCCCTTCAGGATGTTCCCAATGCAAACTCTGTCTGGGCTGGCGATCGCGTATTGCGGTTGACACCATCTGATGTGGCGGTCGCAGTCGCAGTCGAAGACGGACTGTTCACGCCGGTCATCCGAGACAGTGATCAAAAGTCACTGTCCAGCATATCGTCAGAGATGAAAGACCTTGCCGGGCGGGCCAGATCCAAAAAGCTTGCACCGCAAGAATATCAAGGTGGCAGCTTTGCGATTTCTAATCTTGGAATGTTCGGTATCGACAATTTTGACGCGGTAATCAATCCGCCGCATGGCTCAATTCTGGCTGTTGGTGCTGGTAAGAAGCGCCCTGTCGTCGGTGACGATGGCACCCTTGGTGTCGCAACCGTGATGTCCGTTACGCTCTCTGTTGATCACAGAGTGATTGACGGTGCTCTGGGTGCTGAATTTTTGAACGCAATTGTTGGCTACATCGAGAACCCGCTAACGGTTCTCGCCTAGTTATTCGAGCAGCGACATGTCGCTGCTCGAAACCTGATCAAATACTATAGTCCGACAAGTCCGTGGTTTCGGATACGATCTGCCAAGTCGATCAGCGCAGCTCGACATTCAACGTCAATTACCGAGCCGCCAGACGGGTCGGTAATTGCCGGTTGTTGATCCCCCAAAATTCGCACGCCATTCAACTCGACACCACCGGTCGCCGCCAGCTGAAGCCGGCTGCTGTTGTCGACATTGAGACCAGCGGTACCAACCCCATTTGACGACGTAAATTTTACAGAATTGCCCAATTTAAAATCGGTATCTCCATAAATTTCACCCCCGCCCGTCGGAAGATAGGCACCCTGCTCCTCGTTTTTCCACCACCCGAAAATCTGAACAATCTTATAGTCCATTGATGCAGCAGTTGTCATAGTTATTCGAAGATATTGAAAGGCGCTGCCTGTGAATGTGTTGCCGAACCACGCGGTGATGCGAGACCCCGGCATATACTCGACTTCGGTCCAATTTGTACCGTCGGTTGACCGCTCAAACTGTACCCAGTCGGGTACGGAATCATCAGAGAAAGCAACCCCGATGGTCCGAAGGTTTGATTTGCTACTCAACAAATCAATTTCGATTTGCAAAGATGTAAGGCTATTCCAAGCCGGTCTCGCATTCTGGTTCGGTTGAAAGGCCGAGTTTAGACTGCCGGAACTAACTGCCGGAGCAGTTACACTGTACCGCTTATTCCCGTAGGATAAACAATTGTCCACCTGCCCCATAAACAGACCAGAATTGGACGAGGACGGCTCAGCTGCGGTGTTTGCCAGTGTCGCGACCGGAATAATCCTGGTTGCTATTTTGTTGCGGTAGTTGCTGAAGCTAGCGTCCTTTACAGCCATAGATTCAACAGTACCACTGACGGCATTCAGTTTGCTGTTGGACCCGAAATCAATCACAATCGGTGCCGCACCCCTGTTCCAGTCCCAAACAATGAAATCAAATTCATTGAACCACCCATTACATTTCAATACTGGCTCCGATGTTGCCGTACCCGATTGATAAGACATCTTGATATAATTCATTGAAATCTCATTGTCCGTCGAGAGACGATCCATAACAAAACTACGGCTGCAATTAAAAATCATATCAAATTTGAATGAGTTTGAGTTGACATAACCGCCATTGGCCCCGTCGCTCGCAATAAATTCGACCGCGCTTTCAATATTGCTGGCATATAGGCCCGATGCTCGCAAGCCGGTGATCCGTGTGCCACCCGATGCATCAAGCTTGAACATGGTGCCATTGACCGATCCATCGGCATTCCCGCCGTAGCCTTTGCAGGAAACATTTTCAATCCGAGGATAGTTGGCGATATTGCTGTCGGTAAACGCATCACACAGCATCATTGGACCAAGCCAGGTTGCATTCGCTGACACATCCCATTTCAGGTTTTCCAATCCCGAATTTCGGCGCAAATTGAAGCCGGCGTCGTCTGACAGAGGAACCATTTGGCTATAGCTACAATCGAGAACCATATTTTCCGGCATCTGTATCAAACCGATCACGCCAAACACTCCCTGACCGGAGAAGGCACGCAACTTTGCTACACCAGATGCTGCACACCATGCCAGAGCAGCCCGGATCGCCGGTGCATCATCTGCAACGCCATCTTTGACTGGTCCCCACTGCTCCAGAAAATAACCTTGTGGAAACTTGCCTTGTGCTTGCAAACCCGAGCCAGCCAGATCGATAATTGCACCGCCATCATGGCTTCCAGTCCCGGCGCTCACAACTTCGAAACGATTCCCACCGCCGTCGCCACTTTGAAAGTAACCGGCGACGTCCACGATGGACCCTACGACTAAATCAACGCTTGCAACCATGTCCGCAACCGAACCAAAATGAAATCCCGCATTGTCAGATTTCAATTTGTCGGTCGAGCTCATTAGCCCCGCATTGCTGCTACTGGCAATCGGCATCAATCCAGCAACTGTGCTGAGCGCAATATCCTTTGGGGCCCCGGTAGTTGCGCTGTCATTTCCCTTCAACGAAAGCGCGGCCATTGCAGCGAGCTTTTGATTGGACACCGCCTCATCGGCCAATTCAGTAGCCGTAACTGAGTTTGGACTCAGTGCTCCACCCGTCGTTTCGGTCAAACCATCCGCAAGCAACTCTGCGGAACTTATGCCTGTCAAAATAATATTCTGGGCGGTCGCATTCACGAACTGCTTGCCATCAGATGAAATCACACCCTGATCAGTGGCGATGACCTCTCCTACTTGCGCCGTAATGGCGTCAACACTTTGCTGGGCAGCATCTGCCGCGTCACGGGCGACAGTATCGATCGAAGTAGACCCAGTGCCACCGACGCCAATTAGAATACGCGGCGCAAATGAAGATTGTAAAAATCGAGGTTTAAAAATGTCGTACATGCCAATCTCCTTAGGCTTCTATAAAGTGAATTGATTGACCTGGACGGACGGTTATCGCATTTGTTCCGACATCAATCAGCTTGTGATTTTGCGTCGCAACACTGGTTGTGTCACCCGATTGGCGAACAGTATAGCGGATATCAGCGTCAGTTTCGATAACGGCATACACACACGAAGATGGCGCTGTTTGTGTAGATGCGGGCGTGACCAGCACTTCGGCCTCGTCGCCAGGGATTAAGGACGGCTCATTGACAACCGGCGTGGGCCACCCACGTTGGTCTTTCGAAAATGCGTCATGATACCAAACTTTGACTGTCGCCATAATAGTTCTCCATAAAAAGAAACCCCGCAAAAGCGGGGTTAAAAAAAACAATGTTAGAATTGATACGCGTCTCAAGCGTTACTTCAAGATTTGATCCATCGACTGCGATGGCTGCGAACATCCAGCCTCACCAACGACTTTTGCCGGTACACCAGCAACAGTTCGACAAGGAGGAATATCCTTCAGAACAACCGAACCTGCCGCAATTCGGCTGCAATATCCCACGGTAATATTACCAAGCACCTTGGCTCCAGCTCCGATCATGACGCCGTTTTCGATTTTCGGGTGCCGATCTCCATCCGCCTTGCCAGTCCCGCCCAACGTAACAGAGTGCAACATCGAAACGTTGTCTCCGACGACCGCAGTTTCGCCAATTACAATCGAATGAGCATGGTCAATCATAATTCCTTTGCCAATTGTGGCTCCGGGATGAATATCAACACCAAACACTTCCGACGCCCGCATTTGCACGAAATATGCCAACTCCTTACGCCCTTGACGCCAAAACCAATTGGCTATGCGATAAGCTTGAACCGACTGATACCCTTTGAAAAAGAGCAAGGGTTGGATGTAAGTATGGCAAGCTGGATCACGATCCAGCACTGCGACCAAGTCCGCGCGAGCAGATTTAGCCAATTCTTGATCGTCCGCATAAGCACGATCAGCCTCTTCACGCAAAATTTGCGCCGACATTTCTTCAGAGCTCAATTTTAGTGAAAACCTATAGCTCAGCGCCTTTTCGAAACTGTCATGATGCAGCACACTGGAATGTACCATGCCCCCCATTAGAGGTTCGTTGGCAATCACGTCCCGGGCCTCATGCGTTAACGCCGCCCACACCGGATCTAACGCGACCAGATTATTTAATTTTTCTGCCATCATCTTTACCTTGTTGTTTGGCACAGTGCCATAAACTCGAAAGTTATCATTTGACACCTCCAATAGAAAGGCAATGATTACAGATATGTTTACATCAAAGCAATTGGCTGCTTTTCGTGTGCGCCTCAAGGCCCGAATTCACCGTCTCGAAAAGGAACAAGACATCTCTTCAGATCAGCGCAATGCGGTCACACTTGATCAGCAATCGGTTGGTCGGCTCAGCCGAATGGATGCGATGCAGCAGCAAGCGATGGCGCTCGCCACCCACCGCAGACGTCAATCGGAAATTGCCAAGGCTCACGCAACATTGAAGCATTTATCTAGCGACGAATTCGGCTATTGTTTAGAATGTGGCGATCCGGTGGGACACGCACGGCTTGATCACGATCCAGCACTGGTACTGTGCATTTCCTGCGCGCGACAACGCTAGCATCCTGTCCTGTTTTTCCACCGCAATATTGCGTCACAAACTATTCCTATGTTCTGGATGTCCCGCTGGTTTCCAAAATTTATAAACTCTGTTGTGCCGCTTCGAATACAGGCCGCCTGCAGCGTTCCATCGCCGCAATCCAGGCTCGCTTTTCCAGACCGTTTTCGAATTTTATCAGCACAGTGAGCTTTGTACAAAGCCAGATCAAGTTCGTGTTGTGCATTTTCTCTGTCGATGCAATTCAACATCTGTACGGCTGCAAATATATCGCCAATTAGAATCCGACGCATTAAACAGCGGCAGGCGGCGTCAGAGCTACATAATGGACCCGAAGACGAATAACACCACCTACAAATTCACCAGCCTGCGCGGACAACACCAATGGCGTGTCCGAATAATAGGTTTGTGGCTGACCAGACATACCCAAGGCATAGGAGTTTTGGCCAAAGCCATACTGGTCTCCATATCGGTTTTCTGCCCCAAGCACACCGATTTGCCAACTAGTTGCGCTGGTAACGGTTACTGCCTCTATCACCCGGGCAGAGACACCCAGAACAGATGCGTGGCTGGGATTGCCCACGATCGTTTGGTTATTCGCTCCTGCCTGAACTGTATGATCAAACTCCAGCGTTCTGCACTGTGTCCCGCCATCATCCAAACTGCCGATCGCGACCCAGTTGGACCCATCAAACTGAAAACTTTGGGCTTCGTCTTCGATCCACGCCTGCCAACCTATTTTTGCATCCAGATATATCCAGCCTCCGTTGGCAAAAATAGCTATCCGGTCACCCAGCCCGGCCCAGTCACCTGTCGCAGATGACGCTGTGAAATACGCCTCGCCGTCTACCGGATTGGTGGGTGGAACACTCTGTGACCGCGATACAAACCGCAGTTGCGCAAGCGCGTCAACGCGCGCCAATGCTTCATTCACCGTGACGTGTTTTTGCGCCTGAGAAGCGTCTTCTTCCCCGCTAGGGTATTCGGTGTTCATTCAGATATTACTCTCTGACAAGGGACCCGAACCATAGAAACAAAAAGCGACGAACCCTCGGTCCATCGCTTGCCCACTTCTTCCAGTTTGAAATAAGTTATACCTAAGAGAGTTCGGTTTGTCAATTGCTATTCTTTAGGTTGAGTGCACAGCTCAGTGCGCAAGACACTCAATTTATTAACTAATTGCTCCGACTCGCTTCGATCTTGCGCCACTTCGCGACATTCCGATTGTGCTCGGCTAACGTCTTGCCAAACGCATGACCACCCGTGCCATCAGCCACAAAAAACAAGTTGTCCGATTTTGCCGGATGCAGAGCGGCCTCTATGGCAGCCTTACCGGGATTGGCAATCGGCGTTGGCGGCAAACCATCAATTACGTATGTATTGTAGGGCGTCTTTTTCAAAAGCTCGCTGCGCCGCAACCCACGACCTAAACTGCGTTTACCTTCAGTCAATCCATAGATCACCGTTGGATCAGTCTGAAGCTTCATTCCCTTGTTCAACCGATTGACAAAAACCGCCGCAACTTCTTCCCGCTCAGAATTAACACCGGTTTCCTTCTCGATGATTGACGCCATTATCAGCGCTTCTTCTTTCGTCTTATACGGTAGGTCTTCAGCCCGATCCAGCCATGCCTTGTTCAGAATCTCTGTCTGAGCACGGGCCATTCGCGCAAGGACAATCTCGACGGAATCTCCACGTTGAATCGCATAAGTATTTGGTGCCAGGCTTCCTTCAAGCGGAATACTCACTGCATTACCAGCCACACCGTCTTCTTGACGCAACCGCTCTACAATTTGATAGCTGGACCACCCTTCGGGAAAGGTCACCTGGTAATTTATCCCCTTGCCAGACGTAATGAGCGCCATGACGTCTTTCATAGAGGATCCGGCCGGAACAGAATACTCCCCGAATTTCAGGCGTGCATCTTGCCCTGTATAACGGGCTGCCATGCGAAACACCTGTGGCGAACTGATAATACCATCCGCCGCCAAACGATCGGCCACCTTTTGCAACCGGTCACCTCGCTCCACTGTGAAAACGGCAGCCTGTGACAATGGGCCTTCCGATCCGAACTCAATTTTTCCCCAATACACCAAACCACCAAGCACAATCAGCCCGATGATCACTATATTTAGGAAATTAGCTGCAAAGTGTCGCGCCATAGGTTAGCTGTCCAATTTGCCCATAATCAAAGAGGCATTCGTACCTCCAAATCCAAACGAATTCGAGAGGACAGTTTTAATCTCGCGTTTTACGGCGGCATTCGGCGCAAGGTCCAAATCGGTTTCGACCATTGGATTGTCCAGATTGATCGTTGGCGGTGCAATCTGATCCCGGATAGCCAGAATACAGAAAATCGCCTCAACCGCGCCAGCCGCCCCCAGCAAATGCCCAATTGAAGATTTCGTAGATGACATGGTCGCTTTGGATGCATGCTCCCCCATCAAACGGCCAACGGCCCCCAATTCAATGGTATCGGCCATCGTCGATGTCCCGTGGGCGTTGATATAGTCAATCGCGGATGTGTCCAGTCCGGCACGCTTCAGGGCAGCAGACATGGATCGGAACCCACCGTCTCCATCCGACGAAGGGGCAGTGATGTGATACGCATCTCCTGACAGACCATAGCCTAGAATTTCGGCATAGATTTTCGCACCGCGTGCTTTCGCGTGCTCATATTCTTCCAGAACAACGATGCCTGCACCTTCACCCATAACAAATCCGTCGCGGTCGGTATCATAGGGGCGCGACGCTTTTTCGGGATCGTCCCGACGTGCGGTTGATAGGGCCTTACAAGCGTTGAATCCGGCAATACCAATTTCACCGATCGGACTTTCTGTACCACCGGCGACCATAACATCAGCGTCGTCCAGCATAATCAGCCGCGCCGCATCCCCGATTGCATGAGCCCCTGTAGAACAGGCTGTCACAACAGCATGGTTTGGGCCTTTAAATCCATATTTGATCGACACTTGACCCGAGGCCAGATTGATCAAAGCACCGGGAATAAAAAATGGTGACACGCGCCGTGGGCCGCGCTCTTTGAGCAATATGGCCGTTTCGGCAATCGAATTCAGCCCGCCAATGCCGGATCCGATCAACACACCGGTGCGCTCGCGGTTTGCATCATCTTCGGGCATCCAGCCAGAGTCTTCGACGGCTTGAATAGCCGCAGCCATACCGTAAAGGATAAAATCGCCAACCTTGCGTTGATCTTTGGGTGCCATCCAGTCGTCGGGATTAAAAGTTCCATCAGAACCATCACCCAGCGGAATTTCGCAGGCATAATTCGTCGCCAAATGATCCGCATCGAATTGTTTTATGGTTCCAGCTGCAGATTTACCAGCCAACAACCGATCCCATGTCTCTTCTACTCCGCAAGCCAGAGGAGTGACCATTCCTAAACCAGTGACAACTACACGACGCATATCGACCTCATTTATTTCTATGGGAAATTTCTACAGGTTCAGAGGAACCAGAGCAAGCAAACTTAGCGCTGTTCAACCACAGTTTAGAATTCGCCAAAGAAAAACGGCGCCACCCGTACAGGGTCGCGCCGTCCAAGAATTCTTACGCAGCTCAGGAAGCTTCGGTAATGAATTTTACTGCATCGCCAAATGACTGGATGGTCTCAGCTGCATCGTCTGGGATTTCGATACCGAACTCCTCTTCAAACGCCATGACCAGTTCAACAGTGTCCAGGCTGTCAGCGCCCAGATCATCGATGAATGATGCTGTTTCAGTTACTTTGTCTTCATCTACGCTCAGATGCTCGACTACGATTTTCTTTACGCGATCTGCGATGTCGCTCATAGTATAGTCCTCTTTCTTTTCACGGGATGTGCCCCGACCAATTTAGACTTGCACCCAAGGGCACAAAGTGTTGCCTGCTGTTCTGGCACTTAGACCTTTGTGCGCAAACACTTCGGCCAAACTACGGCGCGCTATACCATAATCTTAAGCTATGGCAAATGGTTTCCGAAAATTCTGCAAACCAATACACAAAACTGCCGGTACTAGATCATTGCCATACCACCGTTGACATGCAACGTCTGCCCTGTGACATAACTTGCCTCGGAACTTGCTAAAAATGCAACCGCAGACGCGATCTCGGGGCTGTTACCCATACGCCCCATCGGAATATTGACTATCATCTTATCTTTGACGGCATCGGGCAACTCGGCTGTCATAGCCGTTTCGATGAACCCAGGCGCCACACAGTTGGCAGTGATGCCACGCGTTGCAATTTCCTGTGCATAGGATTTGGTCATCCCGATCATTCCAGCCTTGGACGCGGCATAATTAACTTGGCCTGCGTTGCCCGTCACACCAACGATCGATGTGATATTGATGATACGTCCCCACCGCGCCTTCATCATTGGGCGCATGACGGCTTTCATCAAATGCATTGTAGACGTCAAATTGACGTCAATCACCTGTTGCCATTCGTCATCACTCATACGCATAAAAATATTGTCGCGCGTGATACCGGCATTGTTGACCAAAATATCCAAACCGCCCATGGCCTCGGAGGCTTGTTTAGGCAAGGCTTTGACCGCATCGGTATCGCCCAGATTGCACGGCGTCACGAATGCGCGCCCGCCCAATTCTTCGGCCAGCGCCTGCAATGGATCAACACGCGTTCCAGACAGCGCCACAGTTGCGCCTTGAGCATGCAGTGCGCGCGCAATGTCGCCACCAATGCCACCCGAAGCTCCGGTAATCAGCGCTTTTTTACCTGTTAAATCAAACATTTATCATCCTCACTTCAACTTGCCAACCGCAGAAGCAATATCCGCAGCTACATTTACAGAATTACAGGAAATCGCACGATCAATGCGCCGAACCATACCAGACAATGCTTTGCCAGCACCGATCTCATACAAGGCATCCACGCCTTGCGCGCTCATCCATAATACACTCTCGCGCCAGCGCACGGAACCCGTTACTTGTTCGACCAACAGCTGCCGGATCAACTCGGGGTCGCTAACAGCTTCGGCACGCACATTGGCCACGAGCGGGACAGACGGTGCCTTGATCTGGACATCGGCGAGTGCTTTGGCCATGCGGTCTGCGGCGGGTTGCATCAGCGCGCAATGAAACGGCGCGGACACCGGTAACAAAACTGCCCGCTTTGCGCCACGCGCCTTGGCCAGCTCACAGGCGCGTTCCACGGCGCCTTTGTGGCCCGACACAACCACCTGCCCCGGATCATTATCATTTGCCGCCTGACAGACTTCGCCTTGCGCAGCCTCGCGAGCAACCTCGGTAGCCGTTGCAAAATCCATACCCAACAGCGCCGCCATTGCGCCAACGCCCACAGGCACAGCGGCCTGCATCGCCGCACCACGAACCCGCAACAAACGCGCCGTATCCGCGATTGTAAGCGAACCTGCCGCCGCCAAAGCCGAATATTCACCCAGTGAATGGCCGGCGACGTAATCTGCCGCGGTCACGTCAACACCTTCGGCGTTCAGCGCGGCCATTGCCGCCAACGACGTTGCCATCAGCGCGGGTTGTGCATTCTGTGTTAGGGTCAATTCGGCAATATCGCCGTCCCAAATCAGTGAAGAAAGTTTTTCGCCCAAAGCATCATCTACGGTATCGAAAACCTCTTTCGCCGCCGGATAACTGTCCGCTAGATCCTTGCCCATTCCTATGGTTTGGGCACCTTGACCCGGAAATACAAACGCAATTGCCATACTGTCCCCTATTATCGGTTATTTTTGACTTATTTCGGTCTAACTACCCTTTTGCGCAAGGTCCAGCCCTTGCGTTTTTCCACGCCCTTTGTATAAGCGCATCTTCTTCTGCAATATTTCTCAACGCGGACGCCTCTCGTACCTTGGCGCAGAAGACTCTACCGGGGTTTTGAAGCACGCTAGAAAAGGTGAACAATATGGCGCTCTACGAGCACGTATTTATCGCGCGTCAGGATCTGTCCAACGCGCAAGCTGAGAGCTTGGTTGAGCATTTCGGCGCGATCCTGAAAGACAATGGCGGCGCTGTTGTGGATCAGGAATACTGGGGCCTGAAAACAATGGCCTACAAGATTAACAAAAACCGCAAGGGTCACTACTCTTTCCTGAAATCCGATGCACCATCTGCCGCGGTTCAGGAAATGGAACGCCTCATGCGTTTGCACGACGATGTGATGCGCTTGATGACTATTAAAGTCGACGCACACGAAGAAGGCCCGTCCGTAGTTGTACAGGCTAAATCCTACCGCGACGAAAAACGTCGCGACCGCTAAGGAGAGCTAAACCATGGCAAATAAACCATTTTTTCGTCGTCGCAAGTCCTGCCCTTTCTCCGGTGATAATGCACCCAAGATCGACTACAAGGACGTGAAACTTCTGCAACGCTACATCTCTGAGCGTGGCAAGATTGTTCCATCGCGGATCACCGCCGTTTCTGCCAAGAGACAACGTGAACTGTCCCGTGCTATTAAACGTGCGCGTTTTCTGGCACTTCTGCCCTACGCAGTGAAATAAGGAACCGACCAATGGACGTTATCCTACTAGAACGCGTAGCTAAACTCGGTCAGATGGGCGATGTTGTGTCCGTCAAACAAGGTTTTGCACGCAACTTTCTTCTGCCACAAGGCAAAGCGCTGCGCGCATCTGCCGGCAACCTGAAACGGTTCGAAACTGAGAAAGTTCAACTCGAAGCTCAAAATCTCGAAGCCAAATCCGAAGCATCCGCAGTGGCAGAAAAACTCGATGGCCAACAGTTCATCGTGATTCGCTCTGCATCGGACGCAGGGTCGCTTTATGGTTCCGTTACAGTTCGTGACGCTGCCGATGCAGCAACCGAGGCCGGCTTTACCGTTGACAAGAAACAGTGTGTTCTCAATCAACCGATCAAAGAGCTGGGTGTGCACAACTTGAGCGTTGTTCTTCACCCCGAAGTCGAAGCAACGATCCAGTTGAATGTTGCTCGCTCCGAAGAAGAAGCAGCCCTGCAAGCGACAGGCAAAAGCATCCAGGATCTGGAAGCCGAAGCCGAAGCCGAAGCAGAGTTCGAAATTGCTGAACTGTTTGACGATATCGGCAGCGCCGCCGACGAATTCGGTGACGACGACGTGCCTGCAGCAAAAGCAACAGCAGACGACGGCAAAGAAGAATAGTCTTCACATAACATTTTTGGAAATGGCCCGCCCCGTGCGGGCCATTTTCGTTTTTGCCAATTGGTTTTAAAACCTGCCGTTTTTGTGTACACTGCACCGATCAAGGGGAACTGCATTGACACAAAAGCACCTACATCAAATGCCTGTTTTTCATATGCAACACGCCTTAGTGGGGCATTCATAGCAATGCAATCACCACCCCCCACACCGCCAACTATTCAACTAGAAGAGAGCCAAAATGTGTTTGGTGAACCATTAAAATCATGTTCAAACAACCCCTTGACTGGGTTCTTTCGCGACGGTTGCTGCAACACAGGCCCACTTGATCACGGGCGGCACACCGTTTGTGTGTTGTTGAGTTCAGAGTTTTTGGAATTTTCAAAATCAAGGGGAAACGATCTGTCCACACCGCGCACGGAACTCGGTTTTGAAGGGCTAAAACCTGGCCAACGCTGGTGCCTCTGCGCCGATCGTTGGGCTGAGGCAGCCGCACAGAATGCCGCGCCCAAAGTAATTTTAGAATCGACGCATAAAAACACGCTCCAAAGCATTCCGTTTGAAACGCTCCGCGCCTATGCGATTGATTTAAACTGATATCAAAATAAGCGAAGAGTTGTGGTACCGAGGCCACACTGTAATTACAGACTTAACCAATTGCTTTATAATAATTTTTCAAAAGTGATATTTCACTGTACCCCCAATTGTACCCCCTATATTGAACAAAACTGGCAACTATCCCAGCTTATTCTCCGACTACTGCCGGATACCCCCCCGCCTGTTAATCACCGCAGTCCCGATACCCGCTGTTAATGCAAATGCACGCCAGTTCCTGTGCCTTTGAGATGTTGGTTTGAGTTATTCGAGTAGCCATCAAATCTCGAAGTTTTGATCCGTTGCCTGTAGCCTACACCGATACGTTGCAAATTGATCCGATCCTGTTTCCCTGTTCCCTAGAAACGGTAAGGAACAGAAAACCCGAGCGAGAAGTCCGGACTGTTTTTGGTAATACCAGCCCCTCCAGAGAAGCTTAGGTAAAGATCTTTCGTAATCAGGACTCCAGCGCCCAACTGTAGTGTTCCTACTGTAGCTGACGTATTCGGAATTTTAACGCCGTTGGTTTTGGTTTCATCGACGAATGACAGGTTCACACCTGCGCTCAGGGAAACCTCAGGTGTAACGGCTAGTGAGGCGCCCGCATTGACCCCAAAAACGCTGCCGGGTTGTATGTCATTTCCACCCAAGTTATTTTCAAAACTATGGCCGTAGGACAGTCCACCGTAAAAGGCGATAGGGTCAATGGATTTAACCGCTGACAACCGCCCCTGAAGGCGATGCACACCGCCACCCAGTGGCACATTAGTCTCTGTAAAATCCTCTCCGGTAGGGGTCGTGTAACGGAGGCTTCCGACAATAGTGGGTCGCCTCCCGTCCTGCACCATGAGTTCCTTCCACACCGTCATCGAAACATCGCCAAGCCCAGAATTACTGCCAGATGGTGTGTCGCGCTTTGACAGGGGCAGGCTGGCCCCGATCATCCACCCCCCCGCTAGTCCCATGCGCGCGTTCAGAGACATATTGTAACTGTCTCTTGCCGAGTTGTCCGACTCGCTGCCGGAATGGCTCCAATTCAAACCCGTTGTAACCTCATAAGCACCCGGCGGCATGACGGCCCTGCCCTGACGAACGAGCGCCCGCTCTAGCGCGCGGGTTTCTTCGGGGTCTTCTTTTGCACGTTTTGGAGCCGGTTCCCGCGGTATTTCGGGGACTGCGGTGGCCACCTTGCTTTCTTCCGCATTTGCCTCGAGCGTCCGGATGCGCTGCTTCAGAAATGCGTTGATGCTAATTTGGGCGTCGAGCTTGGCCTGAAGCTCGGCAACTGTCTGCGCTGCGATCGGTGTTGCAAACGCAATAGTAATAACAATTAATGTTATGATGACTCTCATTGATCATTCTCCAGCATGACAAAGGCGATCCCGTCGATCCAAGCGTCTTCGAATTTTTCACGGCTCATTGTCCGGTTGCCATAGGCCGGATCGGCGACCCATACTTTACCATCCGGCGTTAACCCCCTGAACACGACGTAGTGGTTGTAGCCGTAGAAATCGACGGCAACGATGGCTGCGTCAAAATAGCGGACATCCTCGAAACTCAGTCCTTGAAACCCGGTGGCGCTGTAGCCGCGCTGTTCGGAATAGCGTTTCATGTCGAGCAGCGAAAACCCGCCCCTATGGCGGACCTTTAACGGCTCGGTATAGCTCAGCAAACCGCCGGCAACCTCGCGCTCGCTGACGGCATCATCAAACGTATATGTGAAAACCGTCGCCAGCGCGGCTGCGGCGCAGCTGGTGTCCCATTTCTGGATTACCACGCCGGCCTCGCGGATTTCCTTGAGGGACAGGGTCGCGGCG
>CAXMUJ010000261.1:0-8683 GCA_964196455.1 uncultured Myxococcota bacterium | reverse complement strand
GGCGACCAAGGCCCGCGTGGCCGAATTGGCGGCGCCGTTGGACGAGATCCGCAAGAAGGTTGTGGCCCAAGCCGCAGTGCTCATCGACGGGGATCGTGCCAACTGCCGGTACAAAGAATGTGAAATGGGCAATTTGGTAGCAGACTCCATGCTCGCAAGGGTCAAGGATCAAGGTGTTTCAATCGCTTTGGCCAACGGTGGCGGCATTCGGGCGTCCATCGAGGCGGGTGAAGTGACACTGGGCCAAGTGTTCACCGTTCTGCCGTTCCAGAACACACTGGCGACATTCCAAATCGATGGGGCCGGGATCAAGGCGGCGCTGGAAAATGCAGTCGCCCAATACGACGATCCGGACAAGGACGGCCGTTTCTTGCAAGTGGCTGGTTTGAAGTTCACAATCATGAAGGACAACGCCACCGATCAGCGCATCATTGACGCCAAGGTTGATATGGGCGGCATTTGGCAGGATCTTGATCCGGGCAAGGTTTACGGTGTTGTCACCAACAACTTTGTGCGCAATGGCGGTGACGGTTACAAAATGTTCAAGGCCGGTTTGAATGCCTATGACTTTGGTCCTGATTTGGCCGATGTTCTGGTGGATTATATGACCGCGCAGGGCAAAGCCTATACGCCGTATATTGATGGACGTATTGTGATCAAGTAGCACTACTTGGCAACAAAACGAAATTGGGCGCGGGATCTCTCGCGCCCTTTTTGTTAGCTGGCAAACACCGTGTCAAAGTCTGCAAAGCCCTTGAATTCTATCGGGTTGCCGCTGGGATCGCGGAAAAACATGGTGCGTTGTTCACCTGCTTCGCCCCCAAACCGCACCACGGGCGTGATTTCAAAATTTAGGCCCGCCGCCGTGAGCCGATCTGCCAGAACCAACCAATCCGACAGGCGCAAGATCGCGCCCATATGTGGCATTGGCACCATGTGATCGCCGACCTTGCCGGTGTTGGTGGTTGCAAACGGTTTGCCAAGGTGCAGCGATATCTGATGCCCGAAAAAGTCAAAATCGACCCATGTCTCGGTGCTGCGCCCTTCGGTGCAGCCCAGAACCGAGCCGTAAAACTGGCGGGCGGCGTCAAGGTCGGTGACGTGATAGGCAAGGTGAAACAGGGATTTCATTGAAAGCTCCTTGATTTTGGCCCAAGATGCCTTGGACGGCCCGATTAGACCAGAGGAAAGAGCATGTGCGGACGGTTTGCCCTGACGTTGCCCCATGATGCCGTCGCCGGATTTTTCGATGCCACCCATGTGAAGGCCGAATTCACCGCGCCGCGCTATAACATCTGCCCGACACAGGACATCTCTGTCGCGGTGGAGTTTGGCGGTGAACGCTATCTGACGCCGATGCGCTGGGGCTTTATCCCGCATTGGTATAAATCGCCCTCGGACGGGCCGCTGTTGATCAATGCGCGGTCGGAAACCGTCGCGGAAAAACCGGCCTTTCGCGATGCGTCACAAAAACGGCGCTGTTTGATAGCGGTGTCGGGGTTTTACGAATGGCACCGGCCAGAGGGTGGCGCGAAGGAGCCGTGGTATTTCACCCCAAACGGCGCCGACCTGTTTGCTTTTGGCGGTATCTGGCAAGCCTGGACCGCGCCCGACACCGGCCAACGCGTTGTGACCTGCGCCGTGTCTACCACGGCATCGGGCGACCGGATGAGCGAAATACATCATCGCGAACCTGTGGTAATTGATCCTGCGAATTTCGGCGACTGGCTGGCCACCGACCACCGGCTGCCAAACCAATACCTTGGCCACAGGCCTGACGATTTTTACAACCGGCATCGGGTGTCGACGGCGGTGAATTCCGCGCGGGCTGGTGATGCCAGCCTTATCGAACCCATCAAACCCTAGGAGCTAGACCCATGGCACGTATCGGATTTATCGGAACTGGCGAGATTGCGGCGGCGATGGTCGCGGGGTTGGCGGGGCTGGTCACGGGGCCGGAGCGTCAGGGCCACCGCATTTACCTGTCGGAACGAAACGCGAAAACAGCGGCAAAGTTGGCCGGGACTTACACGAATGTTTCAGTGCACAGTAATCAACAGGTTCTGGATCATTGTGACACCGTGGTTCTGTGCCTTATGGCGGCCGTGGCCGATGTGGAATTGCCGAAACTTGCATTTGCCGACCGGCACAAGGTTATTTCGGTCATGGTGGACGTGGCGCACGCGACATTGGCAGACTTGTGTGCACCAGCGACAAAGATCGCCATCGCTATCCCGCTTCCTATGATCGCCACGGGTGGTTGCCCGCTGCCGGTTTACGGCGACGAGGCGGCAGTGGTCGAATTGTTCGGCGGCAACAACCTGATCTTGCCACAAGCCAGCGAGGATGCGTTAAACGCGCATTTTGCCGCCTGTGCGCTGGGCTCGGTGGTTTTGGCACAGATGCAAGAAGCGGCGGATTGGTTGACGGGGATCACCGGCGAGCCGGTGGCGGCCGAGGCCTATATGTCGCGCATGATCACGGGTTATCTGAACGCTTTTTCCGATGACAAGGTCGGGCAGTACACCGACACGTTAAACGCGTTGTCCGCCGAAGGCGGTCTGAACGCCACCTTGCGCGCCAAGCTGGAACAAGGCGGCGCGCTGGATGATATCCGGACAGGTCTGGACCAGTTTCGCGGGCGGCTGGGATTGCCGCCCGCAGAATGATTTAGCTTTTAGACGAGCGCAAATCAGGCGCGGTCGACTCGGCCACCAACGCGACCAATGCCTCGTCCAGTGACAGAACCTGCGACTGTTTGCTGCCCAGACGACGCATCGATACGGTGCGATCTTCGACTTCTTTCATGCCAATGGCGAGAATTACGGGGACTTTGCCGACCGAATGTTCGCGGACCTTGTAGTTGATCTTTTCGTTGCGGAAATCGGCCTCGGCCCGCAGACCTGCGGATTTGAGAGCCGCAACCACCTCGTGCACATAGTCATTCGCATCCGTTACAATCGAGGCGACAACGATTTGGCGGGGGGCGAGCCACAGCGGGAATTTCCCCGAATAGTTTTCGATCAGGATGCCAAGAAACCGCTCAAACGAGCCCAGGATCGCGCGGTGCATCATTACGGGACGGTGCTTGCTGCCATCCTCGCCGATATATTCCGCATCCAAACGCTCGGGCAGGTTAAAGTCGGCCTGAAACGTGCCGCACTGCCATTCGCGGCCAATCGCATCGGTAAGTTTGAAGTCGAGTTTTGGGCCATAAAACGCACCCTCGCCCGGATCAATCTCGTATGGCAGGTCCAGCTTGTCGATCGCGGCCTTCAGCGCGGCTTCGGCCTTGTCCCAAATCTCGTCGCTGCCAACGCGGACCTCTGGTCGGGTAGATAGTTTAATGTCAAACTTTTCAAACCCGAGGTCGCGATAAATCCGGCTGAGCAGCTCGATAAAAAGCGCGGTCTCGGCCTCGATCTGGTCCTCGGTACAGAAAATATGCGCGTCATCTTGGGTAAACCCGCGCACCCGCATCAACCCGTGCATGGAACCCGAGCTTTCGTAGCGGTGGCACGAGCCAAACTCGGCCAGTCGCAGCGGCAGGTCGCGATAGGATTTCAGACCTTGATTATAGATCTGCACATGGCAGGGACAGTTCATCGGCTTGAGCGCATTGACGCGTTTCTCGTTGGCATGTTCTTCGTCAATCTCGGTGATGAACATGTTTTCGCGATACTTGGCCCAGTGGCCCGATGCTTCCCAGAGCTTGCGGTCGACAACTTGCGGGGTTTTGATTTCCTTGTAGTCAGCCGCAGTCAGCCGCCGGCGCATATAGTCTTCCAGCACGCGGTAAACCGACCAGCCGTTGGGGTGCCAGAATACCATGCCGGGGGCTTCTTCTTGCAGGTGGAACAGGTCCATCGACTTGCCGAGCTTGCGGTGGTCACGCTTTTCGGCCTCTTCCAGCATATGCAGATGGGCGCGCAGGTCTTGTTTGTTCTTGAAGGCGACGCCGTAAATCCGTTGCAACATGGCATTGTTGCTGTCGCCGCGCCAATAGGCACCGGCCACGGACATCAGCTTGAAACAGTCGCCCGGGACCTGACCGGTGTGTGCCAGATGCGGCCCACGGCACAGATCTTGCCAGTCGCCGTGCCAGTACATGCGCAGGTCTTCACCGTCGGGGATCATGCCGACCAGCTCGACCTTGTACGGCTCGTCATTGGCCTGGTAATGCGCAATAGCGCGCGCCCGATCCCAAGTTTCGGTCCGCACCGCGTCGCGTTTGTTGATGATCTCGCGCATTTTCTTTTCTATGGCGGACAGGTCTTCGCTGGAAAACGGTTCTGACCGGTCAAAATCATAGTAAAAGCCGTTGTTGATAACCGGCCCGATAGTGACTTTGACGTCCGACCACAGCTCTTGGACTGCGCGCGCCATGATATGGGCGCAGTCGTGGCGGATCAGCTCCAACGCCGGGGCATCGTCGGCCATGGTGTGAATGGCAAAACTGGCGTCGGCATCGATTGGGCGCGACAAGTCACGGTGGTCGCCGTTCACTGTGCAAGAGATCGCTTTTTTGCCAAGGGATTTGGAAATATCTGCGGCCACGTCCGCACCAGATGTGCCGGCGGGGTAAATCCGTTGATTGCCATCGGGAAGGGTAAGGGTAATGTCGGCCATTTGTGGCTCCTCGGTTTGGCGCCTACGAAACGCCCGGTTGCGGGTATGTAAGCGCTTTGTGGTCAGAGGGCAGGGGATTGTCAACTGCCACATTTCCATTGCCCCGATGCTGTGAGGATGCCTGTGGCGAATTTCGTCTTGATGTTCACGTGGATCAGGGGTTGGATGGGCGCGACATTACTTGCCCGGAGCCCACCATGACCAAACCCGATTTCCTGACCACCAACACCGGACGCCGTCTTGCCTATCACCAGACCCAAGGCACCGGGCCGGGGATTGTTTTTTTGGGCGGATTGAATTCGGATATGGCGGGCACCAAGGCGCTGTATCTAGAAGAGTGGGCCGGCGCGGCTGGGCGGGCATTTCTGCGCTTTGACTATTCCGGTCATGGACAGTCCAGCGGCAAATTCATCGACGGCTGTGTTGGCGACTGGGCCGCAGATGCCATGGCGGCAATTTCAGAGCTGACCGAGGGGCCGCAAGTGCTGGTCGGCAGTTCGTTGGGGGGCTGGATTTCGCTGTTGGTGGCGCGCACTAATCCGACCAAAGTATGCGGCTTGGTCGGCATTGCCGCGGCGGCCGATTTCACCGAGGACAGCATATGGAACGGGTTTTCTGATGCGCAAAAGGCGGAAATGGCTGATACGGGGCACGTGGCGCTGCCGTCGGACTATTCTGATGAGCCCTACATCATCACCCGACACATGATCGAGGACGGTCGAAAACACCTTGTTCTGCGCGATCCATTGCTGTTGAATTTTCCGGTGCGCCTGTTGCATGGCACAGCCGATACAGATGTCGATATGTCGGTGGGGCTTCGCACGCTGTATCATGCGGAGGGCGATGATATCCGTCTGACTTTCGTCAAAGGTGCGGATCACCGGATGTCGACGCCCGAAATTCTGAGCCTGATCCGCAAATCCATTCATTCGGTAGATATGTCGCGGGCCGGTCGCTAAAGCAGGATCGCGATGAGCACGGTCGCCAGGCCGATCGCCGACAGAAAAAATGCGCCCAGATTGACTGCGACCAACCGTTGTAGATGTGCTGTCAGCTCTTCGCCCTCCAGGCCAGATTTTTTGGCGCGGTAGGCTTGCAGGATACAATAGATCAAACCGATCAGTCCCAGAAGTGTCGCGATGACCCCGATTAACAGCATGTCCTGTCCCTTTGGATTTTCTCGCGGTCTAGCGGATCGACTGCGAAAGCTCAAGCTTGGTCTTGCGCGAGCCCGCCACAGCGGCTACCACGGCGACCTAAACTGTAAAGGACTATTTCCGTGAACGATTCCTCTGACCAATCCACATTCCGCGTTGCAACTGACGAACTGCGTTCCTTTATCGAACGGTTCGAGCGTCTGGACGCCGAGAAACAAGACATCGCTGACCAGCAAAAAGAAGTCATGGCAGAGGCGAAATCGCGCGGCTACGACACCAAGGCGATGCGCAAGCTGGTCGCTCTGCGCAAGAAAGAGCCGCATGTTTTGTCCGAAGAAGAAGCCGTGCTGGAAGTGTACCGCGAAGCGCTGGGCATGTAGCATCTGCGGTGCGTTGCGCTTGGCACCACGGCCGCGTGATCCTGCCGCGTCGCTGGACAGCCGGCTGGTGATGGGCTATCGCGATTAAATGGCCGAGACCAACCATAGCATCCCGATGCGTCGGAGATTTCCGCGCCCTGACATCTGGGGTGTGGGTGCACTGTGCATTGCAATCTTGGTTGTTTTGCCGATTGCAGCGATATTTTGGCTGGCGCTATTCCCCAGCGATAACATCTGGCCGCATCTGATCCGGACCACGTTGCCACGTTATTTCGGCAACAGCTTGTTGCTTATGGCAAGCGTCGGGATAGTGTCGGCCGCTATGGGCACTGGTGCCGCCTGGCTGGTGGTCATGCACCAGTTTCCCGGTCGGCGAATATTTGAATGGGCCTTGTTGCTGCCCTTGGCGATACCGGCTTATATCGGAGCCTATGCGCTGGTAGATTTCTGGGAATATGCTGGTCCTTTCCAAACCGCATTGCGGGCGATGTTCGGGTGGCAATCGGCTCAGGATTACTGGTTTCCAGGGGTGCGCACCCGCCTGACGGCGGTGTTTGTTCTGTCAATGTCGCTCTATCCTTATGTCTATTTGCTGGCCCGCGCGGCGTTTCGCGAACAATCGGCTTGTGCGCTAGAAGTATCGCGGGCGCTGGGCTGTGGCCGTTGGAGCAGCTTTTGGCGCGTCGGCCTGCCGCTTGCGCGACCAGCCGTTGTCGCTGGCTCCGCCATTGTTATGATGGAAACGCTAAACGATTTTGGCACGGTAGAGTTCTTTGCCGTGCAAACGCTAACAACCGGGATATTTACGGTCTGGCTCCAAGGGTCCAATGTCGGTGGCGCCGCGCAAATAGCCTGTATGATTTTAATGTTGGTAATATTTTTGGTGGTTTTGGAAAAATACAGCCGCCGCAACATCCGGTTTCATCAGTTGACCAAGCAGAAACGCTCCCCCCACGCAGAGGTGTTCAGCCCCGCGACCCAGACTGTTGCGGTGATCGTGTGTCTGGTCCCGATTGTTTTCGGGTTTTTGATGCCGGTCGCAATTATTGGATCACATGCTCTGGACCGGGTCGAGCTCTGGTCCAGCCCGAAACTATGGTCGGCGGCCCTGACAACGATTTGGGTTGCCGCCTTTGCGGCGGTGATCACAATCACCGCCGGTGTCGTTCTTGTCTATGGCGCGCGGATGTCCCGGTCGCGTCTGACGCGGATGCTGATACCGGTCACTACGGTGGGCTATGCCGCGCCCGGTGCGGTGTTGGCATTGGGTATTATCGTGCCGGTTGCAGCTTTTGAAAACCAACTGGCTGATATGTGGCAGCGGGTCTGGGGTTATGATCCGGGCCTGTTTTTCACCGGCACATCGGCGGCGGTAATTTTCGCCTATTCAGTCCGGTTCTTTGCAATCTCGTTTGGTGCGGTTGACGCCGCCTTTGGTCGTGTGACGCCCAATATGGGCATGGCATCGCGGTCTTTGGGCAAGGGGGCCTTTGCAACTTTGCTTTTGGTGCACCTGCCGATGGTTCGGGGGTCGTTGCTTATCGCGGCTCTGCTGATTTTTGTTGATAGTGCCAAAGAGCTTCCGGCAACGCTGCTGCTGCGCCCCTTCGGGTTCAACACATTGGCCACGCATGTTTACGATTTCGCCTCGCTCGAAGATATCGAGCGCGCAGCGCCCGGCGCGTTGGTGGTTATTCTGGTCAGCATTGTCGCCGTGGCCATTGTTGCGCGGTCCACCAAATAGCAACGCTTATCGCCCCTTGGGTGTGCAAAAATTGGCAAGACAGCGCCGGAAAACCCCAGTTTAGCATCTTTTGTGAAACAGCCCTAGGGAACGCCGCTGGCGTGGGCCGCGTAGTGCCAAAATGACCGCTTCGATGTCTGGTGGGTGACCCGAGCCCTAAAGGACCCGGTGCCGTGTTGAAAGACTACCAAGGCAACAGGTGGATCGATCGCTTTGATAAATGCCAAGGCTGAGCCCGCATACGATTATCCTCTAAATCCCCCGGAATGGCACCGCCGCCAAGCCGTGCACGGGTGTTAGATCCACGGGGACGGGTATTCTAAAAATGAGCTAAAAAAAGGGTTGCAATTCATTGCAGGTTAAAGCAAAACCCGCGCAAAGTGCCCCTATAGCTCAGCTGGTAGAGCAATTGATTTGTAATCAATAGGTCCGCGGTTCGAGTCCGTGTGGGGGCACCAGAAACACCTTTCCAAGGTGTTGTTTTTCAAGCATATCATGACGTTAGAACCTCTCCCGAGACACAAATTGGGACACATTGAGGACACTTAGCATGGTTGTTGTGATGAAACTAAAATACGTTGATATCCTTTCTGGGGACCGTAAGCGGTTCCGTAGGCGATACCCTAAGGCCGTTGCTCAGGTTCTTGGTGAGTCGGTTTATCAAGTCGCGATGAGTTCCCGTGACGGTGCAGAACTGTTTACAGAGCATGCAAAGCTCCTTTCTGAATATGACAAGATCGTAGCTAAGGCGCAGCGCAAGGCTGCCGAGGAGG
>CAXMUJ010000260.1:0-3077 GCA_964196455.1 uncultured Myxococcota bacterium | reverse complement strand
GGCTGGGCTGGACGTGGTGACTGACGGGGCCGGGACGGGTGCTTGGCATGTCGGCGACCCGCCGGATCGCCGGGCATGCGCAGAGGCGGCACAACGGGGCTATGACCTGTCCGACCTCAGAGCCAGACAGGTTACCGTATCCGACTTTGATGACTTCGACAGAATCATCGCTATGGATCATTCAAACATGGCGGCTTTAAATGCGATCAAGCCTTGCGGATCGCAAACGCCGAAAGAATTGTTTTTGGATTATGCGCCGGACCAACCGCTGCGCGAAGTGCCTGATCCCTATTACAACGACAATTTTTCAGATGTATTCGATTTGATAGAAGCCGCGTCACATGGCCTGATCGCTGAATTGGCCGGCAAAACAAGCTAGTCGATAAAGGTCCAACTGTTTGCACCGTCAAAGTGACGCAACTTGATCGTATCAATGACGTCCAGATCGGCAAGCCGCAGGTTCATTGCAATCCGGTTCGTTTTCTCCGGATTGTTTGCGATCCAATGCGTGGTGGCACCGCAGGTTTTACAGCTGTGGAACGTCAAGTTACCTTTGCCATGCCGATAGGTGATCGTCTGATCTGGCGGACCGGAAATACGCACGTTTTCAATTGCAGTATAGATCCAATGCGCGCCCAGCCTTCGGCAGATCGAACAGTTGCACGCAACAGCGAATTCAGGCGTATCGTTGAACTGAAATCCGACGGCGCCACAATGGCATTGACCGATTATCATTTTAGAATTCAACTAGGAACAATTTTTGGATGCTGAATGACCCCAGGCCTTGTATCGCATCCAGAATCTCTCTTTCGAAGAATTATCAGACTGACGTGTTTCTTGCGCCAGATGGGGATCTTGAAAGAATTTGGCCGCCAGCTTTTGGTCGCTGCGCGTCAGCTTGATATCTGCAACCTTTTGGATGCAGCTGCACAGGCTTTGGCTGGCGCTGCGGTCTGATTTAATGCAGGCCCGTTCGATTGTGCCTGCAAAAGTCGGTGAAGTACCCAGCATGCCTATTGCCAGTATGGTGGTGATCAGTTTCATTTCTGAACCTCTGTTTGCTCGCCCTTTACGCCTTTGCGGCGTTTTTTATACGGTGATTCTGCCATGACCATGGGTGATTTGGCAAGCGAAGGCTTGGGAATTGGTAAATTTTCGCCGATGGTGCTGCGCGCACGATGCTGTTTGTGATGCATTCGGCCGCGGCGCACCGGCGGCTTTGACTGGGCTTGATCGCCTACAGACCAAAGTCTGTTCGATGAAAGATCACCTCGCTATCGGGCGGCATATCTGAAATGAAAACCACAGTGGCTTCCGGATTTGAACCACCACTCGGTCGTCAATTCGTGGGTCTTGGGCGGTCATGCGGTGCACGCGCCGATATTTTGCCAAAGCACCCCATTGACCAGACCTTAATTTCACCGCATATCCCCTCGCATGACTGACATTAACAAAATCCGCAATTTCTCGATCGTGGCGCATATTGACCACGGCAAATCCACACTGGCGGATCGGTTGATCCAGCAGACCGGAACTGTGGCCGATCGGGATATGAAAGCACAGATGCTCGACAGTATGGATATCGAGCGCGAGCGCGGAATTACCATCAAGGCGAACTCGGTTCGGATCGAGTATGTCGCCAACGACGGCGACCGGTATGTGTTGAACTTGATTGACACGCCGGGCCATGTGGATTTCGCCTATGAAGTCAGCCGCTCGATGCGCGCGGTCGAGGGATCACTGTTGGTTGTGGACAGCACCCAAGGCGTCGAAGCCCAGACACTTGCCAACGTCTATCAGGCGATTGATGCGGACCATGATATTGTGCCGGTGTTGAACAAAATAGATTTGCCGGCTTCAGAGCCAGAGCAGGTCTGTGAACAGATCGAGGACGTGATTGGCATTGATGCTTCGGATGCGATCCTGGTCAGCGCCAAAACAGGTGTCGGCATTGCCGAAGTTCTGGAAGCAATTGTCACCCGTTTGCCCGCACCCAAGGGCGACCGTGATGCGCCGCTAAAAGCCATGCTGGTTGACAGTTGGTACGATGCCTATCTGGGCGTTGTTGTTCTGGTCCGGATCATCGATGGTGTTCTGAAAAAAGGCGACCGCATTCGTATGATGGCGACCAATGCCGTTTACCCTGTGGACCAGATTGGCGTGTTTCGCCCGCAAATGGAACCAATCGATGAATTGGGTCCTGGCGAGATGGGCTTTTTGACAGCGTCGATTAAACAAGTGCGCGATACTGCCGTGGGCGACACGATCACCCATGAGAAAAGGGGCGCGACCAAAGCGCTGCCCGGGTTTAAACCGTCACAGCCGGTTGTGTTTTGTGGTCTGTTCCCCGTCGACAATGCTGAATTCGAGGACCTGCGCGAAGCGATCAGCAAACTGTCGTTGAACGACGCCAGTTTTTCGACCGAGATGGAAACATCTGCCGCGTTGGGATTTGGCTTTCGCTGTGGGTTCTTGGGTTTGTTGCATTTGGAAGTCATTCGCGACCGGTTGGAGCGCGAATATGATATCGAGCTGATTACAACCGCGCCCAGCGTGATCTATCACATCCATATGCGCGACGGCACGATGCAAGAGCTGCACAATCCTGCCGATATGCCCGACCTGACCAACGTTGATCACATCGAAGAGCCGCGCATCAAAGCGACCATTCTGGTGCCCGACGAGTATTTGGGCGATGTTCTAAAACTGTGTCAGGACCGTCGTGGTATGCAGATCGACCTGACCTATGCCGGCAGCCGCGCCATGGTGGTGTACGATCTGCCCCTGAACGAAGTTGTTTTCGATTTTTACGACCGTCTGAAATCGGTGACCAAAGGCTATGCCTCTTTCGACTATCAAATGTCGGGATACCGCGAGGATTTTCTGGTCAAGATGCAAGTTTTGGTCAATGACGAACCTGTGGATGCCCTGTCAACGATGGTGCACCGAGATCGTGCCGAGGCCCGGGGCCGGGCTATGGTCGAAAAGCTCAAGGAGCTGATCCCGCAGCATATGTTCAAAATCCCGATCCAAGCCGCCATCGGTGGCCGGATTATCGCCCGCGAAACCCTGTCGGC
>CAXMUJ010000259.1:0-3429 GCA_964196455.1 uncultured Myxococcota bacterium | reverse complement strand
GAATTCAGGAAATGCAGCATACAGTTGATCCGTGCACGTTTCTTGTCGTTCGATTTAATCACGCTCCACGGCGCGTCGGCGGTGTCGGTATAAAAGAACATCGCTTCTTTGGCCTCTGTGTAGTCATCCCATTTACCCAAGCTGGCCTGATCAATGGGCGAAAGCTTCCAGCGTTTCAGCGGGTCGGTTTTGCGGGCGTCGAACCGGCGTTTCTGTTCCTCTTTGGTCACCGAGAACCAGTATTTGAACAGGCGAACACCTGATCGCACAAGCATCCGTTCCAAATCCGGTGTTTGGCGCATAAATTCCAGATACTCGTTTGGATTACAAAACCCCATCACCCGTTCAACACCGGCGCGGTTGTACCAACTGCGGTCATACAACACGATTTCACCCGCGGTTGGGAGATGCTCGATATAGCGTTGGAAAAACCATTGACCGGTCTGACGTTGTGTCGGTTTGGCCAAAGCGACAACATGCGCGGTGCGTGGGTTGAGGTGCTCTGTGAACCGTTTTATCGTGCCGCCCTTGCCAGCCGCATCGCGCCCCTCAAACAACAGCACGAATTTCTCGCCGGTTTCCTGGGCCCACTTCTGCACTTTTAACAATTCGGTCTGAAGCTCGGCCTTGCGAGTTTCGTATGCCTTTTTGCCAATTTTGGTATCGTAGGGATATTCACCCGTTTCAAAGGCCTGCTTGATGGCATTCGAACTTATTTTTGGAAAATCTCTTTCTTGAGACACGGCGTCGGCATCTTTGGCGTTGTTTTGTAATGTCATAAATGAGGGCCTCCTGTCACTTGGCTCAATGTTAAACTGACAAGATAGCCCTCATATGGATTTCTGCTTTGACCTAGGTCAAGTACGTCAGGATTTTATCCGCGTGACTGAGTGTCTTGTTTGGCGCGCGTCAAGGTCGCATCCGCCCCTTTGCCAGCACCGGTAGCCAGCGAATTCGCCGGTTTTCCGTGATCGCCCCGGGACTTGGCCAGAGCCGCTTCGGCCTCGCGTTTTTTGGCCTTTTTGTTTTTGCGTGGTTTTGCCGGTTTGCCGCTGGGCGCGTCGGCTTTGTATTTGGGTTTTAGCGGCTCGACCACACCTTCGGGTCTGGTTTTCTCGGACTTCCAGTTCTTTTTAAACTTGGAACTGTCCGGTTTTTTGTCAGCGCTATCGTTGCGGTCTTCGGCGTTATAGCGACCTTTGCCAGGTTTGCGGTGTCCACCCTCGGGGCCGCTTTTGGAAAACTTACTGTGTCTCGGTTTCGGTGAAAATGCAGGCCGTGGGCTGTTTGCAATGTCCGGAGGCGTGTCCAGTTGGGTAAGGACGGCACCGGGCTCAAGTGTTTTGTTTTTGCCAATGGTGGACAAGAACTGTTGCAGGCTGGCTTTGCTTATTTCGACAAAGGACTGTGATGTCTGGACACGAATGGCCCCGATATCGTCCTTGGTCAGACCGCCGGCTTTGCACAGCATCGGCAGCAAACGGCGCGGCTCGGCACCGGCATCATGGCCGCCGGTGATCGAGAACCAAACGCTGGGGCCAAATTCGCCACGCGGTTTGGACGGGGCTTCTACTGTTGTGGTTGCCAGCTCTTCGGGGGCCGACTGACGCGTGTTGTGCAAGCGCAGAAACGCCGCAGCGACTTGTTCGGCTGAATACAGGTCCAACAATTTTTGGATCGGCGCGGTTTCTTCTTTGGCGACCGGCAAGTCCCATGTCGGATCCGACATCAAACGATCCTGATCGCGCGCGATAACTTCTTCGGCTGATGGCGCCGTTGTCCATTCTGCTGTGACTTTGGCAGAGTTGAGCAGACGTTCGGCTTTGCGGCGTACCTTGCCGGTGACGATCATTACGCTGACGCCTTTGCGACCGGCCCGACCCGTGCGACCTGAACGGTGCAACAAGGTATCATGGCTGGTGGGCAGATCAGCGTGGATCACCAGTTCGAGTTTCGGCAAATCGATGCCACGTGCCGCAACATCGGTCGCGATGCAAACACGGGCGCGACCATCGCGCATGGCTTGCAGGGCATGGGTGCGCTCGTTTTGGGTAAGCTCGCCTGACAGGGCCACGACCGAAAATCCACGGTTGGAAAACCGTGTCGTTAGCCGGTTGACCATGGCGCGGGTATTGCAAAACACCAAGGCATTCGGGGCCTCGTAGTAGCGCAGAACGTTGATAATCGCATTTTCGCCGTCGCGGGCGGCGACATTCATCGCACGGTATTGAATGTCGGCGTGCTGGCTGGTCTCGGCCACTGTGGTCACACGGACGGCGTTTTTTTGATATTTTTGCGCCAGCGTCGCGATTGAACGCGGGACAGTGGCCGAAAACATCAAAGTGCGGCGATCGGTCGGAGCTTCACCCAGAATAAATTCCAGATCTTCGCGAAATCCCAGATCCAGCATTTCGTCGGCTTCGTCCAACACAACCGCGCGCAGGCTGCCCATAGCCAAAGAGCCGCGTTGGATGTGATCGCGCAACCGCCCGGGCGTCGCAACAACTATATGCGCACCGCGACCAAGCGCATGACGTTCCTCGCGCATGTCCATACCACCAACACACGACGCAACGACGGCACCGGTTTGGGCAAAAAGCCATGCGAGTTCGCGTTTGACTTGCAGCGCAAGTTCGCGCGTCGGGGCAATGATCAGAGCCAAGGGCTGTCCGGCCCGGTCGAACTTGTCTTTTTCGCCCAAAAGTGTCGGGGCAATTGCCAAGCCAAAGCCGACGGTCTTGCCCGATCCGGTTTGGGCGGATACCAACAGGTCGGCCTCTTTGACTTCGGGTTTGGTGACGGCTTCCTGAACGGGTGTCAGTGTCGAGTAGCCTCGTTTTTCGAGCGCGGATGCGAGAGTTTGGATCACGGTAGCTTTTCTGTATCAAAAGGTCGGGGGGCGTCTTTGCCCGTTCGACGGTTGCTGGCCCTGGTGCACGCGTCGCGCTGGGCCTGAATCATAGATCAGTCTGGGCACCTAGCGGCTTTGTCAGCCATTGTATAGGGGCGATTGATCCAGAGCGGTCCAGCGGCGGGAAAAAGCCGATACTTTCGGGCGGTTTCCTATGCGAAAAACGCATCCCAGCTATGCAATTTTAGCATTTGAAATGCGCATAGTTCACGTCTAATTGGGGGTTATCGACCGAACGTTAATTCGGCCCACTCTTACAAAATAGGAAGCACATCATGGCATTTATTGCTACATCTAAATCCGTGCCTTTCGGGGCTATTACAACCTTTCAACTGGTTTCCAAGTTGAATTCTGTTTTGCGCTCGGTTCGCGAAAATTATGAACAACGTCAGACCGTTGTTGCTCTGAACCAATTGACAAACGGTCAGCTGAACGACATCGGCCTGAACCGTGCCGAACTGCCACAGCAAGTTGGTATTTGGCACTAAATATCTGAATTCACCGGAAAACCCCGCTGC
>CAXMUJ010000258.1:0-2907 GCA_964196455.1 uncultured Myxococcota bacterium | reverse complement strand
GCATTTCTGTTGCTGATCTTTTTTCTGATGTCAGCCGTGATTGCCCCGCCAACGCCGGTTAATATCACCGCGCCTTCAGCGTCTGAGCGTCCCGCCACGGTGGAGGGCGCGAGGCTTTATGTTGCTGCGGGTGGCGAATTGATTGGCGCAGACGGGTTGGTTATTCAGAACCTGAACGAATTTGCGGGCGAGCCCGTGACGATATCAGCGGATGCATCGCTGCCAGCGAGTGCATTTGTGCGCGTCGTTGAGAATATGCGCATTGCCGGGATTACCGAAGTTCACCTGATCGCCCGAAGTGATTTTAAGTGATCGGAGGCCTCACAAACACCGATTGGAAAGGATAAAGAGACAATGGCCAAAGGTTATATCATTGCGCATGTCACGGTACGTGACGCAGAGGCTTACAAAGAATATGTCGAAAAGGATACGCCAATCCTGCTTGGGCTGGGCGGCAAGTTTATTGTCCGTGGCGGCAAATCAGAGGTGCCGGAAGGCGAAACGCTAGATCGTCACGTCATCATCGAGTTTCCGTCCTATGCGGCGGCGCTTGGCGCCTACAATGACCCGGAATATCAAAAAGTTGCCGATATCCGGCGCCGCACCGCGGACAGTGTACTCATAGTAGTAGAAGGCGTGGATTAACGGCCCGCAAAGAATTCTCTTGGTATTCGGTGCATTTCTACAAATGAATGTATGTTAATTAATTTGCTCGCGTTCTAATTGTGTCGCGCGAAGGATTTGTCACACGATCCTTTGAAGAATTGCGGAGAAAAGGGGGATGCCAGACGATGGTGCCGTCAATTACGGCCATCTGAAAGAAGGACCACGCGACAACCACCAGTTTGCGGCAGTCCGAGACGTTTCGAGTCGGACCGAATTGCTAACTGAATTGAACTGAAGTTCGTAGGAGCTTGAGCACCGGCTAATAACCGGTTTGTGACAGAGTACTCGCCCAACGGTCGGTATCAAATGATCCTTTATACTGAAGGCTGGCAGTCGGGGATTTCGATTTTTTGGAAAAGCCAATCGCGCGCGAGGACGTTGAAAATTATTTCACGTATGTCTTCGGCCGATCAGAAATGCACCGGATCGCCGCAGAGTGGCCCCCCAAAAAAATGGTGGGCACAAAGGCCCACCAGTCAAAAAGATGCCAACAGGGAGGTATTGGCGGTCTAAAACCCGTCACTTATTTCGCTGCGGCTTTTTTGGCGGCGGCGGTCATGTCGATCGTGGCTTTTTTGACGGCAGCAGTTGTGTCGTCAGAAATGTCTTTGCCAGTTGCAAGCATCAGCTCGACGGTTTCCATCTGAACTTTCTTGGCAACTTCAGCAAACGCAGCCATTGATTCTGCACCCATCTCGGCTTGTGCGGAAGCAAAGTCGGTCATGGCTTTGGAATAGTCTGCCGGGTCTTCTTTGACGTTGGTTACATTGCCAAATTTGCCGATGGTGGATTTCGTCCAGCCAGCCGAGATCTCGGTCGACTTTTCGGCGGCTTCAAGAACAACTTTCGACATTTGTTCGGCGAGGGTTGCTTGGGATTTGAAGGCACCCTGGAAGGCGGTCATATCAACCGGAAATGCGCCCATCATGTCTTTCATCATCTTTGTGTATTCGTTGGTAGCTTTGGCCATTGGTCTCTCTCCATTTGAAAGCTTGAGCGGGGAGGCCCGCTTTCCGCGTCTGCAAAATAGATAGATGCTGCGGTGCAGAAAATCAAGTATTTTTTGCTGCACCGCAGCATTTTTTTAAGTGTGGAAACCCAATAAGTTAGGCTGATTTTGGAACTTCAGTCACATATTTTCCGGGTGCGGCATCCAATACAGGGTGCGATTTTTTGGCACCTGGCACCCTTGCCGGAACCTGCTTGCCCGAACGTGAAGCCAGCCAGTCCCCCCAACGCGGCCACCATGAGCCTTCATGAAAACTTGCGCCTTCGCGCCAATCTTCCGGCGCGCTTGGCCAGTCTTTGTTGGTATAATGGCCGTATTTCTTCTTTGATGGCGGGTTGATGATCCCTGCGATGTGGCCCGACTGTGAAAGGATGAAGGTTTTTGAATTGCTGCCCATCTGCTGAACACCGTGGTAGCTCGAATCCCATGCGGCGATGTGGTCGGTCTCGCATGCGATGGCACAAAGCGGTGTCTTGACGTCTTCAAGCCGCAGGTTTTCGCCCAATATTTCAAATCCACCCTCAGCGAACTGGTTTTCCTGACAAAGCCCTCGCAGGTATTGCATTGTCATGCAGCCTGGCAAATTTGTGCCGTCACCATTCCAATAAAGCAGGTCAAACGCTGGCGGAGCCTCGCCCAACATATAACTCCGGATCGCCGGCGCGTAGATAAGGTCGTTCGAGCGCATGTAGCTGAACGTGCGCGACATGATTTGTTTGTCGAGGATGCCTTTGGCCTTGGTTTCCGCCTCGATCGCATCAACAAAATCGTTCTGCAAAAACACACCGACTTCGCCCTGATCCGAAAAATCAGTGAGCGTCGTGAAGAAAGTTGCGGATTTGATCGACTTGTCGGCGCGCTTGTTCATAAGAGCCAGCGTCAACGACAGCGTCGTGCCGGCGATGCAATAGCCGACCACGTTGACCTGTTTTTCGCCGGTGATCGCCTTCACCTGTTCGACCGCAGTCAGATAGCCCTTCTCAATATAGTCATCGAGCGCGAAGTCTCTGTAGCTTCTGTCCGGGTTTTTCCAACTGACAACAAATAGCGTAAATCCCTGATCGAGAATCCAGCGGATCAAACTATTTTTTTCTTTTAGATCAAGGATGTAAAACTTGTTGATCCAGGGCGGAAAGATGATCAGCGGTGTCCTATGAACGGTCTCGGTCCGGGGTGTGTATTGTATGAGCTCGAAAATCTCATTGCGAAATACAACTGACCCCTCGGTTGTT
>CAXMUJ010000257.1:0-10966 GCA_964196455.1 uncultured Myxococcota bacterium | reverse complement strand
ACAGGCCGCGCTGGATGATGCTGATGACAATGCCACCGATGATCACAAGAGCAGCAGTCAGAACTACCCAGTCCACAGTAACAGCACCGGATTCGTCTTTAGCGTAAGTTTTAAATTTGAACAGTTTCATTTTTCGCCTCCAAGGTCGTAAGTTTGATCATTCAGTAGAAGGCTGACAGCAGGTGTGCTGCGAATTAGGGTGCCCTCTAACGTTTACAGATATTCCAAGCCAATTACGGCGTAACTTGGGCATAGCCTCTCAATTGTAGATAAAAAACTACATATTTTGTGCTAAACAAGAAAACCGTTATATAACAGGTATTTGAGTTATATATCTTACAACCTAGGGGTGTATTAGGGGGTGAGTAGTAGTTTTTTGTGGCGGAAGTGCCACAAGTGATGTGTATGATTTGCTCTTTCGGGCCGGAAGATTTCGTGTCTGGGGTTGATGCCGCCCGGCATCGAAGCGTTCGTGCCGCGATTTACTGTGAATGTTGTGGTTTCTTGTGGTCTGATCAATTGGGATGATATTGTTTTACTTGCACACAAGCAAAGTGGCGCGCGGCTGGCAAAATCTGGTATTACCACCATATGCGCGGACCGATGATAGATTCATTTCTGTCACGTCAGGTGATTTTCCACGGTCAATCCTGTCGCAGCGATGGCTTTTTGCCTTCAAACCGGCAAACTACAAGCTGGCGAATAAAAAGGCGGATCATGTATAGCGAAATCAGCAAAGTGATGGCTTGTGTTCTTATGGTCACCGGGATGGGCTCCGTTGCTTTGGCTCAGGATCAGGCGACCAGTGTGCCGGACGTACCTGTCTTGCCTGTTTTGCCCAAAATCGTGACAGTTGACGGGCAGGTGCCAATACAGCAGCGCTTTCGTCTGGTCAAAGTCGTGAAGCGGCCGATCGGACAGCGAATTAACGTCCAGATCAAACCGGACGAGCAGTATGATGTCAGCAAAAAGGTTGAGACCACATTGCCTAAACGGCCAATGGGCCCTGTCACCGGCGCGACCAGCGATGTCGAGAGTTGGTTCTGGAATGTGATGTCCGCCGATATGTCCCATGGCAGCGGTTCGCGCATGAAAGAGGCGATGCGCGCCTTACAAAATCGTCCCGAGGCCGGCCGCTCTATTACACCTGACATAAAATTCATGCACGAGCTTGCGGCAAAATACGGCAAGGAGATTTTGTTGGGAACCTTGAACCGCGACGTATCGCCTGCATTTGTCCTGGCTGTCATCGGGGTCGAGAGCGCCGGCAAGGTCAATGCAGTCAGTTCAGCAGGCGCGACCGGTTTGATGCAGTTGATCCCGGCAACGGCCAAACGGTTTGGCGTCGACAAGATTACGGACCCGGCCCAGAATATTGCCGGTGGTGCTGCCTATCTTGAATGGCTGCTCAAAGAGTTCAAGCAAGACCCGTTGTTGGCGTTGGCGGGCTACAATGCCGGTGAAAATGCGGTTAAGAAACACAATGGCGTGCCGCCGTTCAGCGAGACACGGGCCTATGTGCCCAAAGTGGTCGCCGCATGGCAAGTGGCACGCAACCTGTGCCAAACCCCGCCTGACTATGTCTGGCAGGGCTGTGTCTTTCGAACGTTGGGGGCAAAATTTTGACCCAGAACTTGCCGCTGGTTGTCGACGTAGATGGCACGTTTATCAAAACCGATATGTTGTTCGAAGGATTTTGGAAGGCGCTGGGACGTTCCCCTGCAAAAACCCTGCGCGCGACCTGGACGCATTTTGCCGACCGTTCGGTGCTGAAATCGAAGATCGCGCAGATCGCCCAAATCCGTGTCGATCTGTTGCCGGTCAATACGGCTGTTGCCGATCTGGTGACAGCGGCACAAAACGACGGCCGCGCGGTTATTTTTGCTTCGGCGGCAGAGCAGGGGCAGATAGACCAGCTGGGCAAATACCACGGGTTGGACGGCGACCATCTGGCGTCGCATGATCATATCAATATGAAAGGCGCCACCAAGGCCGCGGCTTTGATAGAGCGTTACGGCAGGGGCGGATTTGCCTATGCCGGCGATGCGGCAGCGGATTTGCCGGTCTGGTTGGCGTCTGGTGAAGCCATTGTTGTCGGGCGACAAGCCAAGGCCGAGGCCCGGATCAAGGCGGCGGGCATTCCGCTGCACCGCTTGCCCAAAACATGGTCGCGTCGCAGCGTGGCCAAAGGGTTGCGCCCGCATCAATGGGTCAAAAACGTTTTACTGTTGCTGCCAATGATCGCCGCGCACCAGTTTGCACCGGCAAGCATTCTGGCGGTTATATTTGGCACTCTGTCTTTTTGCGCCGCTGCCTCGTCAATCTATCTGATCAACGACATGTTCGATCTGGAAGCAGATCGCCAACACGCCAAGAAACGGTTCCGTCCGATCGCGTCAGGCAATGTCCGGATCCGCGATGCCATGGCGGTTTCGATCGCACTTGGCATATTTGCCTTGCTGGTCGGACTGGTTTTGGGCTGGCCGTTCTTTGGCGCGGTTTTGTTGTATATGCTGGTGTCTCTGATCTATTCCCTGAAACTCAAACAGTTAAAGTGGCTGGACATCGTTACGCTGGCGTCTTTGTTTACGTTGCGGGTTTTGGCGGGTGCCTTGGCGGCGCAGGTTTACGCATCGCTTTGGCTGCTGATATTTGTCTTTCCGGCATTCTTGGCTCTGGGCGGCGTCAAACGGCTTACCGAACTGACTTTGGCACGCTCGGACGGTCGGGTGCCCGGACGGGGATATACGCCCGCGGATCGGCGGGTATTGCTGTGGGTGTCGGTGGCTGCAACAATCGTTTCATCGGCGGTTTTTATGGCCTACACATTGGGCCAGTCAGCCGCCATGCTCTATGACAACCTCGCGATGCTCAGGGCTGCGGTTCTGCCATTTGGTCTCTGGCAGGCCCGCATGGTCTATCTGGGATGGCACGGCAAGCAGGACTATGACCCGCTGGTCTTTGCAATGAAGGACATCAAAGGTATTCTGCTGATGGCTGTGACACTGGCGATGGTCCTGAAGGCGGCCGGGGTTATTTGAGGGGGTAGTGATGCCCTACAATTTTGGGCCTTGATGTCCGGTTTGAGCCCTTCTACGACATTCTTATTCTTGCCCATACCCAAGCCGAACTCGGACTAGTAGAATGGTTCATCACTGATGGATGAAGGCCGAGTATTGAATGAATATCCAAATTTTTCAATTGTGCTGGTCAGCACATCAAAAAACCATGGTGGTGCAAATGGTGATACCACGATTTCATTAATCAAGTTTTTCAAATCACAATGCATCTCAAGCCCGTTAATTGGGTCTTGTAGATCATTTTGTATGACAATTCTAACTTCACGTTCATGACTGAGAGATTGCCGTTTGCAGAAAATCCGTTCGTTTTGAACAGACGCATAACTTTTTCGAAAATCCATATATTTAACGCGGCCAACTATCGCATTGTCAGTTTCTGACGTTGCGTCCCAGAGATCACCCACAGTACTTCTAATTGCCAACCCTGGACCCAGTTGGGGACAATAGAGCTGCCATAGGGCTTCAGATTCATCGTCGTTTTCATGCCAGCAACTGATTAAGGCGTTCCGAGCATGGGATGAAGTCCCCTTTATTGATTTCAATAATCTTTGGGCTTCACCCTCAAGTTTCTCTGTCGGCAATTCTGGTTTGGGGTATCCGGGAGGGGGCGTGGCCACGGCTTTCTTGAAAAACTCCAGATAGTGATCGTCCCATTTTCCTTGTCGGTCTGCTAATCCAATAGCACCTTCAAAAGGGTCCGAGAAGTTCTTAGCGCTTGTGAAATATAGGCCTTGCTGTTTAAGCATCGCAACAAATTTGGCGAAATCCATGTAACGCCAAACCGACCTATCGTCAGAAACAGATAAGTTGAGAGTTCCCGTCCAATAAACGGGAGTAGCAAGTTTGCTGAGCTTTTCTGCGCAGCAGGCGCCAACTAGAAGCGGTTCGTCGTTATCGGTATATCCTGCAAAAGCAGGCCTCTTCTCTGGAATAGCACTGCCGCATGATACACAAACATTCCACTGCTGCGTCATCATACGACGGAGTTGATGCGTGATCCTTCCTTCAGATTTAATGCGATCAAAAACCGCTCTGTCTGCTGGCTGGATATCAATGCTCGACAAATATTTAGCCTCTTGGTTTCAGTCGGTGTCACATGGCGATAGAACATCTCAAATATGTTCTTATTGTTTACCTTAATACCACCCCATTTAGAAAATTTATTATACCCCCGTTTATGACAAAATTTTATGTAATCGTAGTTTCCAGCTCAGATTATCCGTTAGCTGCAAACGGCAGCTAAGTCCGCTCAGCCGACCTGCTCCCCCTCCTCAAATCGACATCTTCTTGAATATCCGCTCGGGAATACTCCGGATAATCAGCATGATATAGCGCCAGAACCATGGGGTATAAATCGTGTTGCGGCGTTTCTGCACGGCCGTCCACAAATCATCGGCCACGTCTTCGGGCGTGGCCACCAGAAACAGACCGGGCAGGCCCCAGGTCATGGCGGTGTCGACAAATCCGGGTTTTACGGTGACCACATGGCCACCAAACCGCGTCAGCCGGTTGCGCAGGCCCGACAGAAACGTGTGCAAGCCCGCTTTGGCCGCGCCATAAGTATAGTTGCCGATGCGGCCACGATCGCCTGCGACCGATCCAACCCCGATCACGGTGCCGCCGCCGCGCTGTTCCATCAGGGGCGCCAAGGCCAACAGAAATTGTGCCGGTCCGGTCAGCGTGTCGCGGATCAGCCCGTCCACCAACACAGGATCGGCATCCAGATCGTCTTGTGCCGGCATCGAGCCGACAAAGACGGCGGCGTTGATCATACCGTCGGACCGCTGGGCCGCGTCCAGTACTTTGGCGAATGTGTCGGGCTTGGTCACATCGAACACCACCGCTTGGGCCGCGTGGCCGCTGCGAATGGCACAGTCCTTGGCGCTGCGCGACAGGTCGTCCTTGTCGCGTGCGGCCAGCACGATGTCACAACCCTCGGCGGCGACACGTTTGGCAAAGGCCCGCCCCATGGCCGAACTGGCCCCCAGAATAATCCATGTGTCGGTCATGTGTGCTCCCTGATGCCCAAACGTCTGACCAGATCGGTGATCAATGCGCCGTCGGGGTCGGCTGTATTTGCAATCTCTTGAAACTTGGACAATTCGGGGTAGCCGGCCACATAGGCCTGCGCCGATCCCAGACTGTCTTTTGCCGCATAAATCCGCCCACCTTCATCGAGTGCCAGTTTTTCCAATTGGCCGAACAGCGCCTCGACCGGTCCGCGATTGCGAATGTCCACGGCCAGCGTAAAGCCCCGGGTCGGGAAGGATAGCATCCCGTCGCCCTGTGCGCCCAAGCGTTTCAAAACCGCCAGCGGCGAGGCCTGCCCCGAGGCGCTGATCAGCGCCAACATCTTGGACAAGGCGGCCTCGGCACGGTCCTCGGGGATCACACATTGAAACTGGTGAAAGCCCGACTTGCCATAGAGCCGGTTCCAGTTGCGCAAACGGTCCAGTGGAAAGAAGAAAGCCTGCATCGGGCGGGAGGCGTCGCGACCAGGTTCAGGGACACGGTTGAAATAGGTTTGATTGAACAGCCGCACGATCATTGGCGACAACAGAAACGACGGCGCATTTGCCGGCACGCCCAACGGGGTTTTCAAGTTGGTATTTTGGCCGGTCTCGGCAACCTCGGCTTCTTCCAGTATGCCACGGCCCAATTTTGGGCCCTTGGCAGTGGCATCGATCCAGCCGACGCAATAGCGCGCGCTCGAACTGCCCAAGGCTTCGAGAAACTCGGCCAAGCTATCAATGCGCCGTTCTGCGACTTGCATTGAATTCGAGCCACAAGGGATCAATCGGATGCGGGCCGACAAGATGACGCCTGTTTGACCCAGACCGCCCAAGGTGGCCCGAAACAGGTCCTTGTTGCGGGCGCGACTGATGCGCGATTTGGATCCGTCAGGTGCCAATAATTCAAGGCTGTCAACACAGGTGCCAAAACTGCCGTCGATGTGATGGTTCTTGCCGTGCACATCGTTGGCAATACAGCCGCCCAGCGTCACCAGTCCGGTGCCGGGCACCACGGCGGGCATCCAGCCCTTGGGCACAAAGGTTCGCATGATATCGCCAATGGTGACGCCGGCTTCGGCCGTCAGCACGCCGGTGTCGTCGTCGAACTCCAGAAACCGGTTGAGCCGCGTCACGTCGATGACAGAGCCGCCGGTGTTCAGGGCCGCGTCGCCATAAGATCTGCGCTGGCCAATCGCCGGTGCGGGATCATTGGCCATCAGATCCATCAGATCCGACAGCTTTTCCGGACGTGCAATCCGGCCCGTGGCGGTCAGGGCCCGACCCCAACCGCTGTAGCTTGTTTCATTCCACCGCATATTTTGCCTTTGCTGCTTTTGCTTCTGCAATCGGGAAAACCAGAAGCCCCAGTATCACTGCAAACCACAGGGTCGTCACCCGAATAATTGCCGTGGCCGGAATGCTGACCTCTAGTGGCACGCCTTGGACGCTGAGCAACGCGATCATCGCGGCCTCGGCCCCGCCCAAGCCACCGGGCATTCCGGTCAAACCGCCGCTGATCATGGAAAATACGAATATGCCGACACAGGTCCACAGCGGCAACTCGGCCCCCATCCACCCCATCAGGATGTAGAAGGCATAGGCTTCGGCAAACCAGCCGACCAGCCCAAGCCCCAAAGCAGGCAGCGCCAGCGATGGATTGGAAAACGGCGTCAGCGACGTGGCGGCACGGCGCAGCCGCACGAACAGGCGCGGATAACGACCAACGGTTTTCCACAGGGCAGTGATGACACCGCGAAAAAGTTTTGGCCGCGTCGCAACAATGGCGGCGCTGATGGCCAGCACCGCAATCGGGATGCCGCCGGCAATACCGCCGCCCATAAGCAACAGCGCGCCGACCAACAACAGCCCCATCGCCGACAGGTCGGCCGCCCGGTCGACCAGAACCAGCGGAGCTGCGACCTCGATAGGTGTGCCGGCCTCTTTGTTGATCCAGCGCACCCGGACCAGCTCGCCCAGCCGCGCCGGTGTCATGGTCAGGGCAAAACCGCCGATAAAATGCCGCAGCACCTGTAGCGCCGATAACCGGATGCCCAAGGCCGAAGAAAACAGAAACCACCGACAGGCCCGCAGCAGGTAATTGACCAACGACAGGGCCAACAGAAACAGTAACTGCGCCCAGCTTATCTTGGAGATTTGGTGCCAGATATCCTCGGCCGCTGCGGTCTTGGCGGCCAGAAACAGGCCCAGCACAAACAGCGCCAGCACAAGGAGCGAGGATCTATAGGGCCGTACAGTGTCCATGGCAGGGGTTTTAGGGGGCTTGTCGGGCAAAATAAAGGTCAGAGCACCGTGTCACCGGCCCGGGGGCGCGAATTGCCGGGCCTGTGGCCAGAGGGTCGCTGTTTGGAATGATCTATCAAAATCTACCTTTATGGCTTTGGTCACGGGCTGGCCACCCGAGTTTCTGCCAAAATAGTATTGGCAAAGCTAAAACCCCAAGGCCTGCGCATAGTCCGCAATGATCTGGTCAAAAACGGCGTTCATCCGGTCGTTTGGCTGCCGCTGTTCGAATGTTTCCAAAAACGGGTCCGGCACATGGACCTTGCTGCCCGACAATTGCTGGATCACCGCGTGGCCGCAAAACGGCACGTAGACTTCGGAATATCCACCCTCATGGGCCAGAACCAGTCGCCCGCCGCACAGGTCGGCGGCGGCGTCTTGCATCATTTCGGTCAACGCCCGAAACGTCTCGGACGTGCACAGCATCCGCGATAGCGGATCAATGGCGCAGGCATCGAACCCGCAAGCTATGATGATGACATCCGGCTCAAAGTCCATCAACGCCGGCAATACAATCCGGTCGAAGGCTGACAGATAGGCGTGATGGCCGGCACCCGGCGGCAGGGGGATGTTGATATTGGTGCCAAGGCCCGCATCTGATCCCTGATCCTCGAAATCACCGGTGTCCAGCGGGTAATTGCGTTCCTGATGCACCGAGATTGTCAGAACATCCGGGCGGTCATAGAAAACCGCCTCGGTGCCGTTGCCATGATGCACATCCCAATCAACGACGGCCACACGATCGGTTTGACTATTGGCAATCGCCGCCTCAACCGCAACAGCGATATTGGCCAACAGGCAAAACCCGTTCGGAAAATCCGGCAGGCAATGATGCCCGGGCGGACGTGACAGGGCGTAAGCGCAGCGCAGGTCCTGGTTCAAAACCGCGCTCAGAGCACCTTGAACCAACCCTGCGGATAGCGATGCTACCTCAAAGCCGCCCTGAACAAACGGCGTGCGCAAGCCCAGCTCGCCTCCGCCGGTATCGGACATCGCTTTGAAGGCGTTCAAATAGCTGGCAGGGTGCACCCGCAATAGATCCTCGATGCTGGCCACCGGCGCTGAAGAGCTGATCACGTCACCCGACAATCCACTGACATCCATCAGGTTTTTCAGACGGCGTTTGGTCTCGGGGTCTTCGGGAAAGCCGCCCGCGGCAAAGGGTTGAACAAAGCCGCCGACAGGTGCCGTAAAAGCATAGTTTCCACCGGTGTGCCAAAAACACTTTTCATCCCAGAAAAAACCGGTTTTCGTTTGCGCTGTCATTGTGCACTCCGCCTGTGGTTTGCTTGCACTTGCCGTGTCTGGTGATTAACTGCACCACGAACAGGGCACTGCCCGACATTAATTCGCAAAGGCCCGGTTTTGACAACACCTGATCTGACATACCTTGCCACGACCGCCGCACCGTTTAGCGTTCGGGTTACCCCCAAAGCGTCGCGCAACCGGATTGTTCTGGACGCGCAGGGTACACTTCGGGTCTATGTGACAACTGTGCCCGAGGCTGGTAAAGCAACCGCCGAGGTGGTCAAACTGCTGGCAAAGTCGATCGGTGTGGCCAAAAGCCAGTTGATCCTGATACGCGGTGCCACCGACCGGGTAAAAACATTCAGAATTGAACCAAAGTAGGAGCAAACCCCAATGGCGAACTATTTCACGACAGAGTTCAAGCGCATCACCAACCGGTTTATTCTGTCGGGTCAGGGCATAGCGCTGGCCTGGCGCGAGGAGGCCAGTTTTTCGCAATGGGTTGCGGTTAATGCGGTGTCGCTTGGCGCTGTTTTCTTTGTTGAAATGACAACCGCAGAACGGGCGTTGATTATTGTCATGGGGATTATGCTGTTGGTGGTAGAATTGTTGAACACCGGCATCGAGACCGCGATTGACCACATATCGCTGGACATTCATCCTCTGGCGAAAAAGGCCAAGGATACGGCCTGTGCGGCGGTGGCCCTGACGGTGGTTGCTTTGGCGGTTGTCTGGGTGCTGGTCTTGCTGGATTAACCGGTGTCGTCGGCGAAACGATAGCTGCCTTCCGGCAAATCAAGCGCAGCTTGTAAATCGCGCAGCTGGGTCATCGATAACGTGATTTTTTGCACCCTGTCGTTGCGCGGGTCCAACTGTTCAACGGTAATACAGGATCCGAAAGCGTTGATCGTCACATCTTCCAGCAATGGTGCGGCGCCTTCGTCGACCAAGGTCACAACCGTTGCGTCAAATTCGTGTTCAATGGTAAACATGAGACCAGCTTAGGGGCGGTGATCCCGGCTTGCAAGCGTTGGTCAGACTAAAGCGACATAAGCCCCGGAATGCCGACGAGAACTAACGCCACCGGCACCAGATAAAAGTACAGCCGCTGGTGCGGTTTTTTAAATTCGTTACATCTGCCACAGGTATCGTGGGCCACGCGCATGGGATGTCCACAGTGGTGACACTTGAACGGTCGAATTGCCATATTTGTACTCTCGTATTCGTGTTGAACGGTTTAGATAGTAGAATTCTGAGCGAAAACAATGTCCGAGTTTAGGCTTTTTCAAGGCGGGTAATTTGGCAACAACCCAAACTACAGGGCGCCAATGGATTATGGTGTATCGTTTCTTAATTTTTTGGGCAGACAGGTTAATTTGGCCTTAATGTGTCAAAATTGGGACCGATGCCGAGGATTTATGATCGCCACGTCGGTTTGGCCGGTGCGGTGCTTGAGGCTGGTGCGGCTCTGCGGTATTTGCAAGATGAGTGAAAATGACGCGTGAAAATAAACCGGGCGCTGATGAAAATGAACCAGATCGAACATGTCCTGACCGACAAAGGGTCCAAATACGCCGTGTCGGGCGGTGCTGTCGGGTCTCGGGCCGAGGCCACGGATTTTGTCAAAAACCTGAAGCGCAAAAAGAAATTCGCCAAGGCAACACATAATACATGGGCCGTGATCCTGTCGGACGGCACCCAGATTAAAAACGACGATGGCGAGAGCGGTGCCGGCGCGATCATCCTGCGCATGCTGGAACGCGAAGGCGTGCGCGACCATATCATCGTCGTCACCCGCTGGTATGGCGGCACCCATCTGGGCGGCGACCGGTTTCGTCATGTGGCAACCTGCGTGCGGGAATATCTGGCCGAATTCCACCCTGAAAATTGAATTTTCGGGCGTTTTGTGCTAGGGTTCTGCCACTCAATACATCTCAAATTATTTAACCGCTTCGGGCGGGAGCGCTCGTTTTTTTAACAGGGGAGAAGACAATGCCAACATTTATTGTAACTGGCAGCTATACGCAAAAAGGAATGGCAGGGATGGTCGCCAATCCGTCGGACAGGGGGGCGGCGAACAAAGCCTTTGTCGAGGCGTCAGGTGGCACATTGCTCGGGTTTTATTTAACCTCGGGTGACTATGACTTTATGTTGATTGTCGAGGTGGACGACAGCGCCAAGCTCTTGCCAGCCGCGATGGTGGCCGGCGCATCCGGCACGGTCAGCGGGCTTAAAACCATTCGGGCCTATAGCAATGACGAGTTCAACGCGGCCCAAGCCGCCGCCGGACCACTGGTGTCTAAAATGCGACCGGCGGGCTGATCC
>CAXMUJ010000256.1:0-16587 GCA_964196455.1 uncultured Myxococcota bacterium | reverse complement strand
GGCATCACAAAATACGGGATTAGGCGCGGGATTTTTTCGTATTCCTCGCCCTCGTTGAACATGTCTTCGAGAAAGCGCAGAAATCCGGGAATGGGAATGTCCTTGGTTTCATACCAGCCCTGACCGCGAAACGTGTCCTGGAAACCGGTGGGGAACCAGCGGCCTTCGGTTTGGGGCAGATTGGCGAAATTTGCCCAGTAGTCCCAAGAGCCCTTGAGCAGGAAAAAGGCGAACAGGATACAGGCAGACACGGCGATCAACGACAAAATGCGGCGCAATGGCGGCGCGCACATGTTGGTGATTGCATCGACGCCCAGATGGGTGCTGGTCTTGACCGCATAAGAGGCCCCGAGCAACACAAGCCAACCGAACATGAACACGGTTGCCTCCAGTGCCCACAGGATGTTGGAATTGAACACATAACGTGCCACGACATTGGCAAATGTGATCAAAGTCATAATCCCGAGAAATAACCCGATTAGGTTCTCTTCGAGCCTGTCGACAAAGCTTTTGGCATGTGCCATCGGACAATCCCTCGTTTGGAGTGTAAAGCGGCGCTGGCTACATCTTGGTGCCAGCGCCGGATAAGATCGACGTGACCTAGTTGGTCATCTTATTGATTTTTTGCGCAGCCTCGATGTTTTCGGAGCCAACGTCGGCCTCGAATTTTTTCCAGACGGGCTTCATAGCGGCGACCCATGCAGCACGTTGTTCGGCTGTCAATTCGCGCACAACGCCGCCGGCATTGATCACTGATTGACGTGCCGACTGGTTCACCGCAAAAGCTTCGCTGTTGCGCGTTTCTGTGACCTCTTTGACCAAGGTCAGGAACTGGTCACGGACATCGGCGTCCAAACCGGCCAGCCAATCAACGTTGGTCACCAGCAAATAATCCAGCAAGCCGTGATTGGTTTCTGTCACACCGTCTTGAACCTCAAAAAACTTGCGGCCAAAAACGTTGGACCAGGTGTTTTCCTGACCATCAACTGTGCCGGTTTGCAAGGCGCCGTAGACTTCGGAAAACGCCATTTTTTGCGGGTTCGCACCCAGCGCTTCGAATTGGGCTTGCAACACGTCGGATGATTGAATGCGGAACTTCAAACCCGCAGCATCCGTTGGCAATATCAAAGGTTTGTTGGCTGACATCTGCTTTAGACCGTTATGCCAGAATGCCAGACCTTGAACACCGCGACGTTGCATAGAGTCCATCATCGCCTGACCGGTTTCAGAGTTCTGGAACGCATCGACAGCTGTTATGTCTTTGAACATGAACGGCAGGTCAAAGATGCGGAATTTCTTGGTGAATTTTTCGAACTTCGACAACGATGGCGCCGCCAGTTGCACGTCGCCCTGCAGCATCGCCTCTAGCACCTTGTCATCATCATACAATGTGCTGTTCGGGAACACTTCCATACAGGCTTTGCCGTTCATCTCTTCGTTGACGCGTTTTTCAAGCAACGAGGCCGCAATGCCCTTGGGGTGTTTGTCGGTGTTGGTGACGTGGCTGAACTTGATTACAACTTCGCCCTCATCACACGCGGCAAAGGCCGAAACAGGTGTTAAAGTAATGGCCGCAACGAGTGCGGCTTTCATGACGATTTTCATCGGATTCTCCCTAATGTAAAAGTCCCTCCGGACCCATTCCTAATATTAGGCTTGAGCAGACCACTTGCCAAAAGAATGGGAATAATGCTGAAAAATTATTTAATAGCAGCTTAAAAACAGAGGGATAGGTGTCACCTTGCCGGGGTCTGTTTTGCGAAACTGTGCGGATTTCCGCACAGTTTGATGGTTTCTGAGATGCCCGCTAACGATATTCCGAAGGCTCGATTCCGTATCGCGTCAATTTATCGTACAGCGTCTTGCGCGGCAATTTCAGAGCATCAGACACGGCGGTAACCTTGCCTTTGTGATCTGCCAGGCAGGCCTCGATCAGCATCCGCTCAACCATTGCCAACTGGGCCGTCAGGCCAGTTTCGGGTTTCATTTTGCGAGCGTGGGCAAAGGCGTAGCGCTCGACCAACAGGCGCCGGTTTTCAAGCACTAACCGACGTTTGTCGAGCGCGCGTTCCACTGATGCGATCAGCCGTCGCGGCGGGCAGGGTTTCTCAAGAAAATCATAGGCGCCATTGTTGATGGCGCGGACAGCCATGGGAATATCGCCTTCACCGGTTAGAACAATCACCGGCAAATCCGGATCGATATGTTTGCTCCGAACCAACAGGTCGAATCCGTCCTTACCCGGCATGCGAACATCGGTGACAACCACCCCCGTCCAGCCCGGCGTGATGTGATCTGTGGCCTCGATAAAGAAACTGCACAGTGTTGTGTCAAATCCGGCCAGTGACAGGGATTGCCCGTAGGCCAGTCTGACGTCGTCGTCGTCGTCGACAAAAAGAACCTTGTTTACCTTCATGCGATCGCCTGTATCTTGGACTTTGACGGTGTCAGTTTAACCGTAAATGTGGCCCCGCCGTCGGAATTGTTTACGCCGGATATATCGCCGCCAAAACTTTGTACAATCCCATAGGAAATGGACAGGCCCAGGCCCAGGCCTTGGCCCACGGGCTTGGTCGTGTAGAAGGGATCAAATAGTTGATCGGGTTGTTCTAGCCCCGGACCGGTATCTGTGACAGTAACATGAACCTGATCACCGACGGGAACGGATTTGATAACAACCGCGCGCGGGCTGTCCTGACCCTCCATCGCGTCGGAAGCATTGCCAACCAAGTTCATGACGACCTGTTGCAGACGCACATGGCCGCCGCGCACCAGTATGTCGTCGCCCTGTGGGTTCCAGACAAGTTCGGTTCTCTGTTTGATCAGCTTGGGCTGGATCAGATGAACGGCGTCATTGATCACCTGTTGTATACTAACATCGGTGATGGTTTCGTCTTCTTTGCGGGCAAAGGCCCGCAGGTTTGTAATGATGCGGCCTGCGCGGTCGGCCATCTGGGATATCTTCGTGATATTCTCGCGGACGCGATCGGGGTCCTGTCGGTCCAACAGCAAATCGGCATTGTCGGCCAGAACCTGGATTGCAGCCAAGGGCTGGTTCAGCTCGTGGCTGATCCCTGCGGACATTTCGCCCAACGCCGAAAGTTTCGCGGCCTGCACCAGATCGTCCTGAACCCGGCGCAGCTCCGCCTCGGCTGTGGTTCTTTCATCAACTTCACGGCGCAGGTTGATATTGGCAACAGACAAGTCAGTCGTGCGTTCCTTTACCTTGGTTTCCAGTGTCAGATTTGCGCGCTCTTCTTGCAAAAGCGCCGCGGCCATTGCCACCCGGCGCAAATGGACAACTGCACCTGCCAACAACAAGACACCACCAAGCGAAATCGCCAGAAAACCCCAGACACGGGCCTGAGCCTCGACCCCCGAGAGCGAGACCAGAATATGCGCATCCATGTCAATCAACGGATCGTGGAGTGATAAATACAGCGCCCGTTCCGGCACGCCGTCAATTGTCACATCTCGCCACAACTCATATCCCAGCAGCTGTCGGGTTTGATATCCGGTCAAAGGGATTGGAATAATATTAGAATATTGTTGCTCGTAGTCTTGGGCCGTGCCCGGCGCGCGTTCACCGAACTGTTTCAGGATCAAGGCGTCCCGGTTTGACACGAAAATCACGTTGTTGCTGTCGGTGAAAAAATGGGCGTCCGGGACGGCCCGCCATTCGCCTTCAAATGTGGCCAGTTCGAGCTTTACAGCCAGAACGCCGGCGATTGCACCGTTCGCGCTATAAACCGGATGAGAAAAATAGAAGCCGCGTTGCTTTGAACTGGTGCCCACGGCGTTATATCGCGCCAAAGATCCAAGCAGGGCCGTTTTGAAATAGGGTCTCCAGCCGAAATTTCTCCCTACGAAATTCCTATCCAAATCGAAATTTGAAGCGGCAACCGTTGTGCCTTGCCGATCCATCAAATAGATATCGAGCGCACCCGAAGTTAGGGCCCACTTTTGTAAATCAGAATTCACTTCTGACAGGGTCTGCGGATCTGGCCGAACAACAGCGTCGATGACCTGTGAGTTTCGGGTGATGATGGCGGGCAAATATTGATATTTGTCCAGTTGTGCCAGCAAGCGCTCGTTTGCCTGAAGCAGCGATTGATTGGACCTTTCCGCCAAACTGCGCAAGCCCGTGGCATATCCCAACGCATAACCGGTGGCGAAAAACAAGGCCAGCGCCACTATGCCCAAGGTCGCAAATAGAAAGTTTCGTTGCATGGCCTACCTTAGCAACATGCCGGAGCGCAGGTAAAGCGTGGCGGCACCGTGCATAGCAAAGGGTCGAGAAAATCCATAGCGATGAGCTAGCCGTTCTTTCGGATTCTACTGCTAACCATTGGCAATATAATGCGGAATACAGACCCGTGGCGGCCACGGACATAAATGAGATCCCCACCCAGGTTCTTGGCAATCTCGCGGCTGATTGCCAAGCCCAAACCGGCGCTGCCAGCACTGGATGCATGTGACAACCGCGCGAATTTTTCAAAGATCTGATTTTCCGCTTCTTTTGGTATGCCCGGCCCATTGTCAGCCACATTGATCATCAGCTCGGTTCGCGTTAAGCGGGCATTCACCCGAACCACCGGGTCGTCATTTGTCCCGTACTTAATCGCGTTGCTGAGCAAATTGATCAGAACCTGCGCCAACCGATCTGGATCGGTGTACAGCGAATACAGCCGCACCGAGGGCTCCAATATAACTTGTGAGCCTGACTGGCTTGCCAGCGTTTGCGAAGACAAAATCGCCCGCTCGACAATGCTGTCAAGCTGCACCCGTCGCTTGCGCAGCTGAACTTTGCCGCTTTCCAGAAAACTTAAGTCGAGGATTTCGTCCAGAAGGCGGGTCAGGCGTACGCTCTCGTCTAGAATAATTGAAGAAAAGCTGCGCAGCTTTTCGTCGTCCAGCTCTTCGGTGTCACGCAGAATTTCCGCAAATGACCGGACCGAGGTCATCGGCGTACGCAATTCATGGCTTACCTGACTTAGGAAGTGATCTTTTTGGTCGCCCAGTTCCTGAAGTTGCTTGTTGGCTTGGGTCAGCTGTTGCGCTGTTTCGGCCAGCGCTTTGGACTGGCTTTCCAGCCGCGACGAATATTCCATAATCTGCGCGGTTTCGTCGGCAACGGCGATCAATTCCTCAACCGAGACCGCCTCGCCACTTGAGACCTGACTGATCATGGCATGGGCAGCCGCCGCACCTACAGACCCCGCGAACTGTCTTTCTAGTTTGGCTATGAACTCGTTGCTGGCTTCGGGAAGCCCGTCAGTCCGCCCTTGCAATTGCGACTCTTGCTCAAACATTTTATAGGCCTCATCACGGCCTAACACACGTTGCGCCAGCACCAGCAATTCTTCCGGAGTACCGCTGGACGTAAATGTGCGGCTGCTGATGCTGCGGTCAAACACATTGACAAACTGCACGGCCTGCAAGCGTTCGATAGCACACGGAATGGTCAGCAGCGAAGTCGTTACAAACAATGCGGTGTTGATCCCCAACGACCAGACAACGGCATGGACCAATGGATCGGAAATTTCGGATCCGAACAACGCGTAGGGCGTCAATGCGGCGATGCCGAACAGCCCGTATTGCAATGTTTCCGGCGACAATAGAAATGCGCCGTTGAAGCTGGGTAACAGCAAGGTAAACATCCAGACGACAAAGCCCGAGACAATACCACTGGTCGCGCCAACTCTGGTAGCGTTCTTCCAAAACAGCCCCCCCAAAAGAGCCGGCAGAACTTGCGCCACGCCGAGAAAGGCAATCAACCCGATCGAGGCCAGCGCGTCCGATCCACCGGTGAAAATATAGTACAGGTAGCCCAGAATCAGAATGCCGGCGATGCTGATCCGACGGCTGCGCAACAGCAGGCGCCTGACATCCGAAGTTGCAGAATTGCGGTTTTGGGAAAAGTACAACCATAGTGGTAGTACAATGTGGTTAGACACCATCGTCGACAGCGCAATTGCGGCGACAATAACCATAGATGTCGCCGACGAAAACCCACCCAAAAAAGCAAACAGCGCCAGCGATTCACGATTTGCAGCCAAGGGCACTGTCAGCACAAACAAGTCGGGGTTTGACCCTGCCGGCAGGATGTCGCGCCCGGCGATTGCGATCGGCAAGACAAACAGTGACATCAAAAACAGATACAGCGGAAAGGCCCAGCTGGCCGTTGCCAGATGCCGTTCAGCCGAGCTTTCCACGACAACAACCTGGAACATTCGTGGCAAACAGACGATGGCTGTTGCCGATAAAAATACCAACGAGACCCAGCGCGCGCCAAACAGATGTTGGGTCGGAAAGTCGTCGACATCAATCCGTGACAGAATATCCGCAGGGCCCGAGGCAACGCCCCAAACAACAAAGATACCAACAGATACCAGCGCCAGCAGCTTTACAATCGCTTCGAGCGCAATGGCCGTCACCACACCGTAGTGACGCTCATTGGCGTCTATATTTCGGGTGCCAAATATAATAGTGAACAAGGCCATACCGGCGGCGATCCACAGGGCCGTGTATTGTGGCGGCGGTGCGTTTTGCAGATCAACTGTAAACACCGAAAAGCTTAGCGTCAGGGACTGTAGCTGGAGCGCAATATAGGGGGTTGTTCCAACAACCGACAATACAGTGACCACAACCGCCAGCGAGCTGCTTTTGCCGTAGCGCGATGAAATCAGGTCGGCAATCGAGGTGATGCGCTGCGTGCGTCCGATGCGGACCAGTTTGCGTAACAACCACCACCAACCCAGAAAGACCAGCGTTGGCCCCAGATAGATCGCCACAAAATCAAGACCATTGCGCGCGGCTGAACCAACCGCGCCGTAAAACGTCCATGCCGTGCAATAAACCGAAATAGACAGTGTATAAATCACGGGTGATTGCAAAAAGCCTAACTTACCGGCATTGGCGCGGCGCTCGGAGACAGCCGCCACCAAAAACAGGATTGCGACATAGACAAGACACACAGACAACAGAACGTTAAACGATAGCATTACTTGTTACCGACTTCGGGTCGCAGCAGACGAGACAGGAAAATCCCAAACAAGATCAGCGTTATCCAGCAGCCAAAGATATAAGCGACTTTACCCCCCAGACTGGTGGTTGATCCGGTGAACATATCCATCACTGGTGATGCAAATACGATGGCACCACACAGCGGCAGTATCAGAGCCAGCTCGCGGCGCTTGCGCGAGCGACGGGATGCGTCACCGGCTGAACTGTTTGGTTGAGGTCCGGTCATATCTGCAGCAGCTTTTTGACGTTTTGCAGGATATCTTGATTGGCAAAGGGCTTGGTCATGAACAGGCTGGCACCCGCCGTTTCAGCGGCCTCACGGTCTTTGCGCTGACCTTTGGCCGTCAGCATTAAAACTGGCAAATCCTTCAGCTGCGCGTCGTCGCGGATCTCTTCCAGAACCTGCATGCCGGTTTTGCCAGGCAGCATAATGTCCAGAATCACCAAATTTGGTTTGATGGATCGGATCCTATCCAGAGCATCAGCGCCATTGTCGTGATCGGATACGCTCAATCCCTCGCGTTGAAGTAAGAAACGGAGCGCCGCAACAATGTGTGGCTCATCCTCGATCAACAATACTTTCTGTGACATGTTCTCTCCCGTTTTTCATGCGTCCGAACCGACAACGTTGGACGTATGACTAAGCTTCATTCCAATATGTAGGCGCTGCGTCGAGCACTGCAGGACAGGCGCGGGCAGACGCTGCAGTGCAGCCCGACGTCCTGTATGGGTAGTGACTGCCGGTCGCTGCGCGGTAAAAACAGATCAAAGTCTGTGGTGAAAACCATAGTCGCGGTCAACGTCGGTGGCAGCCCGAAACTGTTAACAGGCGCCTGTATGGCCGTAGAATAGGTCAAAAAGTTTTCGCCCGTGGGCGTGTTCATAATCGCGCGCACCGGATGGCCCGGTTGTCCCAGACAGCGATACACCGGCCACAACGGGCAACCGCTACTGAATTTGGGCAGATGCAGGGTCGTTAGCTCTTTGCGAAACAAGACACCGCCAGAACTATCGACTTTCAGAAATCCAAACTCGGGCACGCCGTCGGTCTGTGGCAGATGGGCCAAACGGCGCAGCACGGTTTCCAGCGAGACACCAAATGCCTGACCCAATAGCAGCGGATCGAAGTGCAGCTCACCGGCTTTGTCTAAAAAGGCCTCCAGCGGTAGAGCCCGGGCCGCCGCGGCGTAGTGGCTTAGGGCATCGCCCAGTTCCCCGCGATCAAAATCGCTGAGGTCGTCAATGGCGTCCAGATAGGTATCCGGACCTGCGGTGCCCGCGTCTAGCTCGGGCAGATAGAAGCCGTGGCGCTCAAAAAACCGGTCCAGCCCGTTGCTCTGGTCGCTGAACTGTTCGCTTGCTGCGGGGCTGTTGAAATGGTTGATCATGTCACTGGCGGTTTTGGCCAGCCGGCCACTCTCGGTTTCCATATTTTTCAGAAATTCGGCTTTGAGCTGCCCTGGAATTTCACCGCCGTCTGCCAGAATATTTGCCGTCGAATGGATCGCCGTGATATTCGACAACATCAGGTGGATCGCTTCAGCAAAAAATGGATCATTGTTCAGCCGGTCGGACAGGGCCAGCAGGGACTCTTTTTGGTATTTGGTTTCGGTGTGAAACGCGTCCAAAAGTTTTGCCCAACCGGGAAAGCGGCCGATGAATTCCTCGAGCTGTTCCAGTTCGGCCCCCGCATCGGCGCGATGCGCTGCGGCTTCTCTCAGTTTTAACATATGCGCACGATCCGCGCCTTCTGACAGGGTTCGGGCATCGACATCCAACCGCTCGGCGATGGCCAAAAGGGTCTTGCCGGCGATTCCCCGTCGGTTGTGTTCAATCAAGTTCAGATAAGAGGCCGAGATGCCAACCTGCTTGGCCAGAGCCGTCTGGCTTAGCTTTCGGCCACGCCGCCGTTCACGAATTCTGGTGCCTGTTAAGCTTCGTGCCACAAAATATCCTTTGCTTTCCCGCCCTTGCATCATAATTGTAAATTAATTTACAATCAAGAATTGATATTACATAAAAAATTTACAAATAAATTGTTAATAAACAAATAGTTATTGATTTCTTGACCCTAACTGAGCAACAATAGCCCAGACGAGTTCCGCGATGAGGCGGAGCGGGTCCAAATTCTGGGAGGAATGAATGTCGAAACTTATCACGAGCCGTCGAGGCTTTATCAAATCCAGTGCTGTTGTTGGCGGCGGGTTGGCGATGCCAACAGTTTTCGCAAGTTCGGCCAGTGCTTATACAAATGAGCCGACCGGCGGGACTGTGACACTTGGTTTCAACGTGCCGCAAACCGGCCCCTATGCCGACGAAGGCAATGACGAGCTGCGCGCTTACGAGTTGGCTGTCGAACATCTCAACAACGGTGGCGGCTGTCTGAATACATTCTCGTCCAAGGCTCTTAAGGGCAACGGTATTCTCGGCAAAAAAGTCGAGTACGTAACCGGCGACACACAGACAAAATCCGACGCGGCACGGGCATCTGCCAAATCGATGATCGAAAAAGACGGCGCTGTCATGATCTCGGGCGGTTCGTCCTCTGGTGTGGCCATTGCTGTTCAGGGTCTATGTCAAGAGGCTGGCATTATCTTTATGGCCGGTCTGACGCATTCCAATGACACAACCGGCAAAGACAAGAAGGCAAACGGCTTCCGTCACTTCTTTAACGGTTACATGTCCGGTGCCGCCTTGGCACCTGTGTTGGAAAAAGCCTATGGCAGTGACCGCCGTGCTTATCACCTGACAGCTGACTATACATGGGGCTGGACACAGCAAGAATCGATTGCCGCTGCAACCGAAGGCAAGGGCTGGGAAACTGTTAACAACGTGCTGACACCGTTGGCGACAACAGACTTCTCGTCCTATATTGCGCCTGTTCTGAATTCCGGTGCCGATATTCTGGTTCTGAACCACTACGGTGGTAACATGGTGAACTCGCTGACCAACGCGGTCCAGTTTGGCCTGCGCGACAAAATGGTCAACGGCAAGCAGTTCGAAATTGTTGTTCCACTGTATTCCGAGCTGATGGCCAAAGGTGCCGGTGCAAACATCAAAGGCATTCTGGGCTCGACCAACTGGTCCTGGACGCTGCAAGATGACGGTACCAAAGCCTTCGTTCGTGCCTTCGGTGAAAAATACGGCTTCCCACCCTCCAACGCGGCGCAAACTGTTTATGCGCAAACTCTGCTCTATGCGGATGCGTGTGAGCGTGCGGGCACATTCAACCCATGTGGCGTTGCCGAAGCGCTGGAAGGCTTTGATTTCGACGGCCTGGGCAATGGTCCAACACTGTACCGTGCTGCCGATCACCAGTGTTTCAAAGACGTGCTGGTCATGAGGGGTAAAGAAGACCCGACAAACGAGTACGACGCATTGGAAATCGTTGAAGTGACACCGCGTTCACAAGTTGAGTATGAGCCGGAGCACCCAATGTTTGCTGGCGGTTCGCTGGGCAAGTGTAACCCGGGCGCGTAATCCACCGCGTAGGTAAAAAGTTCATGCCGGGCACAGGTCCGGCATGATCACACATATCCAGCTTCTAGATCATTCTTAAGAAAGAAGAGACAATGGACGCAATTCTGCTGCAAATTCTCAACGGTTTGGACAAAGGCAGCGCCTATGCGTTGATTGCCCTGGGCCTGACCCTGATTTTCGGGACCCTTGGCGTTGTAAACTTTGCCCATGGGGCTTTGTTCATGATCGGCGCCTTCTGTGCTGTTACCGTGCAAAAAATCCTCAATATTTCTGGAATCACAATCGATCCTGAAAAGCTGGATTTCCTCGGCAACCCGCTCAAGATCAAGACGCCCTATGTGGAGACATGGTTTGGCGAAGCTGTCGGACAAGGCATCATCAACTGGTCTGTTCCCTTAGCGATTATTTTTGCGATCCCGGTCATGTTGCTGGTTGGTTTCATCATGGAACGAGGGTTGATCAAGCACTTTTATAACCGGCCCCATGCGGACCAAATCTTGGTAACTTTCGGTCTGGCAATCGTGTTGCAGGAAATCATCAAGGCGTTCTACGGTGCCAATCCGATCCCGACGCCCGCCCCATCTGCCTTTCGCGGGTCTTATGATTTTGGTGTACTGGTTGGCTTTGACCCGAACACAGTTATTTATCCGTTCTGGCGTCTGATCTACTTTGGTTTTTCGACAATTGTGATCGGCGCGGTGTTTGCTTTTCTGCGGTTCACAACGTTTGGCATGGTTGTGCGTGCCGGAATGGCTGATCGGGAAACGGTTGGCCTGTTGGGCATCAACATTGACAAGAAATTCACTATCATGTTCGGCATCGCGGCCGGTGTCGCGGGTTTGGCCGGTGTGATGTACACGCCGATAAACTCGCCGAACTATCACATGGGCATGGACTTTCTGGTTCTGAGCTTTGTCGTTGTTGTTGTCGGTGGCATGGGCAGTTTGCCGGGCGCTGTTATGGCCGGGTTCCTGTTGGGAATTCTGGAGAGCTTTGCCTCGATGAACGAAGTCAAAGCCTTCTTCGAGACCCTGTTCCTGCCGTCTATCGACCAAATCATCATCTATCTTGTTGCAATCATAATCCTGCTGACCCGGCCGCGTGGCTTGATGGGCAAAGCAGGCGTGATGGAGGAATAAAATGCTGGGACTTGAAAAATCCGATTCAAAGACGTTTCTGATCGTTGCAGTACTGGCAGCATTGGCACCGTTTCTTTTGAACCCGTTCCCCGAGGCGTCGGCCATGGCACAGTTCAACGCCGGCTATCCCGATTTGATGCAGCGGTTCGCAATCTTTGGCATTTTTGCCATCGGCTATAACATTCTGTTCGGCCTGACGGGTTACCTCTCTTTTGGCCACGCGGCGTTTCTGGGCGTCGGCTCCTATGCTGCCGTTTGGATGTTCAAACTGTTGTCGATGAACATTATTCCGGCGCTGGTGCTCAGCGTGATTATTGCCGGTGTGTTTTCGCTGGTCATTGGTTTCATCAGCCTGCGGCGGTCGGGCATCTATTTCTCGATCCTGACGCTGGCCTTTGCGCAGATGTCCTTCAACTTGGCCTATTCGGTTCTGACGCCGATCACCAACGGAGAAACCGGCCTGCAGATCACTTTGAACGATCCGCGCATTCTGGCACCGGAAAACACCACCGGTGCGCAACCGGTTACGGGGTTGTTCGGGTTGGAAATGCGCGACACCTATACATTGGATGTAGCGGGTTGGGCCTTTCAATTTAACGCCGGTTACTATGTCTGCGCGTTGTTCCTTTTGTTGGCCTTTTATATGTCTGTCCGCATTTTTCGCTCGCCTTTCGGCTTGATGCTGCGGGCGGTCAAAACCAACCAGACACGGTTGAACTATACCGGTGTCAATTCGCGGCCCTATACGCTTGCAGCGTTTGTTATCTCTGGCATGTATGCCGGACTGGCCGGTGGATTGCTGGCGTCGATGGACCCGCTTGCCGGGGCCGAGCGTATGCAGTGGACCGCATCGGGCGAGGTTGTGTTGATGGTTATTCTGGGCGGTGCCGGAACATTGATTGGACCGGTTTTGGGCGCCGGTTTCATCAAATATTTTGAAAATATCTTCTCCAAGATCAACGAAAACGTTCTGCATCAGTGGTTTAGCTTTATGCCCGATGGGCTGGAAAATGCCATTGTCTGGGTGTTGCATTTCTTTACCGGCAAAGGTTGGCATTTGACACTGGGTTTGATGTTCATGTTGATCGTGATCTTCCTGCCAGGTGGTTTGGTTCAAGGTGGCAACAAAATTCGGGCCATATTCAACAAGAAAAGTGGCGCCGACAAGCCGACACCTGACGCCGTAACAACCCCAGCAGAATAGGAGCCATGACATGAGCATTTTGGAAGTTCAAAACGTAAATAAAAGTTTCGGCGGCCTAAAGGCGTTGCAAAACGTAAACCTGAAGGTCGAAGCCGGCACAATACACGCCATTATCGGTCCGAACGGGGCGGGCAAATCCACCCTGTTGAATTGTCTGGTGGGCAAGCTGAACCCCGACACCGGATCGGTGACCTTTGACGGGCAATCGCTGTTGGGTAAAAAGCCACACCAGATCAATCAAGCCGGTGTGTCGCGGGTTTTTCAAACCCCTGAAATCTTTGGTGAATTGACGGTGTTTGAAAATGTATTGATCCCGTGTTTCGGGAAACGTGACGGGGCATTTTCGCTAAATGCCTTTAGCAGCGTTCGCGGGCAAACCGACGTTCGTGACAAAGCGCAACAGATGCTCGAAGACGTCGATATGGCCGACAAGGGAAAAATGTTGTCGTCCAGTCTGTCGCGGGGAGACAAGCGGCGTTTGGAAATGGCGATGTGTTTATCGCAAGACCCACAGCTGTTGTTGCTGGACGAACCCACTGCTGGCATGGCGCGCGCCGACACCAACAACACAATCGAGCTGTTGGCCCGCATTCAAGAGCGCCGTCACATCACTATGGCTGTGATTGAACATGATATGCACGTTGTGTTCTCGTTGGCGCAACGGATCAGCGTACTGGCACAAGGTACGGTCATCGCCGAAGATTCCCCTCAAGAAATCAAGGTCCACCCCAAAGTCAAAGAAGCCTATCTGGGAGGCGCGCACTAATGTTGGATACATCAACCATGACCACAGAAAAGAAGCACCCGAAACCATCGCAGCCGGCTTATTTCTCGGCGTGGGATTTGCATGCATACTACGGCGAGAGCTACATCGTGCAGGGCGTCAGCATGAACGTTCACGAGGGCGAAATTCTGGCCTTGTTGGGACGTAACGGTGCGGGCAAAACATCGACCCTGCGCGCGATAGCACGTCTTGCCGACCCAAGATTGACCCACGGCGAGATATGGCTGGATCATCAGCCGTTGCACACCATGAAGTCATGGGAGGCGGCCCAATGTGGCATGTCTTTGGTGCCAGAAGACAGGCGGATTATTCAGGGCTTAACTGTCGAGGAAAACATTCAGTTGGCCCAGATTGAAAAACCGATCGGCTGGTCGCTGGAGCGCATTTATGATCTGTTTCCGCGTCTGGGCGAGCGCCGCAAGCAAGAGGGCACAACCCTGTCAGGCGGCGAGCAACAAATGCTGGCTATTGGCCGTGCGCTGGCCCGTGACATCAAACTTTTGTTGTTGGATGAGCCCTATGAGGGTTTGGCGCCGGTGATCGTACACGAGATCGAAAAGACGCTGCATTTGATCCGCGAGCAAGGGATCACAACGATCATCGTAGAGCAGAATGCGGTTGCCGCGTTGAACCTTGCTGACCGGGCTGTCATTATGGATACCGGTCAGGTGGTTTATGACGGTTTGGCGGCGGATGTCCTGGAAGATGAAGATTTACGGCACAAGTATCTAGCAATTTGAATGCGCTCAAAATTGCTGTTGATGTCGAAGCCCGTGGCCCCCGCCGCGGGCTTTTGCCGTTTCAAAACGGCAAACAGCCGGATTTCGCAAACTTTTTCCTGAATATTTGATTGAAACAGGTGGGCAAGGATTTATAGTGGCAGTTCGGGCAGCGCTCAGAACAGCGGCTGGCCGGGATTTTTTAATGAAACAGGATACTAAAACTTTTTGCCCCGTCTGCTTTCCACTGTCATTGTAACCGTGTTGGTATTTGCCGCGGCTGTTCTGCCTGCCAGTGCTCACACCGAGGTTGGCGCCGTTGGCGGGCTGGTCAGCGGGTTTTTGCATCCGATATCGGGGTTTGACCATGTGGTTGCCATGGTGGCAGTCGGGATATGGGGGGCCTATCTGGGGCAGCCGTCGATCTGGCTTTTGCCGGTGGTGTTCCCGACGATTATGGCGTTTGGTGGCGCGTTAGGAGTGCTTGGCATTCCGGTGCCACCGGTTGAAATTATGATCGCACTGTGAAGTGGTCCTGCTTTTTAAGACAGGTTTGCGGCTTTGCTAAGATGTATCTGGTTTGTGTTCATGCCGCTTTTCTTACTTGGTGTTCGCAGAAGTATGCGTTGTCCGGCGTGCGCTTATCAAGGGCGGTATGAGGTCGCTCTGTGTTGTAGAACCCGATCCAGTCATCAATGACCTGCTTCGCTTGGAACCCATCGTTGATTTCGTGCAGATAGACTGCCTCCTGTTTCAAGGATCGCCACAGCCGTTCGATGAAGATGTTGTCCAAGTAACGTCCCCTGCCATCCATTGATATTTTGATGTCGGCCTTGATCAAAGTGGTGACCCAGCCCGAACCCGTATATTGGCTGCCCTGATCCGTATTCATGATCTCTGGCTTACCGTATTTGGCGATGGCCTCGTCCAGCGCCTCAACGCAGAAACTGGCATCCAACGTATTAGAAAGTCGCCAGGACAGCACCTTGCGTGTCGCCCAATCCATGATCGCCACAAGATACAGAAAGCCGTGCTTCACGGGAATGTAGGTGATGTCGCTGCACCACACCTGATTGGGCTGCGTAATGGGAAGCTTTCTGAGCAAGTATGGATAAATCCGATGTTGAGGGTGCTTCTTACTAGTGTTTGGCCCCTTGTAGATGGCCTGCAAGCCCATGATGTTCATCAGACGCCGAACACGGTGCCGTCCAGCAGAAAAACCTGACTGCGGCAGGTATGCAGCAATCTGGCGACTGCCAAAGAACGGATACTTCGTAAATATCCGATCTATTTCATGCATCAAATCAATTGTCACCTGATCAAAACCAACCGGTGTGTAGTAGATCGATGAACGGCTGATCTTGAGCATCTTACATTGGCGTGTCAGGCTGAGCTTCGTGTTCTCTTTGCGGATCATCTCTCGGCGTTTAGACGGGCTCATCGCTTCAGCCCTTGTGACAAAAAATCGTTCTCAACCGCCAATTGCCCGATCTTGGCGTGAAGCTCTTTGATCTCGCCTTCCTTATTCTCAGCCTTTTTGACCTTGTCCGAAAACACCCCGGCCATGCCTTCAATCGCCTGCCGTTTCCATGTGCTCACCTGCGTTGGGTGAAGCTGCCGCCTGGCTGCAATCTCCTGAACTGTCTTGTCACCGCACAGCGCCTCAAGCGCTACAGCAGCTTTAAACTTGTCTGAAAAGTTCCGTCGTTTCGTCATTTGAATAGCCATTCGTTCGTGTTGGATACATCTTAGCACGCTGTCCGAATTTGCCGGACCACTTCAGAGAGAGGAGATCATGAAAAGACGATCCGGAAACGCCGCTTGCAGCACCAATCCGTTTCAGTCTAAACTGAAGCAGAGCCTCAATTATAAGACGACGGACAGGGTATAGTGAGATCGCATCCTGATTTGGAACCATCACAAGGCACAAAAAGTTGAATTTATTACTGCATCTTGGACTTCCAAAAACAGCCACCACTTCCATACAGAATAATTTGCTGTTTGGTCATAGCGGGAGCATTGGCAAGCCTCACTCAAATAAATTAGTGGAAGGGTTCAGAAATCTTGTTATTGATTGAGACCTCAGCATAACCCCGTTTTGGTGGATTTTACGAAATTTTACCTAACAAAATCAAAGGTATATTTTCGAGTTTTTGTCAAAATAGGGGTTATGCAGACGTCTCTAAATGATAGTTGAGCCATTTGGCAGAAGATCAAAGGCTATAATATCTTGTA
>CAXMUJ010000255.1:0-31541 GCA_964196455.1 uncultured Myxococcota bacterium | reverse complement strand
TAAATCGTCAAAATTGACATGTGCCGAACCGCCACGCAGCAGGCCGATTTCCAGTCGTCTGGTCCAACTCAGATGTCTGCCACGCGCACCGCCCACCGAACATGTAATTGGATGTTTAGCAAGTGAAATTAAATGTTTAGGAGACAAAGTTCTGCCAAATAAATCAGACACTAGCCGCAGAAAAATCCCCGGAGGCGTCTGGTGTACGGGCTCGCCGCCGCTGTCGTCGGGAATAATTCCCCAGCGCACCAAATCGGCGGCGACACGCCGACTTAAATCGCGGTCAGGCGTGATTAATGCGCTATGTTTGTTCTGTTCAACCGCGTTGCGCATGCAAAGGGCGATAGCTGTGGCCTCTTCCTTGCTGGTGGCGGCCTCAATCAAAGTGGAATTGGCGAGTGATCCGGCTAAATCGGGCGCGAGGTCTGGGCCTTGATCTCGCCACAAGAATGTGACGGGTGCTGGCGTCAATGCCAATGATACCAAAGTATTGTGACCATTACCTAATGTGTTAGGTGAGATCCAGTCAGAGACTTCGTTTGGATCAACCGCCAAGCGAGCGCAAATTTTCGACAGGCCCGCCTGACTGTGGTCGGCAAGCGCAGGGTCCCAGGCCAGCCGCGTCCATATCTTGCTTGGTATATGGGGGTCCAAACCGGGCAACACTACGGCACCATGCGGCAAACCGGCGACGGCCTGCATGAAAACAGAGGTCGCGCCACGCGATCCTGTAGAGCCGGCAACAATGACCGGATAGTCCGGGGGTGCCGTGTGCCACCGGGCCGCGATTGTGGTGGCTGCGGCAAAAAGCTGGGCAGCGGCGCTGGTATTTTGCGTGTCGTTGGTAAAATCGGCAAGTATTTCGAGAAAATTGCGCGTGTACTCCCAGTGTTTGGAATGCGCGCCGACATCAATATTCCGGAGTTGGGACAAGGGCACGCCTTCGGAGTCAAACGTATCAAGCAATTCATTCAGCGAGTCGGTCAGATCAAAAACCGACGCTTGAGGCGCCGTACCGGTATTTTGTGCCAACAGACGCGTCACCAACTGGCTTAACAGTAGTTTGCGTCGCAGAGCCGATGCGGTGGGCGGAAAATCCAGCGGCACAAGCGGATCGCGCGCCAGATCGGTGATCAACTTTACCCGCGGCAACAAAGTGGCACCTCGGGCAATCAACAGGTCGTGGATACGGATCGCGGTGCGCCGGGTGTTTACGTAGATGACGGTTCTGGCCAGAGCATCAGCTGGCTTTCCGTCAAGACGCCGGGTCAAGCCGTCAACAAAGGATTGCGCAAAGTCTTGGCCGATGCGAACCGCAAAAACATGCGGTTTTGGGTCTGTTTCAAACATCAGAGCCCCCCGTCAAGCAAGTGTTTGCGGCCTCTATGCCGCCGGGGTGGCCCAAATCAATCCAATCAGTGTCGATCACGGTGCCAAAGAGCCGGCCGGCGGTCGACATTTGATCCCATAGTCTTGAAATCCCGAAGACACCTTGATCCATTTGCTCCAGCCCGTCCGTTTTCAGTATCGACAGTCCACCAAACACATAGGGGGCGTCCGGTGCCGTGCCACGCCGTATCGGGCGTTGATCTTGGTCGAGGAAGAAGTCGCCGATACCGGTGTAGGCCTGTGCGCGACCGGTTGGCACCATCGCCATCAACCCATCCATTTGATCAGGTCGCCATGCGTTCATGATCGCGCGGACCGGGTTTTCACCGAGCCACAAAGCGTCGGGATTCAGTGTTACAACAGGGCTCGACCCGAGACTGGGCAGGGCGTTTCGCAGACCACCGCCGGTATCAAGAATTGTTGGGGTCTCCAACAGACAATGGATATTCGCCCGCGTCGCGAAATGGCGATGAATTTGTTCGGCAAAGTAATGCGTGTTGATGACGATCTCGAACGCACCTGCGGCCTCTATCAGATCAACAGCATGATCAATCATCGGGCGCCCGCCCACGTGAACCATTGGTTTCGGTACTGCGCGGGTCAAATCGCCCATACGCGTGCCAAACCCCGCAGCAAATATCATCGCAGCTTTAGGGCGCATCAGAACAACCTTTGACACGCGCCACTGTTTCGGCTGTCGGTGGCGGCACGTTTTCGCCAACCCAGGCCTTCAGATCAGCCAGTGCAGGATGCGACAGGTCGCGCATCAAGTGGGTCCAGACCCTGGGCATCATATCAATGTAACCATGTTTTCCATCGCGCAGGCCAAGGCGTGCAAAAATACCCAAAATTTTCAGATTTCGCTGCGCGCCAAGCGTACAATAAGCCAAGTGGAAATCCTCTGAGTGCGCTCCCGTGGCCTGTAAATACCGTTGTATCATTGCGGTGCGCAACACAGGGTTGGTGTCGCGGCGGGCATCTTCGAGCAGGGACACAAGATCATAGGCGGGATGGCCCGACAAAGCGTCCTGAAAGTCCAACAACCCGATACGGGCCAAGCCGGCGCGATCCGGCAGCCAGAGCAGGTTTTCGGCGTGGAAGTCACGATAGACAAACACGGGTGGTGCAGTTGGAATTGTCTGGCAAGCCCTGGTGATCAATTCGGAGAATATCGCCCGCTGTGTCGCGCAAACAGGACCACCCGTGGCCGCCGGCATGTACCACTCTGGAAGCAGCATCGCTTCGCGCAGGCAAATCTCGGTTGAATAGGGGGCCAGCTTGCTGGGTGCTGTTCGGGATGCCAGATCCGCCAGGAGATCAACAGCCGCGCCATACAGCTGATGCTCGCGGTCGAGGTTATCTGCACAAAGGTGCGCAAACAGATCGACGCCCAAATCTTCGATTAAAAGCAGGCCGTCGCGGTTGTTGCCGGCGTAGATTTTCGGGGCGCTATACCCGTATGTGATCAACTCTTCCGCGATAAGTGTGAAGTCGGACACCGGATTGTTTGTCTCGGGTGGTGCATTCATCAATATCGCAGTTTGCGGGAGCTTGGTGGCATCGCTCAGCCGAACATACGACCGAAAGGATGCGTCGGCTGTCATCGGGCAATAGTCGGCGTTTTGCCAACCGTTTGCCGTAAGGAAGTCGCGGATCATGGTGCTGCGATCAGTCATTTGGCCTCAAAGCCGCAGTTTCTAGGGCCCCAGTCTCCAAAGTCCCAGTCTTCAAAGTCCCAGTCACAGCGGCCAATTTGTCTGTCCATTTTGCATCAGTCCACTCGAACTGCAGCTGTCGGGTGTCGTTCGCGTCGATGTCCATGACGAGCTTTAGCCCGTTTTCCGGCAGGAGCGCGCCCATGCGTTCGGGCCATTCTACCAGAACAAGTGCGGTGTCCATCGCCTCGGTTAGACCCAGTTCGTACAATTCATCCAGTGTTGACAGACGATAGAGGTCAGTGTGCCATATTTCCAAAGGTCCGGCAGTATAGGTTTGGACCAAAGTAAACGTCGGCGAGGGCACCTCTTCGGCGGTGCCATATTTGGTTTGCAGGTGTTGGATTATTGCACGTGCCACGGCGGTTTTGCCAGCCCCAACAGGGCCCTGCAACAAAAGCGTATCTCCGGCGCACAGCTGTTCACACAAGGCATGTGCCAAAGACATCGTCTGGTCCAGATCGGACAATTTAACTGTGGTTTGCATGCGATGGCCCAGTTTATTCGCCTCGGACTTTGGGCCTTGGCGACGAGGTTTGCAAGCCTGCTAGGCAGAATGTTTTTGGCGCAGCAGAGCAGCGGCCCCGGTTTTTTCGAGCGTTGTGAACTCACACAGGATTTGACCGCCCGAGATCGGGGAGAAACTGGCCCAAAGCGGGGTTCCGTCCAACAGTTGAACGACCGAGGTCCAATGGCTGCGGGACCCGAAATCGGCGGCGAAGTCGCGAAAGTCGCCCCACGCCGGGGTTGGTGCGCACTTATCTTGCCAAATGCGGGTCATTTCGGTGGTGGACAGCCCGCGCAACCGTTCGGTCTCTTCTTGGCCCCACAGATCAGCAAAGGCCTGATTGCAGAACTGGGCCTGTCCATTGGTATCAAAGATCACATTCGCAGATGATAGCGCGTCAAACACATTGAGCATTTGTTCCAGCTCGACGCGATATTCGCGCTCGATGGCGACGGCTTTCGATATATCTTCAAATAAAAACGCGACAGAGTTTTTGGGATGCGGCCGGCCGATTACACGAAAGACCTGGCCGTCGGGAAGTCGCCAGTCTTCTTGAAATGTGCCTGTCTCTGCCGATTTCTCCAGCACTTCGATCTGGTTGCGCCAATCCTTAAAATCTTTGGGCTCGGGCAGCTTTCCGTCATTGCGCAACTGGTCCAGAAACGACCGCAACGCCGGTCGACGCGCCAGCCATTCGGGCTGCAAATTGAACAATTCAGCCAAAGCAGGTTGAATAGAACAAGCTGTCTGGACCGATCGAATATTGCCAGGCCGATCGGCAAGTGAGCAAATGTATCCGTGAGTGTCTGCATAAACCGTTGCAGCTCTCGCTCGGCCTTGACGACGTCCTCAGCCTGTTTGGCTGAATATATCGACAATCCATCCACGTGTTTGAGCGTCACATTGAAATACCGGTCCTGTCCCGCGATCTGCGCTATGCCGCGCACGGGGTTTTCGGTGCCAAAATCGTTAGCAGTCAGCCCAAAACCGGAGATGTCGATCACCGTCCCGCCGTTTCTGGAAGGGACTTCGCCACACGAGCGGCTTTGCCAGAGTGTGGAATTTCCGCGATTGACCCAAACCATGTCGGTGCAATTGTCCATCACCATTTCGGCAAGTCTGCGATCGCTAAATAGGGTGTTCAGGCGCGCCCGTTTGATCAAAACTGCTGCCAGCAATCCAATACTGGCGCCTAAACCCGCCAAAATAGCGACCAATATACCAGTATAAAGTTGCATTTGCAGGACATCCGATAGAGCATGGTAAATGAATAACCAGAGCACTAAATGGTTAATAGAGCGTAAATACTAAGTCGGATTTGGAATGTTCGGACCCAACGGCGCGCGCAGTTTATCCTTGGCAACTTCAATCGATTTGCGGTCCCAAACCACCGTTACCACCGCACCGCCCAGCGTGTTTGATCCTTTGCCGCCATTGGCGAAAATCACCTCGGCACCGCGCCGTTCCAACAGAGTTTTGGCAATAAACAACCCAAGCCCCATGCCCTCATAGTTGGGGCGGGCTGATTGTTCGTGTTTGCGCCCTGACTTGTGCCCAATAAACGGATCGCCCAATCGGCCCAACAACTCGAGCGGGTACCCGTTGCCGTCATCGCTAATGATAACCCTGAGCCGTGATTGGTCCCAGATCGTATGGACCATGACGTCCTGTTCTGCGAAATCAACTGCGTTTTGCACCAAATTTCGCAACCCATGCAGTATTTCCGGCTCTCGGGTGACAAAAGGAACTGCGCCCGGGATCGGCGTGCCGTCGCTGTTGTTCTGAAAAAACACGACCCGCTTGCCACGCTCTGTATGGGGTTCGGCCGCCTGTTCAATAAGAAGGTTGAATGGAATCGTCTTGGATTGCAGATCATCTTTGCCGGTCCGCCCCATATCGCGTAAAATCCGCGTGAGCCGTGTGGCCTGTTCGTTGATCAACTGTACATCTTCATAGAGATCTGGATTGTCGTGCAGCTCGTCGGACATTTCCGACGACACGAGTTTAATGGTTGCCAACGGTGTGCCCATTTCGTGCGCCGCTGCCGCGACCACTCCACCGAGCCGTGACAAAGCATACTCGCGTTCCAGCGCGGTTTGTGTCGCCGACAGGGCCTCGGACATTGAAAATGTTTCGCTCGAGACGCGGCGTGCAAAACCCGCCAGCAAAACAACACCGATCATCAACGCCAGCCACGTCCCGAACTGCAACAATGGCGGCACGGTCAAGAGCGCACCGCTTTCGGTTTGCAATGGCACCGAGAAAAATGCCAGTACACTCAGCAATCCGATAGCAACTGTGCTGACAATAATTGTTGACCCGAGCGTCAAGGCCGAGGCGGATAAGGTAACGGGCACCAGGATCAGCAGCGCAAAAGGATTGGTCAACCCGCCCGCCAGAAAGAGCAAAAATGCAAGCTGGCACATGTCAAAGAGCAACGTCAGCAAGGATTGTCGTTCGGTCAGACGCTTGTTTGGCGGCAAGACAAAACTGCTGAGCAAGTTGAACATCACCGACACAGCAATGGCGGCAAAGCAAAGACCGATGCGGATCTCGAGATGAAAAACCTGTGTTGCGAGCAGTACGGTTACTGCCTGACCGACAATGGCCAACCAGCGCAGGGCCATAAGAGTGCGCAACCGAACCCACTCGCTGCGGGCCTCGCGGCCAAAATAGTCAAGTAGAACCTGAAGCATTTATTCTTCCATGTGACAGCGCGACACCTTGCCATTTTCACGCCAACGCTAGATCAAGCGGCATGATTTGACCATATCCGGACGTAGAAATGACGAAACTATCTGCAATTTTGGCCGCCTCTATCGCGGCGGTGGCCCTGAGCGCCGGCGTGTACTTTGCATTTTTCTATTCTACGGTGGACAGCTGCACAGGTGCCGCTGTTGCTGGCGGGCAGGCAAGCATTGGTGGGCCGTTTACGCTGGTTGATCAAACCGGAGCAACTGTGACCGACACAGATGTTGTCGATGGATTGACCCTGATATACTTCGGGTACACGTTTTGCCCGGATGTTTGCCCCTTGGACAATGCGCGAAACATGGAGGCAATTGATCTGGCTGCGGAGCAGGGCGTTGCCGTCAAGCCGGTCTTTATCTCTATTGATCCGGCGCGCGACACGCCAGACGAATTGGCAGATTATGCCGAAGCGATGCACGAGAACATGGTGGCTCTGACCGGCAGCCAGGAACAAGTTGCGGGGGCGTCACGCGCATACCGCACATACTTCCGCAAAAACGGTGACGGCGAAGACTATTTGATGGACCACTCGACGTTCACCTACCTAATGTCTCCCACAGGGTTCCTGCATTTCTTCCGCCGCGACGAAACGCCGGAAACGATGGCTAAAACGATGGCGTGTTTTGCCGGGCGCACCTAGAAAGAAACTCTCGGTTTGAACTTTCCGATCAGCTCCGATAATAATAAGGGTAGGCGGAAATCAAGGTGGACTTATTGGAACAAGATCGAATGGAAATCGGGACCGACAATACGCTGTTGATCCTTGATGATGACGAAGCTTTTCGCAAACGTTTGGCGCGTGCGATGGAAAAACGCGGATTTAACCCGACGGCACTGGAATCAGTTGTCGCAGGGCGTGCGTTTTGTACCGCAACACCACCAGCCTATGCTGTCGTCGACCTCCGGTTGGAAGATGGCAATGGACTGGACGTGGTGGAAGTTCTGCGCTCCAGACGCGCCGACGCCCGGATCGTTGTGCTCACCGGCTACGGTGCAATTGCGACGGCTGTTGCTGCGGTCAAAATCGGCGCCACGGATTACCTGTCCAAACCTGCTGACGCCAATGACATCACCAGCGCTTTGCTGGCAACGCCAGGGTCAAAGCCACCACCGCCCGAAAACCCGATGTCAGCTGATCGCGTGCGTTGGGAACATATTCAACGCGTGTTTGAGCTGTGTGACCGCAACGTCAGCGAGACCGCAAGACGACTGAATATGCACCGCCGGACATTGCAACGTATTTTGGCCAAACGCAGCCCGCGCTAGCCGGATTTGGCGGCCCTTAGCAGCCATTTTTTGAACGTCAGAAGTGACTGTGTCTCGCGACCTTGGCGTGTGACAACGTAATAGCCGACGTCCTTGTCCTTAATATCACAGAGATTGACCAGCGTCCCTGCGTCCAGCGCCGCTTCTACGATGGCAAACGGCTGTACCGACACCCCCATGCCCGCCTGTGTTGCGGCCAGAACCATCTCGTTTGTCTCAAAGTTTGTAACTTTGACCTGCGTCAGGTCCACGCCCTCTGCCAACAGCAGCGCGTGGCGCTCTTTCATATAGGGTTCCATCAACCAAAGCTTGTCGGCAAGGTCGGCAACGCAGACGGCGGACTTTGCCGGGATCAGGTTCGGGGATGCAACAACCACAAACCGGCCCACGGCAAGTCGCTCTGAGGTCACGCCGGGCCAAGTTCCGGCACCAAAGCGGATCGCCATATCAAACCCGTCATGCGCCAGACTGACCAATTCGTGGCTGGGCGTCAGGTTCACTGTGATGTCGGGATGCTGTTCCCAAAACCCACCCAAACGATGGATCAACCAGTTTGCCGCAATTGTAGGCGTCAACGAGATATTTAGCGGACGCTCATCGGAATATGCTCGCAATTCGTCGACGCTGTCGGCAATAGAAGAGAAGCCCTGCGCCAGACCCGCCGCGAACACCGCCCCTTGGGGGGTAAGGGCCATTCCACGCCCTTGGCGTGTCAAAAGCTGCTGGGAAAACGTGTCTTCCAGACCGCGCACACGCTGGGCAATGGCCGCATGGGTCACGTTTAGCTCGCGGGCCGCTGCGCTGAAACTGCCGTTGCGCGCCGCCGCCTCAAAAGCTCGCAGCGCCGACAGTGATGGAATTTCGGACCAATTCATATGTAAGTTTAACTTTCAATATGGAAATCATACTGTTTCGACTTGTCCTTTGAAACATGGCACAAAAGATTCAACAAGTGAAATGAAAGGATAGCCAATGTTTAATCTGTTTAACAGCATTCTGACCCCGAAGAGCAATTCCGCCAAACGGGTTTATAGTCCTCACGAAAATCAGATCCGCGCAGATCGGGCCAAGATCAAGCGGCAGAATGATCTGGCGCTGCAACGGCGGAATTTTTAATAGACAAATGGCCCAGCCTACCGGGACAGATCGGAAAACCGCTCCAGAAACTGACCTTTGACAACCATTGGTGCATGTGGCCGCAAAGTCTTGTTTGGCAAGTCCTTCATAACCGGCTTGCCAAACAATCTGTTTGCCTCGGGCTCGGAGAAACCGGCGATTTGCACGGCCTCCAACCAGGCCGACAGGCGATCGGCGCGTTTGATCTGTTTTTTGATCACGTCGGGTATTTGTGCGGGCAGGCCAAACCGCATGTGGATTGCGGCCGTCAGCCGCGTGTCCAGATCGGCATAGGCTTGCCCGACCGCCGCCTTGACCGGCGAGATCATGTCGCCAATGACATATTCCGGCGCGTCATGCAGCAAGGCTGCCAGCCGCCACTTGCGGTCGGTGCGCGGGTTCAGGTTGGTAAACAATTCTTCGACAAACACCGAATGCTCGGCCACGGAATAGGGGTAATCGCCCTCGGTCTGGCCGTTCCACCGCGCAACAAAGCTCAGCCCATGCGCGATATCCTCGATCTCGATATCCAGAGGCGCCGGGTTCAACAGGTCCAGCCTGCGGCCGGACAGCATGCGTTGCCATGCGCGGGGTGCGGGGGTCGGTTTTTGTGGCATTTTGAACTTTTGCTAACTCGGGTTAAGGGAACGTTGCTGTGACCCTTGTTCTATGCCGGTTCGGGGATTTCGCGCAAGTATTGGCGTGTGAAAATCTCGTCATGGTGTGACATGCGATCCTCCTTGCTTGTATCATCGCGCTGTCTTTGCTAGGTGCGGGGTGGACAGATGACAAGGAGTGCCAGACATGGCCAATGACTATATCGTAAAAGACATTTCACTAGCGGAATTTGGCCGTAAGGAACTGGATATCGCCGAGACCGAAATGCCGGGCCTGATGGCGCTGCGCGAAGAATACGGCGACAGCAAACCCCTGACAGGCGCGCGGATTGCCGGATCGTTGCATATGACAATCCAGACAGCCTGTCTGATTGAAACGCTGACCGCGTTGGGTGCCGACGTGCGCTGGGCCTCGTGCAACATCTTTTCCACCCAAGATCACGCGGCCGCGGCAATAGCAGTGACGGGTGTTCCGGTGTTTGCAATCAAGGGCGAAACGTTGGAAGAGTACTGGGATTATGCCGACAAGATCTTTGATTTTGACGAAGGCGCAAACCTGATCCTCGACGACGGTGGTGATGCCACGCTTTATATTCTGATCGGCGCGCGGGTAGAGGCCGGTGAAACCGACCTGATCGAAACCCCGACGTCCGAAGAAGAGGTCGCCCTGTTCGCCCAGATTAAAAAACGGGCTGCCGCCAATCCGGGCTGGTTCACCAAGCAACGCGATGCGCTGCAAGGCGTGTCCGAGGAAACCACCACTGGCGTGCACCGTTTGTACCAGCTGGTTGAGCAAGGCCAATTGCCGTTCCCCGCGATCAATGTGAACGACTCCGTCACCAAGTCTAAATTCGACAACAAATACGGCTGTAAGGAATCGCTGGTCGACGGTATTCGCCGCGCCACCGACACGATGATGGCCGGTAAAACCGCCGTTGTCTGTGGCTATGGCGATGTTGGCAAAGGCTCGTCCGCGTCCCTGCGCGGTGCGGGTGCGCGCGTGAAAGTGACCGAGGTCGATCCGATCTGTGCCCTGCAAGCGGCCATGGACGGGTTCGAGGTTGTGACATTGGAAGACGCGATGAAAACCGCCGACATCTTTATCACCACCACCGGCAACAAGGATGTGATCCGCATCGAGCATATGCGCGAAATGAAGGATATGGCCATCGTCGGCAACATCGGTCACTTTGACAACGAGATCCAGATCGCGGCCCTAAAGAACCACAAATGGACCAATATCAAGGACCAAGTAGATATGATCGAGATGCCGTCCGGCAGCCGTATTATCCTGTTGTCCGAAGGCCGTTTGTTGAACCTTGGCAATGCCACCGGTCATCCGTCGTTCGTGATGTCGGCGTCGTTTACCAATCAGGTTCTGGCCCAGATCGAGCTGTGGACCAAGGGCGATGACTATGACAACAACGTCTACATCCTGCCCAAACATCTGGACGAAAAAGTCGCCCGCCTGCATCTGGCCCGCATCGGTGTAAAGCTGTCTGTGCTGTCCAAAGAACAGGCCGACTATATCGGCGTGAGCACTGAAGGCCCGTACAAGCCGGAGCACTACCGGTACTAGGGATCTGTGCAATTATCGAATAGAAGCCCGGCCGCTTGGTCGGGCTTTTCCTACCCACTTACATCCGGAAAAAACTCCCCGCGCCCGCCGCGGGTATAGTCCAGCATGTTCCATAGCGGCCAGATTTGATCGACGTGGCGCGGGTGACCGTCCAGTCCGGCAAAGAAAATTTCGCTGCTCCAGAAATGGGTGATTGTGTCGCCGCTGCGCTCGAACACATTGAGCGTCGGCAGTTGTGCCCCATCGGCTGTTTCGCCACGATAGTCGCGTTGATAGCTGGTGCCAACGGCAGAAAACATCCGCAGCTTGTCCCAACCGCGATCGGCGCAAAGCGTGGCAAGTGACGCATTGTCTTTGGACGATACAACCGCAAAACTGATTTTTTGCGCGATCTGATCGGCCTGCCCGTTCAACCCGTCCATAACCGAGGTGCAGGCCGGACAGGCGTTTTCGGCCGTCGGGTTGAACATAAAAGAGTAAATCGCCAGCGTGTCGCTGTCGGGTTGAAACAAGTCCGACAGGGCCACCGATGCGCCATCTAGATCGTGAAACTGATAGTTTTCCCGCAAGGCGCCACCTTTGGGCAGGTTTCGCCGCATCGCTGCGACCTCTTCGACCTTGGCGCGCAGGGTGATCTCTTGTTGCAGCAGCGCTTCGCGGGCGACGCGGTATTCAGAGCTCTCATTCGGTTGGGTGATCATTGGGCTTCTCCTAATTTAACGTTTAGGTTAAATAAGAGGAGAGGATTTGTCCAGTGTGCCTTTAAGCACCGCCTCAATCAAATACTCCGCCACTCCCAAGTCCAGCAAGCGCACTCGCGTCTGATCGACCGAATTTGTGTGCAACGTCGACAAAACCAACCGCCCCGCCAGCGCCGCCCGACAGGCCATCTCGGCCGTCTTGGCATCTGCTATTTCCCCAACAGGGCGATGCTTTGCCCCCTGGTGCAGTTCTGTGACTTCAAAACAAAACCCGCCGAAACCAAAGAATTTTGCCCAAGCCCCTTTTTTTGCGTGCCCAGTTCCATTATCTTCTGAACAGGAGAGGTATCGTTGCGTTTCGTGTCGGTATTTCTTCAATGAATATTCGAGAGAAATCGATTGAAATAGGAGAGCCTGATGGGCAAACGTGACGACTTGATTGCGCAATATGCGGATGATTTGAAAAATAAATGTGGCTGGGAAGTAGACATGGATCTGCTGACCAAAGTAACCATTGGTTGCGGTCCGGCAATTTACAACGCCGATGCGTCTACTGTGGCGGCAACGCAGGCGTCGGAGCTGGAAACAGTCAAGGCGAACTTCCTGATGAAAAAACTGGGTCTGGACGATACGCCAGACTTGATGGTTCAACTGAACGACGTCCTCGACACCTATGGCCGGTCCGAGCGCAACAAATATCGCGCGGTTGTTTATTATATGCTGACCAAACGCTTTCAAAAAGAAGCAGTTTACGGTTAAGCAATGCTAGTTACCGGACTTCAAAGGGCGCTACGGCGCCCTTTTGTATGGGGTCGGTGACGGGCGGATGGCCTCGGAAAACTATCCCTATAAATCATTTGGTTAGCGCGGGGTTTCGGGGCCTGTGTGACCCTCCAAGGCAGAGACCCTTTGTCTTGGGTGCGCGCGCGTTGGGCGGACCGGACGCTCATCCTTGGGCCCCGGTCACAAAGCGCCCCTGGCGCATTGCTAGGTGCCAAGCACGCCTAGTACCACGCCAATGAGTGTACAGCCCACAGTGGCATAAGTCCCGTCGATCAAGGTCAGTTTAACCGGCCGCATCGCAAAAGCGTTGTTGGTAGCAATCCACGGCGTGGCGATAAGCAGCCCCAATCCAGCCCCGACCATCAAGCCGCCGCCAAATCCGGACATGCCGCTGGCGACCAGCACATGGCGCATCATACCGGCAACCAGTATCACGGCTATGGCGCTGATGATAAACGGCGTGCGGTTCTGTTTGCCACCGTTCAGTCCGGCATCCAACCCGGTGGCTTCCATCCACGGTTCGGCCATTATCATGTACCAGACTGCGCCAAACCCATAGGCTGCGGCGGCAGCAACAAATATTGAAATCATGCTCTTTTCCCTCTTGGCGCAGTGAAATCCACCGCGAACTAATTGTTTGTGCCGCGACGTTACAAACTGACGCATTCAACGGCAAGCAGCAGGTCTTGCGCCAAGCCCGAACGGGTGCCACGATGGCACAATGACACAAAAACCGTTTACCCCGTTTCCGTCGTGGCCAGATGTGGCCGCTGATCTTGTCGCTGTCGCTGCCGGCCGCATGGCTGCTGATCGCGTTATTCGCAATGTCGAGTGGGTTAATGTGCACAGCCGCGAAGTCATCCCCAAGACAGATATTGCCATAAAACAAGGTCGTTTTGCCTATTGTGGGCCGGATGCCGGTCACTGCATTGGCGCCGACACCCAGGTCGAAGACGCCGAATTCCGGTATGCGGTTCCGGGTCTGTGTGACGCCCATATGCATATCGAAAGTGGCATGCTGACGGTTTCGCGGTTTACAGAGGCGGTGATCCCGCATGGTACGACCTCAATGTTCGTTGATCCGCACGAGGTCGCCAACGTCATGGGCTTGGAAGGCGTGCGCCTGATGCATGACGAAGCACTGGCGCAGCCGGTAAACGTCTTTGTACAAATGCCGTCCTGTGCACCGTCAGCACCGGGACTGGAAACCACCGGGTTCGAGATATCGGCGGCAGATGTTGCACAGGCGATGGGCTGGCCCAATATTATCGGCCTTGGTGAAATGATGAATTTTCCCGGTGTCGTGAACGGCGATCCCCAGATGTTGGCCGAGATTGCGGCCACGCAACGGGCCGGTAAAACCGTGGGCGGCCACTATGCGTCGCCGGATTTGGGACCGTCCTTTCATGCCTACGCGGCAGGTGGACCGGCGGATGATCATGAGGGCACCTGTGAAGCCGATGCGATAGCGCGGGTGCGCCAAGGAATGAAGTCGATGATGCGGCTGGGCTCTGCGTGGTATGATGTTCGCAGTCAGATCACAGCGGTGACTGAAAAGGGACTGGATCCGCGCAACTTCATCCTGTGTACGGATGATTGCCATTCTGGCACGCTGGTAAACGAAGGTCATATGAACCGCGTTGTTTGCCACGCAATTGCCTGTGGCTGTGATCCGCTGGTGGCCTTGCAAATGGCAACCATAAACACGGCAACGCATTTTGGGCTGGAACGCGAGCTGGGGTCGATTGCGCCAGGCCGTCGGGCCGATATGATCCTGACCAGTGACCTTCGAACCCTGCCAATGGAACAGGTTATCGCGCGCGGCGTCACTGTTGCGCGGCACGGTCGCAGGTTGAGCCACGACACGGCGTTTGAATGGCCCGCCCACAGCAAGGCGACTGTCAAAATGGGGCGCGATCTGTCAGCCGCTGATTTCGATATTCCGGCGCAGGGACACACCGGATCGGTCAAATGCCGGGTCATCGGTGTCGTTGAAAATCAAGCCCCGACCAAGGCTTTGATCGCGGACATGGAAATATCCGATGGGCTTATCCTTGGCGATCCTGCACTTGATATTTGCCAGATTGCTGTGGTCGAGCGGCATCGGGCTACAGGTGGGGTCAGCAATGCGCTTGTTGGTGGTTTTGGCTATGTCGGTGACTGTGCCGTGGCCTCTACTGTGGCGCATGACAGCCATCATATGATCGTGGTTGGCACCTCCAAGGCCGACATGGCCTTGGCGGCAAACCGATTGGGCGAAGTTGGCGGCGGCGTCTGCGTGTACAAGGACGGGCAAGAGCTGGCACTGGTGGAGCTGCCTATTGCCGGATTGATGTCTGAACAACCTGCCGAACAGGTCGCGGCAAGCGCAGACCAGATGGTCGCAGCAATGGCGGCTTGTGGCAGCACCATGCACAACGGGTTTATGCAGCATTCATTGTTGGCACTGGTGGTTATTCCAGAGCTGCGCATTTCGGATCTGGGTCTGGTTGATGTGACAAAGTTTGAAAAAACCGAGCTGATTGTCGGCTAGGCCGTCGCTGTCACCATCGGTATCCGTCAGGGCGTATAGCCACCCATCGAACAGACCAGCAGCCATTCGGCATCGGTCACAGGTTGTACAGACAGACGGGAATTCTTGACCAGAACCATCTCGGCCAAGCGCGGCGTCGCCTTGATCTGTTCCAACGTTACCGGCACCGGCAATTCGGCCACGGCCTGAATATCCACACATTCCCAACGCGGATCATCCGTGGTGCTGTCTGGATGACAGTCTGCGGACACGCGAATAATGCCGACAATGCGTTTTTCATTTACCGAGTGATAGAAAAACCCAAGGTCGCCGACTGCCATGTCGCGCATAAAATTGCGGGCCTGATAGTTGCGCACGCCGTCCCATTCTTCGCCAGTGTCGCCCTTGGCCACCTGTTTGTCCCACCCCCATGTGGCGGGCTCTGATTTGAACAACCAATAAGCCATTAGCCAATCACCCGCGTCCACGCCTCGATCCGCACGTCGCTAAACAAGCCGGCGCGTGCGTAGGGGTCGTTGGCGGCCCAATCCTCTGCGGCGGTGCGGTCTGGCGCCTCGACCACAACCAGCGAGCCTTTGGGCGCGGCGTCCGCACCTATAAACGGCCCTGCATAGACCACATCCGTGGATTTCAAATAATCAACATGTGCCGGACGGGTTTCCATGCGCAGCGGCAGGCCACCCTCTTTGTCTGTACAGATCACAGCAAACAACATTTAGCGTTCCTTTTTGAGCGGGCGCGACATCAGATCAGCCAGCGCCTGTTTAATCGTCAGGTTTTGTTCCAGCACAGCGGCCACGGTGCGGGCCACTGGCATATCCATGCCGAATTTATCGGCCAGTGCAACTGTTGCCTTGGCCGTTGCTATCCCCTCGACCGTTTTGGTCGTGGACAGGCCGTCACCTTGGCCCAGACCAAAGCCATAGGTGAAATTCCGGGATTGGCCCGAAGTGCAGGTCAGCACCAGATCGCCAAAACCGGACAATCCGACCAGCGTTTCCGGCTCGGCCCCCATGGCGTGCGCCAGTCGGGACATCTCGGCATAGCCCCGGGTCATCAGGGCCGCGCGCGCACTTTCGCCCAGATCGGCACCCTGTGCGATGCCACAGGCAATCGCATAGACATTTTTCAATGCCCCGCCCAGCTGGCTGCCGGCAACGTCATTTGTCAGGTATAGGCGCAAGGATTGGGTCGACAGCAAGGACTGTAGGTGTGTGCCTAACATATCGTCGGCACAGGCAAGCGTCAGGGCTGTTGGTTTGCCCACGGCAATTTCAGCGGCAAAACCCGGACCGGTTATCACAGCGCAAGCGGTGTCACCCGGTTGCGCACTCAGAACTTGGCTTTGCAGCAAACCCGTGCCCTGTTCGATCCCCTTGGCGCACAGTACCAGAGGACAATTCAGGCCAGAGAGGTTGTGGCCGTCCAGAAAGCCGCGCAGCTGTTGTGCCGGTGTGACCAGCAACACCGCATCGCAGCCCGCCAGATCATTCAGATCACTTGTTGGCATCAGGGCGGCTGGCAGATCAGCATCCGGCAGGTAGCGAGCGTTGCACCGATCCCGACCCATGGCGGTCATCTGGTCCGCATTTCGGCCCCATAACACGACTTTGCTGTCGGACATCGCAAGGGCGGACGCCAAACCGGTTCCAAACGCGCCTGCGCCGATAACGCCAATTTTGCTCATGCTTTGGCTCCTTTTTTACCGGAGCCTAGCATTGGTGCCGCGGTTTTATCCAGCGGCCATCTGGGGCGTGCCGACAAGGTCAGGTCGTCACGGTGCCCCAAACGGTACAGCTCTATTCCGGCCCATGCGATCATCGCGGCGTTGTCGGTGCAATAGCGCAAGGGGGGTGCCAAAAATTTCAGACCGGCCTCTTGCGCCACGCCCGTTAGCGCCGACCGGATTGGCGTGTTTGCCGCAACGCCGCCGGCTACGGCAAATGACGCATCCGTTGCGCCAGTGGCGTCTTGAAAGGCCCGGCAGGCGCGACGTGATTTTTCGGCTAGCGTGTCCGAAACTGCGGCCTGAAATCCGGCGCACAGATCGGCGCGGTCCTGTTTGGTTAGGCCGCCCTGTTGTGTGACCAGTTGATCGCGAGCCCGCCGCAGGGCGGTCTTTAGGCCCGAAAAAGACATATCGCACCCGGCCCGATCCAACAGCGGGCGCGGAAGTTTAAACCGCGTCGCATCGCCGGATTTTGCCTCAATCTCGACCAGTGGTCCGCCCGGGTATCCTAAACCCAAAAGCTTGGCCGTCTTGTCAAAGGCCTCGCCGGGGGCGTCGTCAATGGTACCGCCCAGCCGGGTGAATTTATCCGCACTCTCTACAATCAGGAACTGGCAATGTCCGCCGCTGACCAATAACATCAGATAGGGGAAAGAAACCCCGTCGGTCATGCGCGGTGTCAGGGCATGTCCGGCCAAATGATTGATGCCGATTATTGGTTTTCCGGACCCAAGTGACAGGCCTTTGGCGCACATTACACCCGACAGAACACCACCGATCAGTCCGGGACCCGAAGTCACGGCGATTGCGTCCACCTCGGACAGGCTTGTGCCGGCATCGCGCAGGGCCTGAGCGACACAGATGTCCAATCTCTCGGCGTGCGCACGTGCGGCGATTTCCGGAACAACACCGCCAAAATCTGCGTGCAAGTCGTCCTGACCGGAGACAACACTGGACAGGATGCGCGTCTGTGCGCCGCATGACTGGACAATCGCTGCGGCGGTGTCGTCGCAGCTGCTCTCGATACCCAAGATTCTGAGTGTTTCCACCATTGCCATTCCAATGTGTCCATGATCTTGTTTGTGGAGGTAACATCTGAACCCAATCCTAGCAATGGCGGGTCACAAAAAATGGTAGATCAACGCGTCGCTCTATTATTGGTGCGCCCCTACAAACAGTCGGTAGAATTCGCCGCTGCGGTTCAGGCGCATATCGGTCAGGACATCGCGATCGTGCCCAGCCCGATCCTGGATATCGAACCTGTTGGCGCATTGCCGGATTGTCTGGGGGCCTTTGCGATGGTTTTTACGTCGGCCAATGCAGTGACAACTTTTGCGGCCGGAAATCCTGACCGCCGACTGCGGGCTTTTTGTGTGGGTGCAACAACCGCCAGAGCAGCAACGCATGCCGGATTCCGAGCCATAAGCGCCGACGGCGATCTGACAGAATTGCTCGAGCTGTTGACAGCGTCCCATATGGAAGGCGATGGGCCCTATGTATATCTGCGCGGACAGAACGTTTCCAGTGATCTGGCAGAGCTGTTGCAAGAGCGCGGCGTGCCGGTACAAGAGGCGGTGATCTATCGTCAGGTGGAGCGACCGCTGACCGACAAGGCCAGAGAGGTATTGGACAGTCGTCGGGTTATTGTACCGCTGTTTTCACATAACTCTGCGCAAATTTTTGCAAGGCAGGCCGGCGTACTGGATCCTGACCGAATATCGCTTGTCTGTATGAGTCGCGCTGTGGCCGAGCCTTTGCGCGACTGCCAACAGGATCAGCTGGTTTTTGCCAATCATCCCAGCCGAAGCGGTATGATCAAGGCGATTGCTGACCTAATTTCTGACATTTGATGCAAGATGTGACAAATTATAGCTCTCCGAGGCTGGCCTATCTCTTTTAGCCAGCTAAACTGTTCCTATATATAAACGACGACTGACAAATGGAGCCGACCGCAGTGGCACGCAAAAAGAAGACTTCAGACAAACCAAACCCCGCGGACAAGTCTGCGGCAGCTGTCGAGCAGCCTGTCGATACCAAGGCCATGCCGAATGATGCGGTTACGCCCACGCCGGACGATGCAGTTACGCCCACGGCCACCGCCACGCAGTTGGATGATGGTGACACCAATGGCGATACCAGCACTGGTAAAGGTGGCGAGGCCAGCAACAAGACGTCAGTGCAGCGGACGGGCGCGCTTGACCTGGCAAGCCACAACAGTGCCGAAGCTGACCACGTTGGCGAGCACGGCAGTTTTCCAACATGGGTAAAAGTTCTGATCATCATGCTGTTTGGCGCCGGTATCGCCCTGTGGGGTGGTCCACGTTTGGCAAACCATTTGCCCGGCGGTCTGGAACCGGTGGCCCGGTTTTTGACACCGGGATCGGTGCGGCAAGCTAAAGAGTTCGAGGCGCGGTTAGCACAGCTTGAAACCGCGCGGCCTGCCGCGATCGCAACAGACGATATTCGGGCGGTGGTACTCGACACGATGGCGCAATCAATCGAGTCGGCTGTCCGTCAGGGCATTGCCGAAAATTTAGCCTTGGTAAAATCCGAGATGAACAGCCTGCGCGATGCTATTGCGGCCGTCGATGGCGCCGAATTGGGCGCACGACTGGCGACCGCAGAAATCACAATGCAAGGACTGGATGCGCAAATCAATTCGCTGTCGTCCCAAGTCACCGAAGCAATCGCCGTGGGGCTGGCGGAACAGGGGCAGATGAGCGCGGATCAGGCGGCGGCCTATCAGGCCAACATCGAAAGGCTAAAGGCCGAGATCGGCCAACTGGCGTCTTTGCAGGGCGCGGTTGACCACAAGATCGATGAACTGGCCGCGACAAATACACGCTTGAACCAAGAAGCCGCCGCAGTTGCCGAACGCGCCGAGGTGCAAACCCGGGAAATTACAGATGCGGCTGAAGTTGTGAGCGCTTTGACAGATATTGAATCGGCGCTGGAATCGGGTAGCGAATTTCGCGCAGCACTGGATATTCTGGCGGCGGTAACCGGTGATCAGGACTTGTCGGCACTGAATGCCATTGCTGACAATGGCGCGATTGCGCTGTCCCAACTGCAGGCTGAATTTCCACCGCTGGCGCATGATGCATTGCGCGCGTCCATGCGCGCCGATGGCGCTGGCGTGTTGGGGTCCGGCTTGTCGTTTTTGAAGTCGTATATAGCCACACGGTCGCTGAAACCTTTGCCCGGCAAAGGCACAAATCCGGTTTTGTCGCGCATTGATGCGGCCCTTGACGCTGGTGACTTTGCGACGGTGTTGACCGAAGCAGAGGGGCTGACCGCCACCGCCCGTGCGCCCTTGGGTGGTTGGCTGCGTAACATCACCACACTTGCCGCCGCCCAAACCAGCTTTGCCGATGTTTCGGCGCGCTTTCCAAGCCTGTAAATATAGGACTTATCCATGCTCTGGTCTGTTACCAAAATTATAGTTTTTATCGGCTTGATCGCTGTTGCGGCGCTGGGCGCTGCCTTTGTTATAGATACCGGTGGCGAAGTGCGTATCGCCTTTGGCACCCAAGAGCTGAGCCTGCAACCGATCGTGGCTGTGATCGGTTTTATTCTGGTGCTGATGGCCGCTTGGGTTTTGGCAATTTTATTAGGGTTGTGCTGGGCGATTTTCCGGTTTTTCAACGGTGATGAAACAGCCATTACCCGCTACCGCTCCCGAGGGAGAGAGCGGCGCGGGTTCGAGGCGTTGGCCGATAGTATGGTGGCGCTTGCCGCTGGCGAAGGTAATACTGCTGTGGCCAAGGCCACCAAGGCTGAAAGTTTGTTGAAGCGGCCCGAGTTGACCCATCTGATAAATGCGCAAGCTGCCGAAATGACCGGCGATAACCGGCGCGCGTTACAATACTACAAGAACTTGCTGGACAATGACCGCACCCGATTTGTTGGCATCAAGGGTATTTTGAAACAAAAACTGGCCGAAGGCGACACCGAGACCGCGTTGAAGCTGGCCGAAAAGGCTTTTGCCATTCGTCCCGATCATGGCGAAACTCTCAACACATTATTCACGCTACAGTCGTCTAAAAACGAATGGAAGGGCGCGGGCAAAACGGTAGCCGCAGAGGTGCGCGCGCGGTTGCTGCCCAAGGATGTTGGCAAGCGCCGCGAAGCTGTACTGGCATTGGCCGAGGCGCGTGGCTTGCTGGACGACGGCGACATAGAGGCGGGTAAGGCCGCGGCTTTGCGGGCGAATAAAATGGCGCCGGGTCTGGTCCCTGCGGCAATTTTGGCTGCAGAAATGCACATGCTGGACGAGGCAAAACGCCCGGCTACGGTTGCGCTCAAAAAGGCCTGGGCGCAAAATCCGCATCCCGATTTGGCCGCCGCATTTGCGGAAATTGCTCCCGATGAGACCCCGACAGAGCGGATCAAACGGTTCGCAGTGCTGACCAAGGTAAACCCCGACCATTCGGAAACCCAGTTGTTGCGCGCCGAACTGGCGCTGGCAGACGAAGATTTCCCAGCAGCGCGACGCGCGATCAAGGATGTTATTGATGACGCCCCCGGTGCCCGTGCGCTGACAATTATGGCGGCTGTGGAGAAAGGCGAGGGCGCCGAAATCAAAGTGGTGCACGCCTGGTTGAACAAGGCGCTGTCAGCACCGCGTGGTCCACAGTGGATTTGCGCCAATTGTTCAAAAATTCATAGTCAGTGGATGCCGATTTGCGACAACTGCGCAACATTTGACACGATGGATTGGACCAGCCCGCAAGAGAGTGCCGCGCCGAAATCGTCGACGGCCGTCGTTGGTTTAATGCCCGGGCTGATTGCACAAGCGTCACCAGCACCGCTCGAAGACGTGGATGGCGATGTGCAGGTTGGAGCCGTCACACATGCAAATTCGCGCAATCCCAGTAAACCGCCGATTGCGGATTACGAAGTTCCCCAAGAAGACGCAGACGGGTCCGATCCGGTACTGCAACGCAATTGAGCGCCGCCAGAGATAACGGGTTAGCCGAGTGCTGTTGCGACCTCTAACGGGGTGAGAAGACCCAGTTCGGAAAACTTTTGCCCCAGTGCTTTGGGCGTAGTGAACTGGTGCGTATTCCAGCCGCGCGCCTGTGCTGCAGTGATGTTTTCTGCCCGATCATCGGTAAAGAACAATGTGTCCGGCGGCTGGCCACATGTGGCCTCGACGCGGGTGTAAATCCCGGTGTCCGGTTTGGTCACGCCGATTTGCCCGGATATGAAGTAGGCGTCAAACTCGTTTAGAAAGTCAAACTGGGTTTGGGCATAGGCAAAGCTCTCGATCCCGAAATTGCTGAGTGCCATGACCGGGATGCCCTTGGCTCTGAGTTGTCGCAGCATCGCCACGGAGCCGTTGATTGCCGGTCCGGCCAAATCAATCCAGCGGTCATGCCACAGTCTGATTTCGGCTGCCATGTCCGGATAATTCCGCGCTGTTTCATAAATCGTTCCGCGAAAAGGCTCGCCGCGATCTACACGCTCGTTCATGTGGGGCAAGTCTACGGTCTCAAACAGGGTTTTGCGCCGTGCCGTGCCGTACTCCCGATCATAAAACCGTTCCGGATACCACTCGATCAGCACGTTACCGATGTCAAACAAGACAGCTCTGATCTGTGTCATAGTCAGTCCAAATCAGGCATAGGCATTTTGTTGAATGCGTCTAGCCCCGCCGCTTTGTAGGCCTCGGCCAGTGTGGGATAATTGAATGTGTTCTCGACAAAGTAATCCACAGTACCGCCCAGATTGAGCACGGCCTGAGCGATATGGATCAGTTCGGTGGCACCCTCTCCTATGATTTGGACGCCCAACAGTTTGCGGGTTTTCAACGAGACCAGCATTTTGACCATACCATGTTTAATTCCCATGATATTGCCACGGGATGTTTCGCTGAACTTGCCGATGCCGACCTCATAGGGAATATCGCGCTCGGACACATCTTCCTCCGACATGCCACAGGTGGACATTTCGGGGACGGTGTAGATGCCATACGGGAACCAAGGTGACTCGCCCAAGGATTTGTGTCCCAAGGCGTGGCAACAGGCAATCCGGCCTTGCGACAGCGATGTCGAGGCGAGGCTGGGAAAACCGATGACATCACCGCAGGCATAGATGTTGGGCTGTTCGGTTTGATATGTCGTCTTGTCAACCGTCAGGCGCCCGCGATGGTCCACCGACAGGCCGGCCGCAGGTAGGTTGAGCTTGTCCGTAGCGCCCAGTCGTCCCGCTGCAAACAGCACCATGTCAGCTTTGACCTGACGGCCGTTTTCCATCTTGACCGTTACCCCGCTGTCGGATTTTTTAATTGAGTCCACTTTGGAGCCAAGGCGTAGATCGACACCCATCGACCGAATTTCGTGAATAAATTCCTGCACCAGCATCTTGTCAACAAAATCGAGGATTGTGTCGCGGGGCTCGATCAAGGTGACCCTGACATCAAGCGCTGCCAGCATCGACGCATATTCGACCCCGATAACCCCGGCGCCGATCACGATCAGGCTGCGTGGAATTTCGTTCAGATCGAGAAACTCGTCGCTGTCCAAAACAGATTTCTTGTCAAAAGGAACATAGTCCGGCCGAAACGGTTTTGTGCCGGTTGTAATGATGAACCTATCGGCGGTGAAGTCGGCGCGTTTGCCATCGTTATCGGTGACGCAGACGCTATTTTGTGACGTAAACGTCGCCTCGCCATACAGGATTTCCACATGGTTGCGGGAAAACTTGTGCTCCAGATCTTCAACTTCGTAGCTCAGGGTTTTGCGCAAGCGCATTGTCAAGTCACTGGCGTTGATGCCGTCTTTGACGCGGTAAGCGCGGCCATAAAAACTGCGTTCGCGATATCCCGACAGGTTCAGGATTGTTTCGCGCAAAGTCTTGGAAGGGATGGTGCCGGTGTGAACCGATACGCCGCCGACCTTGCGGCCCCGTTCAACGACCAAAACCCGTTTGTGCAACTTGCCTGCCTGAATGGCTGCGCTGCGCCCGGCCGGGCCGCTGCCAATAATGATAATATCGTAGTGGGACATGGAAACTCCTGTTCAATCGGCGCGAGCCTAGTCAGTTCGTCGCCCGATCACAACACATTGGATAAGACACAAGGATTGTGGTCTGCAGTCGAGGGAATAGTTTGGTGAAGAAAAAAGACCCCGGGGAACCGGGCACAGTGGCGCCCGGCAGCCCGCAACGAGACGGCTCTAAAATTCAACGACTGCCCGGATGGATTTACCTGCGTGCATCAGGTCAAAGCCTTTGTTGATGTCCTCCAGGCTCAGCTTGTGGGTGATCATCGGATCGATCTCGATCTTGCCATCCATGTACCAGTCCACAATTTTTGGAACATCAGTGCGGCCGCGTGCACCGCCAAAGGCGGTTCCGCGCCAAACGCGACCGGTAACCAGTTGAAACGGCCGTGTTGATATTTCCGCGCCCGCCGCCGCGACGCCTATAATAACGCTTTCACCCCAGCCCTTGTGCGCGCTTTCCAAGGCAGCGCGCATGACCGATACGTTTCCGGTCGCATCAAAGGTATAGTCGCCACCGCCGCCGGTCAGATCGACCAAATGGGCCACCAAATCGCCGTCAATATCGTTTGGATTGACGTAGTGCGTCATGCCAAACCGCGTCGCCATTTCAACCTTGCCCGGGTTCAAGTCGACACCGACAATTTGATCCGCACCGGCCAGCCGCAAGCCCTGCACGACGTTCAAGCCAATTCCACCCAAACCAAACACAATTGCCGTGCTGCCGATTTCAACTTTGGCCGTATTGATCACAGCACCAATGCCCGTGGTAACACCACAGCCGATGTAACAGATTTTATCAAACGGCGCGTCTTTGCGCACTTTGGCCAGCGCGATCTCGGGCAGGACCGTGTGATTGGCAAAGGTCGAGCAGCCCATATAATGCAGGATTGGCGTGCCATCGAGCATCGAGAAACGGGATGTGCCGTCGGGCATAAGCCCTTGGCCTTGGGTTGCGCGGATCGACTGGCACAGGTTGGTTTTCGGGTTCAGACAGTATTCGCATTCGCGACATTCAGGCGTGTAAAGCGGGATTACGTGATCGCCGGGTTGCAGCGAGGTGACGCCGGGCCCGACTTCCAGCACCACACCGGCGCCCTCGTGCCCAAGGATGGCAGGAAACATGCCCTCTGGATCGGCGCCCGACAAGGTGAATTCATCGGTATGGCAAATACCGGTTGCCTTGATTTCAACAAGAACTTCGCCGGCTTTTGGGCCCTCCAAGTTCACGTCCATTATTTCAAGTGGTTTGCCAGCCTCGATGGCCACTGCGGCGCGGGTTCTCATTCGGGTCTCCTCCGGTATCGGGTAAAACAATCGCGTTTGGTTCTAACGGCAAAGTTAAGCCCTCGGCGGGGACAAAATCAATCGCAAAGAATATCCTTTGCCCTTTTTTGTAACTGGCCTTAGAAGGCGGTAAATGATAGCGGTAACAGTGCGAAATTTTCGATGTCAGAAGGAATAGGCGACAATGGATCGGACATTGGTTGGTGACTTGGGCGGAACAAATACACGGTTTGCAATCTCGGTCAGGGGGCAGTCCGAGTTGACAGATCTGCGTCAGTACAAGAACGCCGATTTTGCAACGTTTGACGACGTACTGACACATTACTTGTCCGAGGTCGGGTCACCGAGGGTTGGCGGCGTTTGCATAGCGGCGGCAGGTCCGGTAGCAGACGGCACATTGCGCATGACAAACATCAATTGGGTCCTGTCCGAAGCCGAATTGCGCGCACGGCTGGATGTCGAGGTAGCCCTGCTTATCAATGATTTGCAGGCTTTTGCCTATGCTCTGAAATTGTTGGGTGATGCCGATCTTTTTGCGGTGTGCAATCGCGATGCGCCCAAAGCGACACTGGGGCAAAAACTGGTGATCAATCTGGGCACGGGTTTCAACATAAGCGCCACGGCCAATTCGGTTGGCGGCAAAGTTTTGGCGTTGCGCGCAGAGCTTGGCCACGCGGCGATGCCAAGTGCAATATGGGCGGCGTTGGAACAGGACCTGTCGCAGACCGATATTCGGGAACTTACAAGCTTTGAACATCTTTTTTGCGGGCGCGGGCTGGAATGGTTGTACCGCAAAATGGCAGGCACAGACGCGGCCCCGCTGTCAGGGAAATCAATTGTCGACGGGGCCGTTGCCAGCCAGCCCGATGATGTCTGTGTCAAAACCGTAGAGCTTTATGCGCGTATGATGGGACTAATGTGCGCCGATATGATCAAGGCTTTCTTGCCCACAGGCGGGATCTATTTTTCCGGTTCCGTTGCAACTATGCTGCGCCACACGTCGTTGTCGGCGCTATTTGCCTACAGTCTGGAAAGCGCGCCAAGTCTTCCGAATTTGCCCAAGCACATCTATTGCGGCATCATCAACGACCCGTTTGCCGCGCTCAAGGGATGTTCGGTGCTCATCGAAGCAGAAACCTGAGAGTGCGATGCACTTCATATTTTGAAGCTGCTGTGGTGTTACATCTATGCGTGTACGGCTGAACTTTTCGCGCGCTATTCTATTAATTTTCACTAACAAGTTGATGCGCTAAGAAATTGTTCATACTTTGGCCCAAGATTAATCATGGGGAGCTTAATATTTTGAGCGGCAATCAAATGATCGGTTTTATGGATTGTTTTCTGTCATCTGGCGATAATATTTGCGTGTTGAGCACTGGCAGGTCCGGTTGTCGGTGCACTGCAATCGATCCCCAAAACGAAAGTGACTTACGTGGTTAAAATTCTGGTTACGGGTGCATCCGGCACCATCGGCAAAGAGCTGGTCCGGCAATTGTTGAGCCGTCAGGCCCCGCCCGAAGAGATCATCGCGATCGACAACAATGAAAGCGAACTGTTTTTTCTGGAGTAAGAGCTTCTTGACCACAAAAACCTGACCGTTGTCTACGCTGATATCCGCGATGGCGAGCGTTTGAAAGCGTTGTTCAAAGGCGTCAACATCGTCTATCACACCGCTGCGCTGAAACATGTGATCATTTGCGAACGGTCGCCATTTGATGCGGTGCAGACCAATATTTTAGGCACCCAGAACGTGATCAAAGCCAGCTTTTCGGCCGGTGTTGACCGGGTTGTATTTACCTCTTCCGACAAGGCTGTGAACCCAACAAATGTGATGGGAACCTCCAAATTGATGGGGGAGCGGTTGATGACAGCGGCGAATATTGAGGCCCGAAATGGCGGCCCGGTATTTGGATCGACACGATTTGGCAATGTTTTGGGCTCCCGCGGTTCGGTGCTACCGATTTTTGCACGCCAAATTGCAGACGGCGGACCGGTTACGTTGACCGATCCGGATATGACCCGCTTTTTCATGGCCATCGAAGAGGCAGTGCAGTTGGTGATTTCATCCGCTGACATGATGAAAGGCGGCGAGATTTTCGTTACAAAAATGCCTGTGGTCCGCATAGAGGATTTGGCGCGCGCCATGATCGACATGCTGGCCACACAGTTCGGCCACAATCCCGCAAAAAAGGAGATCACGACGATCGACTCCAAACCCGGAGAGAAGCTGTACGAAGAGTTAATGAGCGACGAGGAAACCCGTCGTGCCCGCGAGCTTAGAGACTTCTTTGCTGTCCTGCCTGCGTTCAAAGGGATCTATTCGGATACTTACTTCAGCTATGACAACGAAATCACGGACGTTGTGACCAATCCCTATCATTCCGTGAACGAGGCGCAGATGAGTGTGGACGAGATCAAGACGTTTCTGACACGCAACAAGCTATTGGAAAAATTGGATATTCCCGGCTCTATGTCCAACCGGTATTGGCCCGGAGACAAAGAGGAAAATAAATGAAAATTCTAATTCTGGGCGGCGATGGCTATCTAGGTTGGCCAACAGCCATGAACCTGTTTGCAGCGGGTCACGATGTGGTTGTGGTCGACAATTACCTGCGTCGCAATATTACCCAGGAAGAGAGCGTCGAGCCGCTCTATGCCTTGCCGAACCTGATTGAGCGCTGCAAGATCTGGAAGGCCAGCAGCGGACATGATGTTGTGCCCTACATTGGGGATTTGCAGGGCTGGGCCTTTGTCGAGACCGTGTTTAAATCTTTTACACCTGACGCGATTGTCCACTATGCCGAACAGCCCTCGGCGCCGTATTCGACGAAAGACCACAACACAGCGCGGCTGACGTTGACCAATAACCTGTTGACCACGTTCAATGTTTTGCAGGCAATGCACATGTTCTGCCCGAATGCGCATCTGGTTAAACTGGGCACGATGGGCGAGTATGGTACGCCGAATATCGACATCGAAGAGGGCTGGCTGAACGTTACCCACAACGACCGGACAGACAAATTTCTGTTTCCGCGACAGGCCGGCAGCCTGTATCATACGACGAAAATCCAAGACACCGACATGATCTGGCTCCATGTTCGCATGTGGGGTCTGCGGGTTACCGACCTTATGCAGGGTCTGGTTTACGGCGTGTATACCGACGAAAATCAGGGTGATGATCGCCTGTTACCGCACTTTGCCTATGACGAGATGTTCGGAACAGTGTTGAACCGGTTCATCGTCCAGGCCATCGCCGGATATCCGCTGACAATTTATGGCAAGGGCGGCCAGACGCGCGGCTTTCTGAATATCAAAGACACGTTGCAGTGCATCAAACTGTCGATAGAAAACCCTGCCGATCAGGGAGAGCTGCGCATATTCAATCAATTTACCGAAACATTTTCTGTGAACGAACTGGCGGCGCTTATCCAGTCGGCGGCCAAGGTGGTGGATGTAGATGTCGAGGTTCAAACGATGGAGAATCCGCGCAAAGAGCTAGAAGAGCACTATTACAATCCGGCCCACACAGACCTGGTTGAAATGGGGTTGAAACCGAACTTTCTGACCGAAGACGTGCTTGTGGAATTGTTGCAGCTGACCCTGCGCCACAAGGATAATATTGTTCAGGACCGCATTTTTAGAAACGTCAAATGGGCCTGAATTATTTCATTACCGGTGGCTGTGGCTTTATCGGCGTCAATTTGGTGCATCATCTGTTGGCGACCGGTTCCGCAGACCAGATCGTGCTGTTTGACAACTTAACCGTCGGACAGCGCGCTGATTTGGCGACAGTTTGTAACTTTAGCGAGGGTGACGCGACCGCGCGGTCCAAAGTGCACTTGATTGTCGGTGACATTCTGGATGTGGACGCATTGACGACCGCAAGTTCAGGCGCGCATGTCTTCGTGCATCTGGCCGCGAATACCGGCGTTGGTCTCTCGGTTGAAGAGCCGCGCAAAGATATGGAGATGAATGTCATAGGGACGTTCAACGCCCTAACGGCGGCGCATCAGAATGGCGTTGGGCGCTTTATCTTTGCGTCCAGCGGCGCACCTGTTGGGCTGGTAGATCCGCCTATTCATGAAAAACTTGCGGCCAAACCTGTGTCGCCATACGGCGCCAGCAAACTGGCGGGCGAGGGCTATTGCTCGGCGTTTTACCAAACCTTTGGTTTGGAAACGGTGGCGTTGCGCTTTGGCAATGTTTACGGGCCACGATCCGGCCACAAAAGTTCGGTGGTGGCGAAATTCATTCGTCAGGCAATGAATGGCGAGCGTCTTGAGGTTTATGGCGACGGCACCCAGGCGCGCGACTTTATTTTTACTGATGATTTGCTGGCGGCGGTTCGGGCAGCGGCAACAATCAAAGGTATTGGCGGAGAAATCTTTCAAATAGCCACAAACCACGAAACCACTGTGTCGGAAATGCTGGCCTTGCTGGTTGCACAGTTCGAGGCTGCAGGCATAGCCAAACCCGATGTTTACTATGGCGAGAAACGGCTGGGCGATGTCATGCGCAATTATTCCAATACCTCCAAGGCAAAACGCGTATTGAACTGGCAAGCGCAAATGCCGTTGGATCAAGGTCTGCGCGAAACGCTGGCCTGGTTCTATGACGGATAATCTTCAAGTTCAGTTTCTGGCAGGCGCATCGCCGTCTGTGGCGGCGTTTCGCAAACCTTTGATCGCATTGCTTCAGGCGCAGGGTATTGATCAGAAATGGTGGTTGAACGAACCGCATGCCGGGTCCGAAACTTTGCTGGATCAGATGGGTGTGCCGCGCGGTGATTTGGCGCTGGATCGCGGAGCTATAAATCCGGCGCGCGATTTTCCGGCGATTCTGCGGGTGGCACGTATCATACTGCACCGTCCGAACCAGATAATCGTCGTCTACTCGCTGAAACTGATCATTTATGCGGGCTTGCTGGGCCTGATCCTCTGGCCGTTTTTGGCCTTGCGCGGGGTTCGGCTGGCGGCGTTTATTCCGGGTTTGGGCTATGCGCTGAACAAGGGTCATGCCAAATCGCGCAAACAGGCAATAATACAGGGCCTGACCATGGCGGTGTGCCGTGTCGCCTTTCTGCCCTACAGCAATATTGTCTTCACAAATTCCGACAATCGGCCCCTGATTGAGCGGCTGGCCTGGATCCGGCGTAAGACGACGCGGACGACTGTGCCGGGTGCAGGCGTAGATTTACAGCGGTTCCCAAAAACCGCCCGCCCCGCCCATACGGATGTCGTGCGGTTTATTTTTGTCGGCCGTCTGCTGGCCGATAAAGGTGTGATCGAACTCTTTGATGCGGTCAACAATCTACGCCAAACCTACCCGGACCGTTTTTCACTGAGCGTGGTGGGCGCACAGGATACCAGCGACCTGACCAGCCTTAATCAAGACCTGTTCGATGATGCGTTGGCCAGTGGCCACATCGAGCTGGTGGGCCGCAAAGATGATGTCGGCGCTGAATTTGCCAAGGCCCATGTCGGGGTTCTACCGTCTTATCACGAAGTGTCCGGCATCAGCGCCTATGGTTCCAACTTGCCTGATTTGATATGTGAATGTTTCTGGCTCATCGTAACCACTAAGAAGTGGGACATGAGACAGACAACCGGAACACGGAAAAGCCCTGGCGAGAAGATCGTCAAAGACATTAAGCGTGCGACGCGCAAACAGTATTCCTCTGAAGAGAAGATCAGGATTGTTCCTGATGGACTTCGCGGCGAAGACAGCATTGCCGAGTTGTGCCGGCGTGAGGCGATTTCGCAAGGGGTCTACTACAAATGGTCGAAGGACTTCATGGACTGTGGAGGGAAACGCCATTGGTCCGAGTGACCCGACACAGGGTAAGAAGCGGCTGGCGGGCGACACGGCCCGTGCGGCCACAACCGACGAAGTTAAGGAGCTGCGCCGTGAAGCCCGTGACCTGAAGGAAGTCGTCGCGGAACAAACGCTTGAGCTTTGCCTTCTTAAAAAAAGCATGATCGGGGATGGGGGCGACCAAGAATGAGATATACCGCATCTGAAAAGTTGGAGATCATTGACCTTGTCGAGGGTTCGCACCTGTCAGCGCGACAGACACTGGCCAAACTGGGCATTCCACGCACCACTTTCTATCGTTGGTATGATCGGTATCTGCAACGTGGTGAGGCAGGATTGAAGGACCAATCTCCCAAGCCAAAACATGTCTGGAACCGCATCCCTGATGAGGTACGTGCGAAGGTCGTCAAGTTGGCGTTGAAGGAGACGGAGTTGTCGCCACGAGAACTGGCCGTGACCTTCACGGATACAGAAAAGTACTTTGTATCAGAAGCTTCGGTCTATCGCGTGCTGAAAGCCCACGATCTGATCACCAGCCCGGCCTTCATCGTGATCAAGGCTGCCAGTGAGTTCAAAGACAAGACCACAGCCATCAACCAGCTTTGGCAGACAGACTTCACATACTTGAAGGTCATTGGATGGGGCTGGTTCTATCTCAGCACAATCTTGGACGATTACAGCCGTTACATCATCGCCTGGAAGCTGTGCACCAATATGAAAGCTGAGGACGTTACAGACACGCTGGATCT
>CAXMUJ010000254.1:0-6315 GCA_964196455.1 uncultured Myxococcota bacterium | reverse complement strand
CATTATGGCCTCCTATTACTCCGATCTTCGGGGCGCGTCCCCTTGGATCAATTTGGTGTGGTCCGGTTCAGATCGCGCGCGACCCTCGCCTCCCACATGCACAGCACATCAGTTCGGTTTAGAGACCTGTGTGAATTCCAGTTCGACCGGGGTTGCCCGGCCAAAAATCGAAACGGTCACTTTCAGGCGGGCTTGCTCTTCGTCCACCTCTTCGACCATGCCAGAGAACCCTTCGAACGGGCCATCGGTGACATTTACTTGCTCGCCAATTTCGAACACAATCAGGGAGCGTGGGCTTTCTGCGCCCTCCTCGACTTGATTGATTATAAAATTGACCTCTTTGTCGCGCATCGGCATCGGTTTGCCCGACTGGCCCAGAAATCCGGTAACACGATTGATGTTGTTGATCAGGTGATAGCCCTTTTCGGACATGTCCATGCGCACCAAAACATAGCCAGGCATAAAGCGACGCTCAGTGGTCACTTTCTTGCCGCGGCGCATTTCGATTACCTCTTCGGTCGGAACCAAGACTTGCTCGATTTCTTCCTCAAGGCCCTCTTGCTCGACCGCCTCACGGATTTGTTCGGCGATCTTTTTCTCGTAATTCGAGAGTACGGCCACCGAATACCAACGTTTTGCCATGCTGCGTGTTACCTCAAGCGATTGCAGAAAACTGCGAAAATTCTATTATATTCAGGTGCTTATGCACCTTTTAACCGACAACAAAAAAACGCGCATACCGAATCGCCGCGCGCCATTTCATAGAAGATTGTGTGCGTTTAGCGCTGAAAGCCGTTTAATTCAAGAGCATTAGCCCAAAATTGTTGTCAGGCCCAGTTTGACAATTTGATCCACAAAGAAGAAGAACAGCGACGCAAAAAACGCCATAATGAAAACCATAATGGTGGTGACTGTTGTTTCGCGGCGTGTGGGCCAGACGACCTTGGCCACTTCGGAGCGAACTTGCTGGGCAAACTGGAGTGGATTTGTACGGGCCATTGTGGGTTTCCTGGGATCAAAGACTGTCGAAGACTGGGATTTACGCCCTTCGCGCAGTAATTTCAAGAGCACAAATGCGTGACAAACAAAGGCTGGCCGGTTTTCCTTTGCGCCAAAAAGCAATTTGGAGAATTGGCCTGTCCATGTAGACTGGCAGAATTGGAACATCGATCGATCCCCGCAGGGCAGAATCCGCAAGCGGAAACCTGATCGAGCTCTGTCACAGCGAGGTGACGTGACGATGAATGGCACACAGACCACCCCACCGGTCGCGGTTGCTCTGGAACATATAACCGGCCCGGCCCGGGGGGCGATGACGTGGCTAAGCGCGTCGACGCTCGACGTGACGCTGGACGACGGCTGTCTGGTTCATATTTCCGAAGCCCGCAGTAGCGAACGCAGTAGCGAAGGCAGTAGCGAAAGCAGTCGCGGTGGCGACGACAGCAACGGCTCGCTGGTGGCTCGGTTACACCGTACTGACGGCACTTACGAGATCGAGACGCCTGCGGGCAAGTCCGTCTGGGTCAATGGCCAGCGGGTTACAGCCCAGCGGCTAAACCACGGTGACACAGTCGAGTTCGGCGAAACCGGCCCGCTGTGCCGGTGCCGGTTCTATACCGAACATTCGTCGGTCAGCAATACAGTCGGCGATATCGTCAGTGACATTTTCGCCTATCTGAAAGTCAGCCGCCAGCCAATGCTGCGGCGCTGCGTCTGGGCCGTTACCGCCTTTTTCGGGCGCTTGACCCACGAGACATCGATCTTCTTCCGTCTGACTTTGCTGGTGGCGATTATCAGTTTCGGCGTGCTGGCCTATCAACAGACCGTCCTGAACGCCCAACTGCGAGAAAGTATCAACAACGCCGCCGCGCGGCTGGACACGGTCGGCATGGCAATGATCAATGCCGAAAAGGATGCCATACACGCCAGCGACCTGAAAACACTACGCGACAGTTTGCAAAGCCGGGTCACAATGAATCTGTCGCGACTGGAAGAGCTGGAACAGAGGTCGACGGCGACCAGACGCGTGATCAGAGCCTCCGGCCCCTCGGTTGTTCTGGTTCTGGGAACCTACGGGTTTCGCGAAATTGACGGTGACCGTTTTTTGCGCCGCGCGGTGACCGAAGGTGGGTTTGCGGCGCTCACTCCGCTCGGGCGACCGCAATTATCGCTAGACGGGGATGGTCCAACCATAGAATTACAATTTACCGGAACCGGTTTTTTTGTAGGTAACGACGGGACACTGGTGACCAACCGTCACGTGGCGCTGCCGTGGGAACAGGACGCCGGCAGCGGTGATTTTTCCAGCATGGGAGTAGAGCCGGTCATGCGACGGTTGGCGGTATACCGCATGGGCAACCCGCGGGCTGAACCGGTGCAATTGCTGATCGCTAGTGACAACGCCGATCTGGCGCTTTTGCAGCTGAGCACGCCCACAGATCCACAGCCAGGGCTTGAACTTGCCCAGGGCTTTCCCGCACCCGGTGCCGAGGTTGTCTTGATGGGTTTCCCGACCGGCCTTCGGTCCATTCTGGCCCAGTCCGGAGCAGAGTTCGTGGCCGAGCTTCAGGCCGCAGGCGCGCTGGGGTTTTGGGATATTGCAGACCGATTGGCACAGAGGAACTATATTTCTCCGCTCTCCAGCCGCGGCATCGTTGGTCAGGTAACACAAGCGACGATCGTTTACGACGCGGAAACCACGCATGGTGGCAGCGGCGGACCGTTGCTGGACATCAACGGACGCGTCATTGCGATCAATACCGCCATCCTGCCCGAATTCGGAGGCTCCAACCTGGGCGTTCCGGTTGCCAAGCTGCACGAATTACTGGCGATCGCCGGTCTGGATGGGTACTTATCCGACCAACACCGGGGATCATCCCGCTTTGGGCCGGAAATTCTGCCTTAGACGGGTCTCGACAAAGCCGCGTTTCAAAATATTGCCATAGCTGTGCTGTTTGTCGCCGTCGACGGCTTCGCCGGTTTCTGTAAAGATATGGCTACAGCCCAGCGCATGCGCCTTGTTCAGCCGCGCCGACATGATCGCGGCCTGACTGCCGCGGCGGCGATACTCCGGTCGGGTTGCCCCCCATTCGATCCATCCACTGTCACCGGACACAAACAACGAACCGGCACCGGCGGCCGCTTCGCCGTCATAGCTGACATACAAATACCAGCGCGGGTCATCGGCCAGACCGGCCAACATCGGGATTGCCGCCGCAGTCATGCCAAAGGCCTCGCAGACAATCGCGCCAAAATCGCTGGCATTGTCGCGTCCGACCCGCTCGACCCGCAGATCCGTAGGGGCCGCGTCCACTAGCTCGGCGGCGCGGTGAAATTTCATCCAACCGCGGGCCTTTTCCAGTCCGGTGTCGTTCAACCCCTGCACCGCTTCATCCGACAGGTCCTGGCTGTACAGATGCATAAAATAATTGTTCACGCCCTGATCGGCATAAGCCTTGGCGATCTGTGCAATCGACATGGCAGTCGCAGGTTTTTTCGTGCCCAGTCCCAGCGTCCGGTTGATCAAAATACTGGGGTCATTCTGGGCCATCGCAGCAATCGCATCCTCGACCTCGACCAATTTCAGCCCCAGCGCGGCTCGGGTGTCGGGCGGGCAATGCGCATGCAGGCTGATAAACGCCTCGCGTTCGATGGCTTCCGATATCTGGGTAACGTCCGGCATGATAACCTCCTGTTGTTGGGCCGCAGCATATCACGGTTTCCGACCCTGCGAAAACGCGTCCTTCTGCGATCGAGGCTGTTGGCCAACAGCGCATCACAGGCCGTGTCAGACCCATCCGAACCGATATGCAACGTGACCAGCCGCAGCCGGTTCAAAACCTTGTCAGACCGCCACACCCCGCGTAATCACACCTTGCGGTTTTCTGGGAAATTGGTCAACCAGAGGACAAAGTACCGCCACTGGCAATGCTGCCATTTCAACCGGTATTGCGCATTGGAACCGCTTTCTTTTGCACAAATGCGATCATCGAAAGCAGCCCCAGAACCGCAAAAGGCAGACAGCCCAAGAATATCCAGTTGGCCACATCCACGGCAGCAGAGGGCGTAGCCATCGACGCAAACCCGGCGGCATTTGCGACGATGCCAATATAGGCCGCACCCAGCGCAAACCCAAGCCTTTGAACTGTCGGAATTGCGCCCGATATGCGGTGCACTTCCTTCGGGTCGGCCAGCGCTATGGTCCGCCTCAGAATGAACGTCCACGCAATGCCGAAACCGGCGCCCTCGATCGTTGAAAAAACAGCGATCAGCCAAATCGGGCCATTCGGGACTGCATACAGAAATCCCACGATACTTATTGCCACAAGGACTATGCCGGTGCCGATCATAAGCCGGTCCAGTTTTTCCGGCGAGCCACTGAACAGCACAGCAGTGACTGTCCAGCCGATGGACGAGCAGGCAACGATATATCCGGCTGTCAGAGCCGACGCACCATGTATGGTCGTCACCAAAAGCGGACCAAAGGCGGTGATTGCAATCGTTGCAATCGACATTGAAAGGATCAATAGAAGGGCTGACCCTGTTGAGCCTCGAATGTCGAAAGGGCGGATCGGCAGCAGCCGGTTGCCGTCTGCGCGATCATCCAACCAAAGAAATGCCAGAAAACAGCCCAACCCCAAGCCGACCAAGATCGTGGTTTGCACCACAGCCACATCAACGCCACCATACGACACAAGGAGAACCGCTAAACACAGCAGGCTTAGCCTTTTCAAAGGAAATCCTGTCGCCTCTGACATTTGCGGCACAACAGTGTCGGGCCGCAGTGCAATCCAAGCCGACAGACCAAACGCTTGCAACGCAAAAAACCCGAAACCCCAACGCCATGTCGCGAATTCAACGAAGAACCCGCCGATCAGCGGACCAAGAAACGCCGATACCCCCCAAAAAGTAGAGACAGCAGCCAAAGCGCGCGCAACATAACGGCGGGGAAATATAACGCCAATCGCAACAAACGACATGGCGACAAGCCCACCGCCGCCGATACCTTGCAAAGCGCGCCCCGCCAGCACCCAGGGCATTGTCGGCGAAACAGCACTGACAAGACAGCCCAAGCCAAATACGGCAGCGGCAAGGCTCATCGGTCGTTTCAAGCCATAGCGCATGGTCAGTAACGCACTGGCAGCACCGGCAACGACAGACCCGATTTCATAGAGCGAAACAGACCATCCGACCAATCCTGCACCGCCGATCTCGGCGACCATAGAGGGCAGCATCGTCGCAACAATAAGCGAATCAGCGGCGTGCAGCCAGACAGCGAGGCCAACAAGGGCAAGCGCCGGTGCATAGGCGCTGCTCAAAAACTCGCGCCAAGATACATATGCCGCTTTTCCGGCATCCGGATCGCTATGAAATTCGGCCATCTTCATCTCCTTGACAGCGCTATCGTTACCACCTTAACTATAGTTGAGGTCAAGGGGATTTTCCAATGTCAGACACATTTTTATCGATTGGCCAAGTTTCCGGTCGAAGCGGCCTGCCGATTTCAACACTGCACTTCTACGAGCGAAAAGGTCTGATTGCATCACAGCGCAATGCTGCGAACCATCGGATATACCGGCGCGAAGTCCTGCGCCGTGTGACGGTAATCAAGATCGCTCAAAGCGCGGGCGTGCCGCTCTCGGAAATATCCGATGCTCTCTCGGGACTGCCGCAAGCTTCAACGCCTGATACCGACGATTGGGCGCGTATTTCAGAGGTTTGGCATGATGGCCTGACCCGCCGGATCGAAACTCTGACAGCCCTGCGCGACAAAATGGCACTGTGTATCGGCTGTGGATGCCTTAGCGTCGAACGCTGTCCGCTTATGAATGCCGATGATCACCTTGGGACTGAGGGACCGGGTGCAAGGCTTCTTTAAGCGGCAAAGCTGTCACGGTTTCCGGCCCTGCGAAAACACGCCCCGTCACCCGCAGCCGCCCCTAGACCAACAGCGCATCGGCGACCACGACATTCGTCGCCGACAGGTCCAGCACATCCACACCCAATAGCAAGACCGAGCTGCCGGAGGCATAAGACAGCAATGCGCCCCGGGCGGTCTGGGTGAACACGGACAGCGCATCATAGGCCATTTCTTGCACTCCATCTTTCTAAAAGACTAAAGTGTTGCAGCGATCAGTTGGACCTTCGCTATGGTCTCGAATTTGCAAGAGAACGGCTATTTGGGTGTTTGGAGGAAGTTATGGCAATGGTTTTTACTTGCCGGTATTTTTTTAACACTTTGCTATTGGTTCTTTGACACATCCAAGGTCTCCGGATGCGGTGGGCTTCAAAAATGCTTGTTTGCTATGATCGGTC
>CAXMUJ010000253.1:0-2602 GCA_964196455.1 uncultured Myxococcota bacterium | reverse complement strand
AGGAAGAATTTCCAGCGCATGCATCATGGCGAGATCGCCGTCGCAACCAACGTACGTAACCCCCGCCGGTTGATCGTCCATCCGCCCCAAAAAGCATGCTTTCACGCCGTTTGCGCGACGCATCACATCGCGCCGGCCTTTCGCAATCCCGCATGTTTCCCAAATCTCGGACATTATCGCCATCGGTTCCGCTGAATCGATTACGGCAAACCCTTGCGGGTCATATTCGGCCAGCTTTGCACTGGAACCGGCAAACAGTGTTACCGGATCCTTAACGCGATACCCCTGATCCGCAAGCGCCGTGTTCAGCGTTTGGTCAGTATCCCGTATCATGAACAGTCGCGGCTGCCCAAATGCATCCATCGCCGTTTCAACTGCTTCGATATCGCCGACCTCAAAGCTATCGCCGCAAAGCGACGCAGACGAAACCCTCTGCCCGCCACCATCACCACGCCTAAGCGTAAACGGCCCGACCTCGCGAAACGCGACTGGGGGCCATGTGCTGTCGATCGCGCCGTACAATCGCTGTGCGGTTGGTGGCTTCCAATTCATATCACGCAACGCTCCAATACCGGGCTATTCGTGAGAATACGTTCATACCCTAAAGTTGAAAAATCTAGGCTGCGATATTCGCCAAAACATATCATTTCAGCCAAGGCACGCCCGACCGCAGGTGACTGCTGCAAGCCGTGGCCAGAAAACCCATTGGCAAACATAAAGTTCCCGATTTCCGGATGCGGCCCAACCACCGCATTTTGGTCCAGCGTGTTATAGGCATAATGCCCCGACCAGAAACGCAATGGCTTGATCGCCTCAAAGTTTGCCGAACGCGCCGCAAGGGCTGGCCAAATAATATCTTCGAACTCGCTGTGGCGCGGATCAAAGTCATCAAACGCCACTTCGGGGTCGTCAGCTGGCGAACACCCAGTTAAGAAATACTTCCCTTCTGGCCGCACCCAAACACCAGATGGGTCAATAATCAGGGGCAAATCCCCGGTTGGTGGCTCCATACAGTCAAACAAAAAGTTCGTGCGTTTACGCGCCTCAATCGGAATATCCATACCTGCCATGTTGGCAACCACTGCCGCGCGCGGTCCCGCCGCGTTAACAAAAACACCACATTCTACCGCGCGCCCCGAGGCAAGCTTAACGCCGCAGACCTGTCCATCCGCCAATTCAATATCGACGACCTCATCCTGAATATATTCGCCGACGCGCATGCCCTGCATCAGGCCAGCCCCATCAAACCATCCCTCGTTGGAACGCCCATGAGAGCCGAGTAAAACATCGTCCAGTCGTAAATGCGGGAATTGCTCTGCCAACCTATCTGGATCAATCAGCGACACATCGGCGCCTTCACCAATCTGGACGTCGTGATTTTCGCGCAGTATCTGCGCCCCCATCACCGTATTCGCTAAATACAAATACCCGCTCTCACGCAGATTCAAATCGACACCCCAGCGATCCGGCGCGCCCTTGATAAACTCGGCTCCGAATTGGCTGATTTTAACATTCAGCGGGCTGGAAAACTGCTGTCTTATGCCGCTGGCCGACAAAGCGGTTGAGGATTGTGCGTAACTCGTGTCGCGCTCAATAATCAGCACACTGCCGTCAAACCCCAGCTCCTTAAGGAAATACGCAACAGCGCTGCCAACAACAGCGCCGCCACATATTACAACATCAGCTTTCATCAGCTGGATGCGGGTGGTTCGTGAACCATCCACCAACTACACGGGCCACACGAGCATTCGGGTCCTGCCGTTCCGTATTGGCAAGAATTTCCGCTGCATACCCGTCAGCACTATCCTTTGGACGATACCCGATGTGGGTTGCCCTGTCGTTTGAAACAGCCCGTTGCGCATTGTCCGACGTGCCATAAATCACCGAGAACGCAACCCGTGGCGGCGTCATTGCAGCCTCTGTCAGGCGCACACAATCGTCAAAGCTTAGCCAGCTCCATAACATGCGACGGTCGGCTGGCTCGGGGAAACACGAACAAATCCGCAGGTTCACAGATTCAATGCCCCACTTGTCCCAATAAAGGCTGCCCAAATCTTCGATAAAACACTTGGTCATGCCATAGAATGTGTCAGGGCGATGGCGCGCTTCGGTGTCCGGCACACTGTCAACTTCGGAAAACCCAACCGCGTGGATTGAACTGGCGTATACCACCCGTTTTGCCCCATAAAGGCGCGCGCCCTCGTACATGTGATAGGCGGCAGGGATCGTGTCTGTCATTATCTCATCGAAACTTTGTTCGCGCGGAACACCAGCAAAGTGGATGATGATATCAACGTCTTTGGTTATCTCAAGTGCGGCCTCGCGGTCAGACAGATCCATCACGATCAGCTCTTCACCCTCAAGCGCTTCGCCCATGTCTACGCGATCCACCAACCGCATATGCGTGGTTAAATGTTTAAGACCATGGCGCAAATACGTGCCGAGGCTGCCCGCCGCACCCGTAATAAGAATTCGGTTAAATTCGGTCATTTAAGACTCCTGTCTGGAAAGGCCCTGCGCGCGCAAATCCGATAGCGTCGCACCAGGGGTAAGAGATTCGGCGCTGACGATCAGCTCTAACACGGCACCGGTTTTTGATTGT
>CAXMUJ010000252.1:0-8531 GCA_964196455.1 uncultured Myxococcota bacterium | reverse complement strand
GCGCGGAAAAAATCACCAAGGATATTAACCGATACAATCATCACAATCAGCGCCATTGACGGGAAGATCACGATCCACCATTCCCCCGAAAAGATATATTCCGTACCAATACGGATAAGCGTACCCAGCGACGGTTGGTTGGGGGGCACACCCACACCCAGAAAGCTCAGCGTTGCCTCCAACAGGATCGCAACCGCCAGATCCACAGTGCCGATAACCATCAGCGGACCCAGAATGTTGGGTAAAATCGCCACCGCCATTATGCGCACCGGATGTTGACCCATGATCTCGGCTGCTTGTACGTATTCTTTGGTGCGCTCGACAAAGGTGGACGCGCGCGCCGTGCGGGCAAAGTTCACCCACAAAGACAGGCCAATGGCGACTGTAAGCACGACCAACAGCAGCTCTTCATGTTGATCGCGAGGCAGGATACCGCGGGCGACACCATCGACCAACAACGCGGTCAGGATCGCGGGCAGGCTGAGTTGTACGTCTGCAATGCGCATGACAACGGCATCAAAAGCGCCTCCCAGATATCCAGCCGCCAGTCCCAAACTGGTGCCCAGAACGGCGGCAAAGGCAACCGACGACAAGCCCACCAGCAACGACAGGCGGGTTCCGTACATGATAGAGGACAACAGATCACGCCCTTGGTCATCGGTGCCGATCAAAAACCGTGGATCGCCACCCTCTGACCAAGCGGGGGGGTAAAAGCTGTCCAAAATATCAAAGCTGGCCAAGTCATAAGGATTGGTGGGGGCCAACAGCGGCGCCAACAAAGCGCCAAAAACCGAGACCAGCGCAATCACCGCTGCCACTTGCGCAACAGGGCTCTTCAAGAACAGGTAGATCAGCTCGTTCTCGACCTTTATGCGCCGCCATTCCTGTAACATTATCCCTGCTCCGGTTGTAGCCGCACGCGCGGGTCAATGACAAAATAGAGAATGTCGACGATCAGGTTAATGATGACAAAGATCAACGCGATCAAAACCAGATAGACCGACAGAACCGGAATATCGACATAGCGGATGCTGTCGAGAAACAGCAATCCCATGCCGGGCCACTGGAATACGCTCTCGGTGACGATGGAAAATGCGATTATGCCACCGAATTGCAGGCCGATGATCGTAATGACCGGAACCATCGAATTGCGCAGCGCATGGCGATAGTGGACAGTGCGGTAGTCAATTCCGCGCGCAATGGCGAATTTGATAAAATCCGTGTTCATTACGTCCTGCATTTCAGAACGCACCAGACGCATTGTCAGCGTCAATTGATAGACCCCCAACGTGATCGCCGGCAGGATCAGCGCGCGCAGGCCGTCCAGAGACAGAAAATTGGTTTTCCACCACCCGATTTCCACAACATCGCCGCGACCAAATGTAGGCAGCCATCCCAGTTGGACGCCAAAAACATAGATCAGGAATATGCCGATGACAAAGGTCGGGATCGAAACCCCGATCAGCGTCGTGATCAGAATGACATTGGCCAAAACACCATCATTGCGCAGGGCGGTGTAAATACCGGCCGGAATACCAACGCACAACGAGATAAACAGCGAAACCAGCCCCAATTCCAGCGTGGCGGGCATGCGTTCCAGGATCAATTGTCCGATCGGTTGGCGCGTACGATAGGAAAAGCCAAAATCGCCGGTTACGAGGTTGCCCAGAAACCGGGTGTACTGTGTAATCACCGGATCGTTCAGCCCCAACTGGTCGCGCAGCCGGTCCTGATCTTCGATCGAGGTTTCCTGACCGACCATAACGGCCACCGGATCGCCAACAAAGCGAAACAGCGCGAAAGCCAACAGGCTGACTGCCAGCATGACGAAGATTGACTGTATCAATCGCCTGATAATGAATGTGGTCACGGCTGTCCCTTTGATCCCGATGTAACAGACTGCCAGTTTGCCGTTGCTTTGACCAGCGCCAAGCGAAAGCTGGATAATGTTGAAGATCACATTATTGTTAGATGCAGCGCGAACGAGGTCTTAGACTCCGTCAGGTTTCCGGACTAGGTTTGCGGGGAAAGCGTCACAGTCATGTGGCCGAAAAGATGAAACAGGGAGAAAGTTATGAATTTATTCAAAAATTCTGCTGCTTGCGCATTGGTACTCGCACTGGGTGCTAACGCAGCTGTAGCAGAAACGTTTAAATGGGCGGGCACGACCGATCCGCAAACTATGGATCCCCATGCGGTTAACTCTGCGCCAGTGTTGGGGTTTTTGAACAACGTGTATGAAGGTCTGGTCCGTCGCAATAAGGACATGAAGATCGAAGGCGCCTTGGCAGAAAGCTGGGAAGCATTGGGCGCTGGCGGCTGGCGGTTCCATCTGCGTCAAGGCGTGACATACCATGACGGATCGGCATTTACTGCCGAGGATGTTTTGTTTTCGTATGAGCGCGCAAGCTCGGAAGAAGCAGACGTCAGGTCATGGTTTGCACCGGTGTCATCGGTTGTTGTTCAAGACGATTTTACCGTCGATTTCATGACCAAGGCCCCGAACCCGCTGTTTCCAGGTTCAATTGCCAATTTCATGATTATGGACAAGGGTTGGACCGAAGCAAATGCTGCAACGCGTCCATCCAAAGAGGCCGAGAATTTTGCCACGCGCAATGCCAACGGCACCGGCGCATTTACCCTGGCCAGCCGTGATCCGGGCGTGCGCACCACGCTGACGCCGTTTGGCGGGTGGTGGGATACACTAGAGAGCAACATCACCGAGGCGGTGTTTACCCCGATCGGCGAGGCCTCTACCGGTATGGCGGCGCTGCTGTCCGGCGAGATCGATTTTATCGCACCGATCCCGTTGCAAGATGTGCCCCGGATGAAGCAACGTGACGGGTTCACCGTTCACGAGGGCGTCGAGGCCCGCGTGTTGATGTTTGGCTTCTCGCATGACAATGAAACGCTGAAATATTCAGCCGAAACCACGACTAAAAACCCGTTTCATGACGTGCGGGTGCGCAAAGCAATTTATCAGGCGATTGACGTGAATGCGCTGACCTCGCGGGTTATGCGTGGCACGGCCGAACCGGTGTCGCAATTGGTCTCAAAAGAGATGCGCGGATTTTCCACCAGATTGGCGGATCGTTTGCCGTTGGATCCCGCAGGGGCCAAGGCGTTGTTGGCAGAGGCCGGATATCCAGACGGGTTTTCGTTCGGATTGATGTGTCCCAACGACCGCTATATCAACGACGAGGCGATTTGTCGGGCGACGGCGTCCATGCTGGCTAAAATTGGCGTAAAGGCCGAATTGGCCACGATGCCGGTTCGCAGCTATTGGCCCGAATTGCGCGAGGATAATTTCGACATGTACCTGTTGGGCTGGTCGCCCGGTACATTTGATGCTGAACATCCTCTGCGGTTTTTGGCGTCCACTCCGAACACAGAAAAGAAGTTGGGATCGTGGAACTTCGGCGGCTATTCTAGTGCACGCATAGACGCGCTGTTGCCAATGATTCAGACCGAAATCGATGATACGAAACGTCAGATAATGATCGACGAAGCCCATAAGATTTTGCAAGACGACGTGGCCTATGTTCCGATGTACGTGCAACCACTGATCTGGGCTACCAAGGACAATATCGCGCTGACACAGCGGACGGATAACTTCTTTATTCTGCGTTGGGTGACTGTGAACTAGAACCACAGACCCCCTAATTGATCTGACGCCGCGGCTTTTTGAAAAAGGGCGCGGCGTTTTTATTTGCGCACAGGGTTTTTCAGTCTATCAATGTCGGGATTGGGTCTGATAATATTGACGGTGAAAATGCCCCTGAGTTCAAACAGCTTTCCAACGGACGGCCACGGCTGGTCCGAATTGTTACCACTGCGCAAACCCGCGCCGGCGCTTGTGGGGTCGCGGCGAGTGCCGTGGGTCGTCATCGGGGCAGGGCTGACCGGCCTGTCTGCGGCGCGTCGTTTGGCTTTGCGCCACCCCGATCAACCCGTGCTACTTTTGGATGCACGCCGAATTGGCCAAGGTGCGTCTGGGCGAAACTCTGGCTTTGCCGTGGCCGTGAGCCATTTTGGCGGACGCTATGATCCCGACCAGCGACTGAACTATGAACGCGTAAACCGGATCAATCAGGCTGGGTTGGCGATGTTGAGTGCGCGAATTTCCGAAGGCAAAATGGACTGCCAGTGGCGCAATGCGGGGTTTTATCTAGGCGCTGTTGACCAAGCCGCTGTGCAAGAGGCCAGGGATTATAGCGCGTCATTGCAGGCACTTGATATTGCGCATTCGGTTTTGGAACGCGATGAGCTGTCGGAATTGTTGGGAAGCAGCCTGTACCAATCGGCCATACACCTGCCAACGGGCGCCATGGTTCAACCTGCGGCACTGGTGCGTGGATTGGCCAAAGCTTTGCCCGCCAACGTCGAGCTGTTTGAGGATACACCGGTTTTGGAAATCTCTGGTGGCGGAACCATAGGCCTGATCACACCACAGGGGCGCATCGACGCCGACAAGGTGCTGATGGCAACGAATTACGAGACGCCAAAACTCGGTTTTTTGAAACGCCGCATCATCGGCAGCACCCTGTCCGGCAGTTTTACCCGGGTGCTCACATCGAGCGAAAAAGCGTCTTTGGGGAGTTTGCCAGACTGGGGACTGATCTCGCTTCACGGCGGCGGTGCGACAGTGCGCTTAACGGTGGATGGGCGTATTTGCCTGCGCAATACTGCGGAATACCGCGGCGGGGCGCTGTTGACAGATAGCCAATCCGCAAGTCGCCAATTGATTCACCGCGCTGCGTTCGAAAACCGGTTTCCAAAGTTGGCACATGTCCCGTTCGAGTATTTTTGGTCGGGTGTCGAAGGTATCAGCGGCAACAACACGAACTTTTTCGGCGCGTTGGATCCGGGGATTTATTACGCTGGCGGTTATAACGGATCAGGTGTCAGCAGGGGGACTGCGTTTGGTTGTGCACTGGCTGATTTTGCCTGTGGTCACGACACGTCGTTGGTGCGTAATTGTCAGGGGTCGGCACCTGCGCAATGGCTGCCACCGCGCCCTGTGCTGGATATCGGGGCTTTTTTCAAAGTCCGGTCCAGATTCAAAGATGTCGGCCAAGACCGCTAGACAAAAGCCGCCCCGGTTTAAGGGGACGGCTTTCATTTTTCAGCAGTGTTGATGCGGATTTATTTCACCATCCACAGCATATCCAGCTCGTGGCGTTTGCTGCCGGCATCTTCACCGATCAGCACAATCCCGTCGTTCAACGCCAAAATATTGTCCGGGTTGGCGGGTCGGTTTGCGTCACACGATCCGTCCGCGTTGGTTTTACCAATCACGAATGGGTCGATGCGCGTGATATTATAACTGTTGTCGGTAATCGAGAAATACGTACCCCCGCAACCTTCGGCGTTTAGGCCAATGTCGCCGGCACTTGTCATATCCATTTCGCCCGTAGACCAGTTTTTGGTGCCCCAGCCTTTGTCCATTGTGAACGATATTCCCGACGCGGCAATATAGACAGCATTGCCGCTGGATGTAACGCCCTCGAGCTTGTCCCATTCGTTCGTGGCACCCATGGCAGCCGCTGTTCTGCGGCTTTCCAGAAAGGCCGCGCGCGCATCACTTGACCCGCCTTCGGCATGGGCCCGAATGGCGTCATCCGAGATGAAATTGGTTTGCCCGTCGACATAGGCGCTGGTTTCTATTCCGTCATATTCGGAAATCCACTGCTCAATTTCTGCATTATTGCCGTGGCCCAATTCTATCCAGCTGACGTCAAAACCGGCCTTGTGCGGGTCAACTTCATCGTCTTGCTGCAATTTGGCGGCATAAAGAAACCCCGAGCTGAGGTCACCTGCGATGTCTGCAACGAACTTGAACAAAACACCACCAGAGGCGGTATTATAAACCTTGTCCGAATAAACCGCCGAGTCGTCGTCGCTCATATACAAAGTTTTATTATCGGGCATGATCGCCGCCGTTTCATGGCTCAACCGACCAGTTGCGTATTGTTTGATCAACGCTTCGCCGCCAATGCTGTCGGCATTGGCAATCTCGATCATATAGCCATAGCGATAGGGGTTGGCCATTTTTCCCAGATATTTCGACATGCTTTTCGGTTTGATATAGGTGATATCGGTACCATCTTGAAAACTTGCCCGCTCGTCTTCGTCATGGTTGCCCGGATGGTTCCAGACACCGGTATTATAATAGAAATATTCCTCGGCCACCAAGGGTGTTCCCCACGGGGTCACAACGCCGGAACACAACACCGCCCCGCCTTGTATCGAAGATAAATCCACCATGCGCGAGCTTTCCAGATCAGCGCGCCACGCACCATCCACAAGGTTCAGAGACAAGCGGCTGATCCCGCTTGCGGCATCCCGACCGGCACCTTCCCACGCGGTATACAAGTAAGCGGAATTCTCTGAACGTCTAATAAATCCATTATAGTCCGGTGTGTTAGAGACGTACATTAATGCACCTGATGTGTCGTAAACACCCCCCAACACCTGACCTGATCCCAGCGCATCACCGGCCTTGGCAAAGGCCACATATTCACCAGAGGCGACTTGAACACTGTTGCGTTTGTCTTCTGCGGGCAAATCCATACCGGGGCCAGACAATGATGCGGCGTCAAATCCTTTGACATAGCCCAGGATCGCGGCAGGTGCGTCATCTTTGAAGGTATTTTTTCCGCCCGGATGCTGGGCGTTCAAAAACAAGTCCCCGACATCGTTGGTGCTCAGTCCGGTAACCTCGGCCCCTGCTGGCATCGTGGCAACGCGAACGAGTTCTTGGGCCGATGCCAAGGAAGAAGAAAAGGCAAGTCCAAGTATGGCGGTTGTGGTAAATAAATGGTGTGAATATGTCATGGCAGCTCCTAAAGTGAGACGCCAATGTTAGTAACGCGTTCGTGACCTGTCAATTTTTCAGTTTCTTGGTCCGCAATGGCATCGTCGAATTATTTGCCTTTCCACACTGGATCACGTTTTTCGGTAAAGGCACGAAAACCTTCCATCATGTCCTTGGAGCCATACAGCTGATCCACAGTCGGCAGTTGCCGGCTGGTGATCTGGTCCATTGTGTCCTGGAAATTGCTATCCTCGGCAACGCGTACGATCTCTTTGATCGCCGCATAAACCAGTGGCGGTCCACTGGCCAACAGACGGGCCAGTTCCCAAGCGCGATCCTGCAATTGATCGGCAGGCAGGATTTCATTCACAAAACCCCAACGGTGTGCCTCTGGCGCGTCCATCCAGCGGCCGGTCAACAACATTTCCATTGCTATGTGATAAGGAATACGTTTGGGCAATTTTATCGAAGCCGCGTCGGCAACTGTGCCGGAATGGATTTCAGGCAAGGCAAAAGTCGCGTGATCGGCGGCCAGAATAATGTCCGCAGACAAGGCAAGCTCCAAGCCACCGCCGCAACAGATGCCGTTTACGGCGGCGATCACCGGTTTGTTCAGTCCGCGCAATTCCTGCAAGCCGCCAAAACCGCCCACACCATAGTTGCCGTCGACCTCGTCACCACCGGCGGCGGCTTTTAAGTCCCAACCCGGGCAGAAGAATTTCTCGCCCGCCGCCGTTACAATGGCTGTGCGCAACTCGGGGTCGTCGCGAAAATCAGCAAAGACCTGTCCCATAATCCTGCTGGTTGCCAAATCAATTGCGTTTGCCTTGGGACGGTCCAGGGTCACATGTAAAATCCCGTCACGTTTTGCTGTTTTAATCGGGGTTTCGGTCATTGTTGTTCCTTTTTCGATCTGATCAGTGCATCTGCGGCAACGGCATCGTTGGCCGAGCAGAGCAGGGGGTTTATCTCAATTTCTTCAAGTGTTTCAGCATTGGCCCGCACAAGGCTTTGTACGGCCATAACCGCATCTAAAATCGCAGTCATGTTGGCCGCCGGGCCACCTCGGTATCCCCGCAGCAATTTGTATACCCTGAGCTGTTCCAATGCACGTCCCACGTCGGCGCGCCGGGCCGGGATCAACAGCGAAACGCTGTCTTGGAGCAATTCGGTTAGGACACCGCCGGCACCAAGTGTCAGCACAAATCCATGGGCCGGATCGTGAATAACCCCAACCAGCAATTCGGCCACGGTACCGGTGAGCATTTTTTCCACCAGAAACCGGTCGCACGGCATATTTGTCGCGGCTTGCAACACTGCTTTGGAAGAGTTGAGGTTTACGGACACGGCTCCGGCTTCTGTTTTGTGGGCAATGCCCAAGCCCTTAAGGACAACAGGGAACCCGATGTTATGTGCGGCGTCAACGGCCAGTTGTGGCGATGCGGCCAGTACCGAGTTTGGCACATTGACCCCGTGCTGTGCCATGTTGCGTTTTGCCGCGAACTCTTCCAGCGTTTCCAGGTCATGAGACGCGGGCGCACTGTGTGGCAGCAGAATGTCGTCCGCCGGGCCCGTGTCCGCATCAACATTTCTGCTGGCCGCTTGCGCCGCGACCAGCGCTTCTGACAGGCCCATCAACGGCACGACGCCGCCATTGATCAATTGGCGGGCAATGTCCTCGGGCATATTTTCTGGCAAACTGGCAACCATGCCG
>CAXMUJ010000251.1:0-6352 GCA_964196455.1 uncultured Myxococcota bacterium | reverse complement strand
ATTAGTTTTACGTCGACACCGTTTTGGCAAAGTGCGGCCTATGCGTTGCGTCGGGGGCGATTGAATATGGATGTCCCGATTACGCTGGCAATATTTCTGGCGGTGGCGCTGTCGCTTTATGAAACATCGGTCGGGGGCGAGGATGCCTATTTTGATGCAGCACTCAGCCTGACGTTTTTTCTTTTGCTGGGTCGGTATTTGAACCATCGTACCCGCGTTGCCGCGCGTTCTGCCGCTGTTGAATTGGCGGCGATGGAGGCCAAAACCGCGCTGCGCGTCGGCGCGGTCAACGAAACAGTGAATATTGCCCAGTTGGTCGAAGGCGACGTAGTTCTTGTCCATCCGGGCATGAATATTCCGATCGACGGCATTGTGGTCAAGGGCGACAGCGATATCGACAAAGCGCTGTTGACCGGCGAGAGCCTGCCCGAACGGGCGGTGTTGGGGATCGAAGTCTTTGCAGGAACCCGCAATTTGACCGGGCCATTGAACATTCAGGTCAGCCGTCCGATTGAACACAGCGTTTTGCGCCGGATCAGCGAGTTGGTCAGCTTGGCCGAGGCCTCGAAATCCCACTATACCGGTCTGGCGGAACGGGCCGCTGCAATCTATGCGCCACTTGTGCATCTGCTGGCCTTTGCGGCATTCGCCGGTTGGTACTTCGTCGAGGGCGACATGCGGCATGCTTTGAATATTGCCGTGTCCGTGCTGATCATCACCTGTCCCTGTGCGCTGGGGCTTGCGGTTCCCGCAGTCATGACCGCGGCTGTCAGCCGGCTGTTTCGCGCCGGTGTCTTGATCAAAGACGGCACCGCGATTGAACGTCTGGCCGAGGTGGATCGGGTGGTCTTTGATAAAACCGGAACGCTGACACAGGGCGTGCCGGTTCTGGACCCGACGGTTGATAATAATATTCTGGCGATTGCAGCGGCCTTGGCCCAAGGCAGCGCGCACCCCCTGTCCAAAGCCATTGCACAAGCGGCGCAACAGCGCGGCATCGTGGTGCCCGAAGTCGGCAAGGTTACCGAGCACCCCGGCAAAGGTGTTGTCGCCGAATTAGACGGCCAGCAGGTACGTCTGGGTCGTGCCGCCTGGATCGGGGCGACGCCAAAAGCCGATGTCGTGCAAAGCTGGCTGCAAATTGGTAATTTGCAGCCCGATTGCCTGACCTTTGCCGATGTTCCCCGAACGGACGCCAAACAGGTTATTGCCGAACTTGCCTCTCGGGGATTACAACCCAGCCTGCTGACCGGTGACCGCGCCGATGTGGCCAATCGTTTGGCACAGAGCTTGGGAATTGCCTCGGTTCAGGCCGAGGTTTTGCCAGAGGGTAAGGTTGATGCCATTCTTGCCACCGGCGGCAAGGTTTTGATGGTTGGTGACGGGCTGAATGACGCCGCCGCAATGAGTGCGGCGCATGTTTCCATGGCACCGGCCACCGCCATTGACGCCACGCGCGCCGCAGCGGATTGCATATTGCTGGGAAATTCCCTGTCAGAAATTCCCCGTATTCTGACCTTGGCGCGGCAGGCCAAGAAACGGATCATTGAAAATTTTGCTGTGGCCGTGGCCTATAATGCTGTGGCCGTGCCAGTGGCCGTATTGGGCTTTGCCTCACCGCTGGCCGCCGCCATCGCGATGTCGAGCTCGTCGATTGTGGTTTCGTTAAATGCCCTGCGTCTGCTAACGTCGCGCCTATGACAGCTTTATTGTACCTTGTTCCCATTTCCCTGTTGCTTGGCGGGGCCGCGCTCTATGCGTTCTTTTGGACCGTGCGCTCGGATCAGTATGACGATGCACAGGGAAATGCTTCGCGGATTTTGACCGAACGCTACGATGACAAGCCGAAATCAGACGCGCCCTAGCGGCAACAGCCTGACATTTCAAACTGCCTGAATTTACGGCAAATGCTCCGAAAATCCAGCAACTCACAAGAATAGACTTCGCTGCTTGCGTCTTGCTTTGGAATGGTTTTCTATATGGGATGTCAAACGACCAGTTTTGGGATCGTCTGACATCACTGAACGAGAGGACAGAACGATTTTTTTCGACGAAATGAGAGATGCCCAAGGCAATCCAAGAGAGCCCTATAGCCGCTACAATGAATGGTTTTCAGGCGAGGATCCCAAAAGATTGTTGAAAAAATCGTCAGAGGCAGAGGCCTTTTTTCGCCGGATTGGCATTACGTTTAATGTCTATGGCCAAGATGAGGCCGACGAGCGATTAATCCCGTTTGATATCGTACCGCGCATAATATCCGCGCGTGAATGGCGGACATTGGAGCGCGGCATTGAACAACGCGTGCGTGCGATAAACGCCTTTTTGCATGACATTTATCACCGTCAGGAAATTTTACGCGCCGGGCGTATACCGCGTGACTTAATCGCCAATAACGAGGCGTTTTTGCCGCAGATGATCGGGGTGTCGCCACCCGGTGGCATTTACACCCATATCGTTGGTGTGGATTTGGTGCGTACCGGTGAAAATGACTTTTTTGTATTGGAAGATAACGCCCGCACGCCGTCGGGCGTGTCCTATATGTTGGAAAACCGTGAAACTATGTTGCAGATGTTTCCGGAACTGTTCTCAAAACTGCGCGTCAGACCCGTAAGCTCGTACCCGCAGGAACTGCGTCGGTCCTTGGCAAACTCGGCACCACCGGGAATGGAGAACAGCAAGCCGGTTGTCGCTGTTTTGACGCCGGGTATTCATAATTCAGCCTATTTTGAACATGCATTTTTAGCGGATCAAATGGGTGCGGAACTGGTTGAGGCCAGCGATTTGTCAGTGGTTGACGGGCGGGTGAAAATGCGCACAACCCAGGGACACCAAACCGTTGACGTGATTTACCGTCGTGTGGATGACGAGTATTTGGATCCCCTGAATTTCAATCCTGACTCGCTTTTGGGTGTTCCGGGGATTTTCGATGTCTACCGGGCGGGCAATATCACATTGGCCAATGCGCCGGGGACAGGGATTGCCGATGACAAGGCGCTTTATTCCTATATGCCTGATATTGTAGAATTTTATACCGGTGAAAAGGCGATATTGAAAAATGTTCCCACACATCGGTGCTCGGAACCCGAAGCCCTGGCCTATGTGCTGGACAATCTGCAAGAACTGGTTGTCAAAGAGGTTCATGGATCGGGTGGCTATGGCATGTTGGTTGGTCCTGCAGCCAGCAAGAGGGAAATTTCAGCCTTTCGTAAAAAGCTAAAGGCGCGCCCCTCGAACTATATTGCCCAGCCGACACTGGCCTTGTCGACTGTTCCGATAATGACCAAGAAAGGGCTGGCGCCGCGCCATGTGGATTTGCGGCCCTTTGTTCTGGTCTCGCCCAATTCCATTCACGTCACGGCAGGCGGGCTGACCCGCGTGGCGTTAAAGGCCGGTTCACTGGTGGTGAATTCGTCGCAAGGCGGCGGCACCAAAGATACTTGGGTTTTGGGGGACTGAGAACATGCTAGGAAAAACTGCAGGCGGCCTGTTTTGGATGTTCCGCTATTTAGAACGCAGTGAAAATACAGCCCGGTTGCTGGAGGCTGGTTGGCGCATGGCGCTGACCCGGTCAGATGACAGTGATACCGAATGGAAGTCGGTGCTGACAACGGTTGGTGCCAGATCGGCTTATGACGCGAAACATGATGATTATGACGCCGCAAGCGTGATCAACTTTCTGCTGCGCGACAAAGACTATTCCGGATCGGTGCTGTCGATGGTCAAGCATGCCCGTGACAACGCGCGGATGGTCCGAACGGCGCTGTCCAGCGAGGTTTGGGAAGCAACCAACGACTGTTGGATGACACTGAAGGCGGATTTGGCTCGTCCGGTTGTCGAGCGTGATTTGGCCGGTGTTCTGACAACGATCAAGGGTCGTGCGGCCGTGGTGCGTGGTGCTTTGCACGGCACGATGCTGCGCAACGACATCTATAATTTCACCCAAATTGGGACTTATCTGGAACGGGCCGACAATACCGCCCGAATTCTCGATGTAAAATACTATGTTTTATTGCCGTCCGTCGTACATCTGGGATCGTCACTGGACAATGCCCAGTGGGAAACGATTCTGCGTTCGGTTTCTGCGTATCGGTCGTATCGCTGGCTTTATCCCGGAGATATCAAAACCCAGAGCATCGCCGATTTTCTAATTCTGGACGACCGGATGCCGCGGTCACTGGCACACTGTGGCGGCATTGTGCGGGACAATTTGAAATGTCTGGAACGAGATTACAGGACTTGTTTTGACAGTTGCAAATTGGCAGATGCACTGAGCCTCGACCGGTCCCAGTGCGATATTGAAGAGATTTTCGAAGACGGATTGCACGAGTTTCTGGTGGGTAAGATCGCGGATGTGTCCAAAATCGCCGCACAGATCGAGTCGGATTTCAGGTTCTACGGGTGAGGTAACATGAGACTAAAGATCAACTATACGACCACCTATACTTACGACAGTCCGGTGCCCTATGCCTTGCAGCAACTGCGTATGACGCCGAAAACCGGACCGGGTCAAACGGTTTTGGCTTGGGATCTGTCAATCCTTGGCGGCCAAAAGCAAGTTGCATTTGAAGATCAATTCCGCAACCACACAGATTTGATTGCAATGGACACCAGTGCGACAGAATTGCAAATTACCTGTACCGGCGAGGTCGAGACCACCAGCCTGAATGGCGTTATCGGCAAAAACACCTCGCTGACGCCACTTTGGGTCTATGGCATGCCAACCGAGGCCACAACACCGGGTCCGGAAATCCGCAAACTGGCACAGGATATTAGCAGAGAGCAGATCGACAATGATGTCGCCAAGATGCACCGGCTGTCAGAAATTATCTGCGAACGTGTCAGGTATACATTGGGCCAGACGGACAGCTCGACCAATGCCGAAGAGGCGTTGATGTCAGGTCACGGCGTATGTCAGGATCATGCCCAGATCATGATTTCTGCGGCCTGTATACTGGGTTATCCGGCGCGCTATGTCAGCGGCTATTTGATGATGAATGACCGTGTGGACCAAGATGCAAGCCATGCGTGGTGCGAAGTCTTTGTCGGCACGCTTGGGTGGGTGGGATTTGACGTATCCAACGGATATTCGCCTGACGATCGCTATGTTCGGGTCGCTGTTGGTCGAGATTATCACGAAGCATCGCCGGTTCGGGGTGTTCGTTTAGGAAATTCGCAAGAACGGCTTTGTGTTTCCCTTCAAGTTCAGCAATAAGCGCGAGGAACTTTTCAGGAGTCGTCACGTTGACTTATTGCGTTGGTATGCAGATCGATAAGGGGCTGGTGTTTATGTCCGATACACGGACAAATTCCGGCGTTGATAATATTTCATCGTTCAAGAAGATGCACAGTTGGGACGTCGAAGGCGACCGGTCACTGACGTTGCTGACTGCGGGCAATCTGGCGACCACTCAGGCGGTCATCGGCCTGTTGGATGAGCGATCCAAGCAGCCCTCTGAACGCGATCCCAGTATTTTTGCAGCCAAGAGCATGTTTCAGGTGGCGACGCTTGTGGGCGAAACGCTCAAAGAAGTCATAGCCAAACACGGACATCCGCAAACCGGCAAGGGGGCTGGAACCAAGTTCAATGCCACGATTATTCTGGGTGGCCAAATTGCCGGCGGTGAATCGCGTCTTTTTCTGATCTATCCCGAGGGAAATTTTATCGAAGCGGGCGCCGACACGCCTTTCTTTCAGGTTGGTGAAACCAAATATGGCCGGCCAATTCTGGTGCGCGCCTATGATGCGTCTATGAGCTTTGAAGAGGCAATAAAGCTGTTGCTGGTGTCCTTCGACTCGACGATCAAAGCCAACCTGTCGGTCAGCCCGCCGATTGATGTGCACGTCTATCAACAAGACAGCCTGAAGGGCGGGCGGAAATTCAGGATCGAGGCAGATGACAGCTATTTTAGCGAATTGTCCAACGCCTGGGGGATCGGGCTGCGCGAAGCCCTGCGCGGGTTGGCTCCGTTTAATTTTGACTGAGTCGGCCGTCTGATTAATCGGTCATATGTCACGACTGGCGTATGGAAACCGACGGGCACGCAATAGACGCAGTTGCCCGTCGGTTCGGCGGGCCTATCCGTTGCGTTGTTTGGGATGCAACGATGGTGCCAAAATGTGATCCGATCCATGAACAACTTGATGTGCCCGCCCGACAATTAGCGGGTCGGGTGCCGTGACGATGGCGTGGTTCTTGTCAGGATAATCGAGCGAATTCAGGAAATGCAGCATACAGTTGATCCGTGCACGTTTCTTGTCGTTCGATTTAATCACGCTCCACGGCGCGTCGGCGGTGTCGGTATAAAAGAACATCGCTTCTTTGGCCTCTGTGTAGTCATCCCATTTACCCAAG
>CAXMUJ010000250.1:0-6542 GCA_964196455.1 uncultured Myxococcota bacterium | reverse complement strand
TGCAGGAGATCAAGATGCATGACATTCAAAGTTGGCTCATCAACCTCGATTTAGAGAAGTATGTCTCCATATTTACTGATGCGGAGATTGATTTCGAAACGCTGCCGGATCTTGAAGAGGAAGACCTTAAAGAGCTCGGGTTGCCCATTGGCCCTCGTCGCAAAATCTGGACGGCTATCAAGTGCCTCGATGCAACACCATCTTTGCTCGCCAAAGGTTCAGAAAATCCTATTCCGTCGGATCCTGTGCCTTTACCAATTTCCGACGTTGCTCCGACCTCTGATGCAGAGCGTCGTCACATGACAGTAATGTTCGTTGACCTTGTCGGTTCAACGGAAATGGCTAACCGGATTGACCCAGAAGACATGCGTAATGTCATCACCAGCTATCAGAACACCGTGGCTGGTGTGGTTGCGTTCATGTAAGATATCTTCAACTTGGCAAAAACTGAGTGGATATCGAACGTAATACATCACCGCCAAGCGGATGATTTCTGGGGAAGTTTTAAAGTATTTGAAGGGGTTTTTCGTCGTCATTGTCAAAATTTAGACAAGCCTACAAACCCGTCAAGTTCCTCTGACAATACCGACAGATTGATATCCTGCGCGTGAAATATTTGCGACAGAATCCAATGAGCGGCACCGCTTTTGTGGCACCGCTCACTGTTATTTTGATCTAGTTATTCTGCTGCGCTGTCCTGCTTGTCACGCAGACCGTCACGATATAGCGCCTTGGCCAGTGCTATACACATCAGCCCCATCACAACTGTGAATGGAAGGGCACCAATGATCATCGCATTCTTCAACGCATCCATTGGGTTATTTTCACCCGCCGCCAAGATCAGAGTACCAATCACAGCGGTCAGAATGACGCCCCAGACGATACGGTGCTTAATACCGGTTTCCTGACTGCCGCCGGACATGATGGTATTCATCACAAGAATACCTGAGTCAGCCGAGGTAACGAGGAACGTCATAACCAACACCACACACATCACGGTCATCGCGGTCAAGAACCCGCCATCAATCATTTGGCCAAGCGTTGCGAACAATTGGTTTGTCTGTGACGCACCAGTGATCGCTCCATTTGCTGCACCGGTGAGTTCAAGATCAATCGCTGTTCCGCCCAGAATGGTCATCCATGCAAAACAGACCAATGCTGGCGCAAGAACACAACCGACGATGAACTCGCGGACTGTGCGACCCTTAGAAATGCGGGCCAAAAATAGACCAACAAATGGAGAAAACGCGATCCACCAAGCCCAGTAGAACGTCGTCCAAGCGGACTGCCAACCGAACTGTCGTCCGTCGTTACCAGCAGCATAGACAGCGGCCAGTGTTTCGTCATCAAGCTTCGCTGCAGCACCGGTCAAACCGGATTTGAAGCCCTCAAAGCTGCCCCATGGGCCAGTTGCGCCTGCCATCAAGTCACCGGCCAATGGCTTTGCGGCCTCTGGAAGAGCCGCCGCAAATACGTCTGCGGATTGCGGACCATACGCCCCAAAGCTAATTGAGACAAAGTTCAGGATGTAGTCGATGAACGCCGAGGCATAGATGCTGAGTGCAAACATGAACGAGCCAAAGACAACAAACGTTAACAACAAGATCAAAGACAAAACCAAGTTGAGATTTGACAGGTATTTAACGCCACGTCCCACACCTGATACGGCGGAGAGGATGGACATTGCCATGATCGCAACCAAACCGGCAACAAGGCCAACCTTGCTGGGTGTCGGAACGTCGCCAGCCATGTTCATGATCCACTCAGCGCCAGTGATCGCATAGACGCCATCGATGAATTGGCTCACACCAAATCCGATAGTGACCGACACACCAAGAACCGTTGCAACAACGCCAAGAACATCAACAACGTGACCGAGAACGCCATTCATTGCCTTGCCGAACAGTGGTGTCAGCGCTGAGCGAATAGTCAGCGGCATGTCACGAGTGTAGGCGTAATAAGCGAGGCTAAGGCCCGTCACCACATAGATTGACCATGCATGAAAGCCGTAGTGTGCAAATGTGTAGCGATATGCAGATTCGACCGCTTCAAGTGTTCCGCCAGCAACGTCACCTGCGACTACAACTGGGTTTGAATTCCAAAGGCCGAGCGGTTCTGCTGTTGCAAAAACCATCAGGCCCACACCAAGACCGGCTCCGAACATCATCGAGAACCATGAGAAATTGGAAAACTCGGGCGCTTCACCCGGCTTACCCATAACGCGGCGGCCTGTTGAAGGGATAATGGCTACGACCAAGAGGAAGAACGCAAAAAACCCAACAATGTAGATGTAGAATTGGTTGAAGATGGCCAATATCTGGCCGTTAAGGCTGCCCAACGTACCATTGGCATTTGCCGGAAAAATGAGGGCCCAAAGCACGAGCCCAATAATAATTCCTTTGCTTATCACAGCGATGGTCAGGTTGTTATCGTGATAAAACCCTCCATCCTGCGTTTTTATCTTAAGGTCAGTAAACGGTTCCCTAATTGACATTTTTCTCTCCCTAGTTTTGTTTTGATTATCACGTTAGTGTGTCATTCTCTCAGCGTAAACCTTTTGAATCAAAAAAGCGGTTCTGAAAGTATTATTGCCTTGTCAGGCCGACCCAAGATCATGGCGTCAACTGTGTCGTCGGCTTGTGCGTTTTGACGAAGCCAAGTGCTAGGCTTTTGCCAACTGTATAGCAGTAAGCACCAGACGTTGCGCGTCCAAGGTTCTTCCTTATCGATCATGTTTGCATCTCCAATGTGGTGGAACCGGGTTCTGTCGCATTCTCATTGGATTTCTCCGCCAATGTGAGTGCATGATGTAATGAGTCCGCTGACGAGCTGGGGCCAAAAACCGCAAAACCACCAAGCTCAACCCGCCAGATAAAACACCCCAAACGGTGAATTTGTGTACGCGTCACGTCGCCTGGCTCCATACGCTCGTGTTTAATAGACATTGATTTCCCCTTTGTTTGTGTTTCGTCAGATCTTCATTTCGAAGGTAAAAGTCGCGTGTTAAACCTAACCTTCTGACGGTATCGGCTCTTCACTGGCCGTTCGCCATCAACCAAGCAGCCCCTCAATTCTTTCGAGGGTTGCGGTGTTGACAGCCACGCCGTTTTTACGTGCGACCAAGCGTTTGTTTTTGCGACCGTCCCCGGGCAAATGTGCCCCTTCCTGCTCACGTATAGCGGTGGTCAGGTCGTTGATACGTTCAGCAAAAATATCCCCGGATGTAGCCATGGGATCAATCGCCAGAAAGAACTGCCCTGTTTTAGGCGGCCCACCCGCTGTCCCGGAAAAAGGCGAAGCGTGAATGCCAAGCGTCGCCCCGCTGAGTGCGGCAGCCAACAATTCAACCAACAATGCGACACTCACCCCTTTGTAGCCACCCGAAGGCACCATTGAGCCTTTGAGCCCGATATCCGGGTCGGTTGTGGGGTTACCTTCAGCATCGAGCACCCAGCCTTCCGGGATTGGTCTTCCTTCTCGGGCATGCTTCATCACTTCGCTCTTGGCGATTGCGCTAGCGCTCTGATCGATAAGGATTGCCGGTTCCCCATCCTCGCCCGGTACCGCAATTGAAAACGGGTTGGTACCGACAACCGGCTTGCGTCCGCCTGACGGTGCAATTGAGGCCGGGGCATTGGTAAAACCAATACCGACCAGACCAGCCTTAGCAAGACGGTAAGTGTGATACCCAAGCACGCCGCAATTGTAGCTGTTGTTAATGGCCAGAGCCGCCACACCTTGTTCCCGCGCGAGCGGTATTAGTTTTTGAAACCCGAGATCGATAGCACTGTGAGCAAATCCAGTGGCTGCATCGACGGTGATCAACCCCGGACGCGGTTGCAACAGATCCGGCTTGGCTTGGCCATCAACTTTTCCGCATTGCACATGTTCGCAATAGATCGGGATATAGGCGAGCCCGTGACTTGCCACCCCGTCGGCTTCGGTTGCAGCAGTGGCAACCGCCAGCGGGCGGGCGTTTTCTTCCGACGTGCCAGCAGCGACAAGTGCGCGAAAAGACAGGTCTTCAATTTCAGACAGGCTCAGTGTTTTTGTTTCAATCATATCGGTCTCTGTTCAATCATTGTCAGAAGTACCCGCGCCCGCTCCTAGCAGGCGCGATTCTTCGGTTGCAGGGGCATAGGTCCGACCAGCGAAATAATTAAGCGTATCCCAATCCGAAGCGAGCGGTGAAATGCAGGTCTGTTTGGAAACTGGCCGAAGCAAGCTGCCCCCTTGGTGAATGCGGACCAATTCCACTGTTTCCGCTATTAGGGCGTGTGCTTCAGCTTCGACGCTGACGTCCATTCCATCTGTCGTGATTCTGGCGCCGGGCCATTCCAGATTTACCGGGGATTTAAGTTGCCGGGCGGCATTGGCCGCAAACGGGATCAATAGCATCGGCAAGGCGACCGATCTCATCCGAATTTCGCGTGGCATCAGCATGAGCACGCTGTCCGACAGCGCCGCCCCGGCCATCAGTGCACTTAGCATTCCTGACGCAGCGGACCATTCATCTGACAATGCGATAGGCGCCATATCACCCTGTACAGCACCGTCTTCTTTTAGCAATAACGATGCCAGCGAACCGCAGCCGTCAAGACCATGCGCGCATAACCAACGGGTCGCCCGCCCGGCTTCTTCAGCCATTCCCCAGCTGTGCCCCGCCCCGCGCGCGGCTTTTTTGGCGGTTGTCCCCACTTCGTTCAAAGAAAACATCATTGCGGCACCTCGGGATAGATCCATAGGTCCGCGTTTGCGGGTGCCAGCTGTTCTGGATAAGGCGCACCGGCATACATACAGATGCGCACCCAGCGATCAGAACGCGGGTCGAACTGGGTGGCGCCAAAGAACGAAAGTTTGGCGCGCAGCATGTCGATCGGGAGGACTTCATCGCTAATAGTGTTGTCGTGTATTTCTCCGTAAGGCGCAATTTTGCTGATTTGTGCGCGGCGTATCGTGTGGCGATGTTCGGGGTGTTGCAACAGAAATTCTGCAATCCGTTGATCTGCTTTCCAACTGTCCAGTGTCAAATATGCCGACGCCGCATCCCGGGCGGGGGCCAGGGGTTGTTCATATTTTGCAATGGGCTCATCAAAACGCTCGCCTAGACGCGGCTCAAGTTTTTCTTCGGACACATACCAAGCACGCGCACAGGTTTCACGCCTGTTCCAGTCCAGCGAAAGCGCCCAGCCAAAGCTGCTTTCAATCAATCCGCGGACCTCGCCCACAGTCATGCACCCGTCTATGTAAAAGGCGTCTTTATTGCCGTCAGCCATGCAACTGCACAGATCATCGACCAAATCGCCATAGGGTTCCAGGATTAATGAAGCAACCAGTTCCTGACCTTCTTCACTCAGATTGGCCTCAGCCCAGCTATAAAGTCGGTTCCAGGGTTGGTTATCAGTTAGGCCATCATCTGCAGCATAGCCATTGAGCTTCTCAAGGTCTGCCCTTAAATAGGCGATCTTTTCGATCTGTATCTCATGCCCTGAACGCCAATGCGTCACCAAAATTTCCGAGCGTTGCAACATGTGAAGAAACATCACCACCGCTTCCGGCGTGGCAGTTTCAACGGATCGCACACGCGCGATCGCCTCTTCGCGGGCCATTATCCAGTTGTTGAACAAAACAGGGTGATTGATAATATAAGGCGCCATACCCAAGCCGGTGGAATTGCCAATGCCAAGACTGCGCGCAATTTCCGGATCCAGATCAACTGCCTGATCACCACCTTTTACACGCGCCATATGCTGCACCAGATCGCGCACGAAAGTGCGGGTCAGATAAACCGAAAGCATTTCGGCTTGAAACGGCGCCTGCATTTCCGGGCGGTCCGCAATCAATTCGCGATCCGCAGCTCCAAGCTTGCCCGATCCGTAAACAGCAGTGGTTCGCATCAAATAACCGACATCCGCGATTTTTTCGGCATCTGGTTGCCGCCCATTAGCCAGTGCCCCGACAAAATGTTCCCAAAGTCGCACAGAGCGGTTGGCCCGCGATACTGAAATTTCACTTTTGCTGACGCGCCCAGCTTCCTGAAACGGCACATTTTTCGACAGGCGTTCAATGTCGTCCGCATCGGGCACACCGTCAAAAAGCGTGAAAGTTGCGTCCCAGGCTTTGGCAATCACCCGGTCTGAGCGCTGATCGGCAGGCAGGTCATGGGCAAAAGCCACCAGTGAATAGGCACGTTCAGACCCTTGGGAAGTATAGACAGCGTGACCTACACCTTGCGCGTTAATATCAAAAACCGGACGGGTGAATGTCCAGCTTTCACGTGCCATCCGCCGGGTCAGAATACGCATGAAGCTCAGGCGGCACTGATGTAAGGAACCCAGGCGTGACAGGCGCATCACACTTGCCGGATCGCGGCGGGGGATTTGTGCACAAGTAGACATCATTGCTCCTGCGGTGTGAAATTTTCGCCATAAAACCGGTGCCAGTTACGACCCATGATCCCGGTAACTTCGTCTTCACTCATGCCAACAGCGCGCAACCCGGCCTCAATATTCCCGAAATCGCGGTTGTCATGGAACCACTTT
>CAXMUJ010000249.1:0-1758 GCA_964196455.1 uncultured Myxococcota bacterium | reverse complement strand
CGTCGGAACGCCGCCACTCGCTATTTATGCTTAATCTGTTGTTAACGACACCTCGGTTACAACCGAAGCGTGTAGAGTGAATATCCACAAACTTGCACAGCATATTGCGGATGTACCCGCGTCACACCAGGAGCTATGGGGTGTGAAAGGCCAGTATGGCTACCAACACTTTTTCGATGCTTCTGACCGTGCTTTTTCTCGGTGCGGGTGCTGCCACCGCAGCTCCGGCCCTGCCAACGCTTCAGGCGCCTGACCCGGTATTCAAGAATATGCCAGAACGCCAGACCATGCCATTCTGCCGCCATAACAGTTTCAGCCGATCAGGGGCCGGTGACCATATGATTCTAACGGTTCTGGACCCGTTGCGAACGTTCGGGTCCGACTTGTTGGTGATGTTTCAACAATTTTTCACTGACTATTCCGATCAGGAACGCCACCGCCAGGCTGTGGCCGTGATTGTCGTGCGAAAACGCATTACCCCCAGCGATACTGTCTGGCAAGCAGGTCATAAAAAACTTTGTGGCTAGAGTCGACTTCAGGACACAGGAAACCCGCCGAAAATGGTTCCGGACAAATTCAAACTTGAGCTTGTGCTCACTCTGGCCTAACACATGGGAAAACACCGGAGATGACCATGACCAGAACATTGACCCGCAGCTTTGCAATATTGGCCCTGTGCGCGCTTGCCGCTTGTAACACGATCAACGGCCTCGGCCGTGATCTAGGCAATGCTGGCGACGCTATCGCCGATGTGTCGCGATAACGAACGCCGGTAATTTATTGATGCGCCGGACCTGTGGTGCCTCAAATCGAGACAATGACCGGCACCACGGCGCGGTCTGATGGCGAGCTCTGATTTGGCGGCAAATTGGAGTTTGGCATGTGCTCTAAATACCGAATTTATAGGAAACCTTCCAGACCTCTTTGACGTTGTCCTCTGCTTCAATGCAGCTTTGGTCGCCGCCACCGGCCAACATAAACGTCAGTTTGTCGAAAATTCGGGTCCGTAAACACTCCAGTTTATCTTGCGGCGATATTTCCCGTTCCAAGACTGAAATACGCGCGAAACCCAGTATTCTGATCCGGCCATACATTCGTCGCCGCAGACTTTTAGCAAGTCTTTCCGGTCCTTGATCGCATCCCAATTATCCAAAACAATAACAAGCACATCCTCGTCGCCGTCTTTTTCGACAAACTTTAACCGATCAAAGTCAGGGTGATCTGTCCACTGCATCGGCAGGTCATTCTTAAACAGGCCGGTAAAGCGCACTTTGATCTCGTGCTGTTGGCTTGTTGGTTTGTTGGCATAGCTCGCCGTGATGCCCTCAAGGTCCAACGTCTTGCCCCCGGCGATCGCCTTTGTCACCAGGAACAGCATCACTTTGGACCACGAATGCGCAGCGAGCCCCAACGCAGTCAAAGCAACAAAACCCAGTAATACTATTTCTGAAACTCTGCTAGTCGTCCATCTTGAGCGCGGAAATAAACGCTTGTTGCGGGATATCGACCTTGCCGAACTGGCGCATTTTCTTCTTGCCGGCTTTTTGCTTGTCCAACAGTTTGCGTTTCCGGGACATGTCGCCGCCATAACATTTGGCGGTGACATCCTTGCGCAGGGCCGACAGGGTTTCGCGGGCGATAATCCGGCCACCGATGGCGGCTTGGATCGGGATTTTGAACATATGCTGCGGGATCAGCTCCTTGAGCTTTTCGACCATAGCCCGGCCCCGGGCCTCGGCACGATCTCGGTGCACCATC
>CAXMUJ010000248.1:0-1874 GCA_964196455.1 uncultured Myxococcota bacterium | reverse complement strand
CGTTTGACCCGTATACCCGCCGGCCACCCCGAAGGTTATCTCGAGGGGTTCGCAAACATCTACGGTGAAGCCGCGCGTGCGATTAAAGCCAAGCAAAATGAAACCGCGCTTCCCGTAGACGTCGTTTACCCCACCGTCTACGACGGATTGGCGGGCATGTGTTTCATCGATGCATGCGTTCGCTCATCGGCAAGAAACGGGGCTTGGGTAAACATGCCAAGCACCGAAGTTGAGAGCGATTAGAGATGTATCTAGGGATAGATCTAGGGACCTCGGGCGTTAAAGCCCTGATGATTGACGAGCAACAAAACGTCATATCGGCGGCATCCGCACCGTTACAGGTCGACCATCTGCATGATGGTTGGAGCGAACAGGACCCTCAGAGTTGGATCGATGCCACCCGCGCCGCAATCGCGAATATCGCGTCGGGCGGCACAAACCTGAAACTTGTTCGCGGCATCGGATTGTCCGGTCAAATGCACGGCGCAACCGTTCTGGACAGTGCAGGCACACCGCTTAGGTCTTCGATCCTTTGGAACGATATTCGCAGTCACATTGAGGCCGCGAAACTTGATGGAAATCCTATTTTCCGCGAGATTACCGGCAACATCGTCTTTCCGGGCTTTACCGCGCCAAAACTGCTGTGGCTAAAGACACACGAACCTGAAATATTCGACAAAATCGCGATGGTTCTGCTGCCTAAAGATTATCTACGGCTTTGGCTGACGGGCGAATATGCATCGGACATGTCCGACGCCTCCGGCACTTCATGGCTGGACGTTGCCACTCGACAATGGTCAGACCCCCTATTGACCACCTGCGACTTATCAACGGCCCAAATGCCTTCGTTGGTGGAGGGAACCGAAGTATCCGGTTTCTTGAGGGCGTCAATCGCGACCGAACTTGGTTTGCCCGCAGGCATTCCAATTGCAGGTGGGGCAGGCGACAACGCGGCTTCGGCTGTAGGGCTTGGTGCAATACATTCCGGCCATGGTTTTGTTTCGCTGGGCACGTCTGGCGTGGTTTTTGCGACCAACGACCAATTCTCTCCTGCACCGGAAAGCGCAATTCACGCATTTTGCCATGCGCTACCAAACCTATGGCATCAGATGGGCGTTATACTTTCGGCTGGCGACAGCTTGAGCTGGCTTTCAAATACATTCGAAAAACCGACCTCTGCGTTGCTGGATGAACTTGGGGGTGATCTGTCACCACCAAACAGTACGATGTTTTTGCCGTATTTGTCAGGCGAGCGGACCCCCCACAACGATGCCGAGATACGTGGCGCATTCCTTGGATTAGGTCAGATGAGTACACGCGCAGATATGACCCAGTCGGTTCTGGAAGGTGTCGCGTTTGCGTTCAGGGACTCGCTTGAAGCACTGAAAGAGGCAGGTGGCCAACCGGAAAGCCTGTCTGTAGTGGGCGGTGGATCAAAGTCGGCCTACTGGGTCGAGCTTTTGGCGACTGTCCTAGACCAACCCTGCGATCTGCACGCTGAAAGCGAAATTGGCGCCGCCTTGGGGGCCGCCAGATTGGGTCTGATAGCAGCGGAAAATGCCGATCCAAGCGATATTTGCACACCACCCGCAGTGGTTCGACAGATCACACCAAATGCATCACTGCGATCAGCATTTGATGACACATACCAAATATATCGGAACACTTATCCGGCGTTGAAAGGAATAAAATAATGAGTACTGGATTCTTTGGCAACATTACTGAAATCCCATTTGAGGGACCAGAAAGCACCAATCCGCTGGCGTTTCGCCACTACAACCCGACCGAGATGGTTCTAGGCAAGTCGATGGAAGAACATTTACGGTTTGCGGTTTGTTACTGGCACAATTTTGTCTGGACAGGCAGCGACCCTT
>CAXMUJ010000247.1:0-5498 GCA_964196455.1 uncultured Myxococcota bacterium | reverse complement strand
CATTTCCAAACCGCGCAGCACGGCACCGGTCGTCTGGTCCTGCTGACCACCAAAGCCAGCGATGTGCTTTGGGATTTCAAGTTCCGCCCCGACGACACGATCATGATGGGCCGCGAAAGTGCCGGCGTGCCCGAAGATGTCCATGCGGCATGTGATGCCCATATTCGCCTGCCGATGACCGGTGCTGCACGCAGCCTGAACGTGGCGATGTGTGCTGGAATGGCCCTGTCAGAAGCGCTGCGTCAGACCCGATAGTCGCTGATCAGGCTTTGGCTGCAGTTCGGCACATGCTGTCACGTTTGGCAAATTCGACCTGCCACGCCGACAAAACCGGATAGGCCGCGCGCCAGTTGCGATCACCGGCCCGCACGTCGACATAGCCACAGGCGACCGCAATCCCGATCTGCCCCATATCCAGCGGACCCGCCAGATGATCCATCCAGTCGGTTTGCAGATGCGCCATGGCGCGGGCAACTTTTGACCACTGCCCGTCGATCCAGTCTTGGGATCGCATGTCCGGTGCCCGCAACCTGTTTTCGAACGAGATCGCCAGCGTGGCCTCCATCATGCCGTCGGCCAATGCTTCCAACCGCAAAGTATCCCACAGCAAGGCGCTGTCGGGGTAGAGCTTCACATCGCTTAGTGTCTCCAGATAGCGGGTGATAACGCGGCTGTCATAGAGTGACCGTCCGTCCTCCAGAACCAGACAGGGAACTTTTCCAAGCGGGTTCACACGGATCGTTACGTCATTGGGCGCAAGCGGTGTACCTGACGCCGCAATAAATTCAACAGCGTCGATCAAGCCGGTTTCGATCAGACAAACCTCGACTTTGCGCGCAAAGGGCGAGGTCACAGAATGGTATAATTTCATTGTCAGACGCGCCGGAACTTGATGCGACCCAGCACCGTGGCATCAATCTCGACGCCTAGTCCCGTCCGTCCGACCCGAATGACCCGGCGAAACCGTGCGGCGCCGTTGGCTTGGGGTGCGTCCTTGCAGCGATGCGCCGACACACCGTCGAACACTTTGTCCATTGCATCTTCTGATGCCTGATCGGTTTGCGATATCTGGATGCGCCGCGCCGCCACGTAAGTCGCCGCAGCAACAGCACCGTAGCGCAATGCATAACCCGCAATCGGGGCCAAGGGTAAAGCCATATTTTTCCTCCAACGTTAGCCTAGACGGTTTGGCCAATTTGTTCAAACCAGTGACTTTTAATCAAGCGGATTTCTCATTTTTTCGGCAATCCACTGCCAGTTTTGACCAAATCCGGTCTCATGCAACCCGGTTGACGCCTTCAGTCGAACTGTGTCGGGCTTGTTCTGGTTCAGCTTCCAAGTGCCCTCGACGCTGTCGATCGTCATCTGGACGGGTACAATCTGGCGCATCATTTTTTCTGCCGCCCCGCCTGACATCTTGTCCATTGTCCAAGCCGGCTTGGGCAAAAGGCGCGCTTCCATCACCGCCGAAAGCCGTTCCAGAATTCCTACAAGGTTTTCCTGCGGCAACAACTTTAGCGTCCCGCGAAGGTGCACAGCGACATAGTTCCAAGTCGGCACCTGATCCTGAATTTCATACCAGTCGGGCGAAATATAGCCGTCGCCGCCGCTCACTGCCATCACCGCACTGACGTCTTGATTTTTGAGGTCACGTATAATGGGATTTGACCGCACCAAGTGGGCCTCCAACATTTTTCCGTCCTCAGACAGCTGGAACGGGATATGGGCCAACATTGGACCTTGGGTGCCGTTAATCGACAGACAGCCAAAGGAACGGTCGCGGACAAATTTCAGGTTCTTGTCCGGCAAAACTTTGCGGTAAATCGGATTGGGGTGCATTTCTGTCCTCGCTACTTCACTGTGCAACCTAGCAATGACCACCCCAACAGCAAGGGCAAACGTGACGCTAGGGCGAAGGGAATACCGTTACCGGATCACCCTCGTTCCATTTGGCATACTTGATCATGATGCTCTTAAAATCATCAGAGCCAAGAAACGCATCCAGCCACCGGATCAGGTGTGGCCAATCCTGTGCCCAAAACCAGTCGCGGTCCACATTTGCAAACTGTCGCACGAACGGGGCAATTCCAATATCAGCCGCCGACCGGCGCCCCCCGAACAGAAACTCTGACACCGCCAGTCGTTGGTTAAGGTCCCACAAGAATACCGACGCCAGTTCGCGCTCTTTGCCTGCGTCCAGATCGTCATATCGGCTGGCGTATTTATAGTGATCCAGATGTGGTTTGAAATCATCATCGCAGCGGCGAACCAAGGCCAAAGCCTGTTGATAGGTTCCGGTATCAGGCAAAGCCAGACCCAAAGGGTCGTTCTGTGCCAGCGCCCAAACCAGAATATCATAGCTCTCGTCCAGAACGCTGACATCGGCCATGACCATAACCGGCACTGTCGCTTTGGCAGACGCCGCAATAAATTCCGGCGCCTTGTCACGCAGCACAATCTCGCGCAGCTCTACCCGTTGATCAGCAGCCACCAGCGCCAACCGCGCCCGCATCGCATAGGGACACCGACGGAAAGAATACAGGACAGGCAACATCACACAGTCAACTGATGGCCACGGACACCGGTGATCGTCGTCCGAACGATCTGGCCCACCGGTTGATCGATATCAAACACAACTTCGGTAAAGCCCTCGGTCCGCCCCATGTTCGGGTTTTCCGTCAGGACATTGTGGGCGACACCGACCTGTGCCGCCAGATGTTGCGATACACGCGCAGCACCCGCTGTGCGCAACAAGGCCGCACGATCCTTGATCAGACGTTTGTCCAGCTGCGGCATCCGCGCTGCCGACGTGCCTTGTCGCGGTGAAAACGGAAACACATGCAACCAGGTCAACCCGCAATCCTCGATCAGTTTCAGCGAATTTTCAAACATCGTGTCGGTTTCCGTTGGAAATCCGGCAATAATATCGGCGCCATAGACAATGTCGGGTCGGGCGCGGCGCATATCTTGGCAAAACCGGATTGCATCATCGCGCAAATGCCGACGCTTCATCCGTTTCAAAATCATATCGTCACCGGCCTGCAATGACAGGTGCAAATGCGGCATCAAGCGGCGCTCGTCGGCAACCGCATCAATCAGCGCCGGATCGGCCTCGACCGAATCGATCGAGGATATGCGCAGCCGTGGCAGGTCAGGGACCAATTTCAGGATGCGTTGCACCAAATCACCCAGTTTCGGCTCTTTGGGCAGGTCAGCCCCCCAACTGGTGATATCAACGCCGGTTAAGACAATCTCGTTATAACCTTGGTCAACCAACCGTTTGATCTGCTCGACCACGACACCGGCGGGAACCGAGCGCGAATTGCCACGACCGTAGGGAATAATGCAAAAGGTGCAGCGGTGATCACAGCCGTTTTGCACCTGAACATAGGCCCGCGACCGCGTGCCAAACCCGTCGATCAAATGACCGGCGGTTTCTGTAACTGCCATAATGTCATTGACCTGCACCTTTTCGGTCTGGCCAATAAAGTCCGGCCCCTTGGCCAGATCAGCCCAGGTGCCTGCCTGCATCTTTTCCGTATTGCCCAGCACCAGATCGACCTCGTCCATTGCCGAATAGGTGGCCGGTTCGGTCTGGGCCGCACAGCCGGTCACGATAATCCGGGCCTCGGGATTTTCGCGCCGCAGTTTTCGAATGCGTTGCTTGGACTGGCGCACGGCCTCGGCCGTGACAGCACAGGTATTAACCACAACCGACCCGTCAAGGCCGGCAGCAGCACCCAGTTCTTTCATCGCCTCGGTCTCATAGGCGTTCAACCGGCAACCAAAGGTTTCAAATATCGGTGGTTTGCCCATCAGATTGCCGCCAGAAACTGCGCCGACAGACGCGCCTCGAAAACGACCATTGTCGGACCGGTCATCCAGACGCCGTCGTCGCGCCAGTCAATCTCCAACTGTCCGCCGTCGGTGTGTACCGTGACCTTGCGTCCGGTCAGACCGCGTCGCGCGGCGGTCACGGCGCTGGCACAAGATCCAGACCCCGATGCGCAAGTTACACCGGCCCCGCGTTCCCAGATGCGCATGCGAATCGCATCCGGACCCACGTGCGAGATAAATTCGACATTCGTGCGTTCAGGGAACAACGGATGATGCTCCAACGCGGCGCCCAACTGTTCCAGATCAACAGCTTGCGCATCATCCACAACAAACGTGCAATGCGGATTGCCCATGCTCATCGCACTCGGATCACCGTCGATCGGCAGATGCAAAGTGTCCACTTCTTGGGCCAAAGGAATGTCCGACCAGCCAAAAATCGGCAGCCCCATGTTGACCCGCGTCAACCCGTTTGAGGCATCCTGACAGGCCAACAGCCCGCGTTCTGTACGCAATGTCAACGCCTTGGCACCGCTTTCATCCATCAACCAACGTGCAATACACCGCGTGGCATTGCCACATGTGCTCGACAATGATCCATCCGAATTGAAAAAAACCAGCTTGGCCTCGACGTCCGGGTCCAGTGTGATCACCGCCAACTGGTCAAACCCGACACCGAAATGGCGGTCACCCACAGCACGCGCCAACGCGTCGGTCACGGGCACATCACCACGCCGGGCATCGACAACAACAAAGTCATTGCCCAGCCCGTGCATTTTCAAAAACGGCAGCCCGTCAGCATATCTATTCAACGTATTCATGACGTTCATATAAAGCAGTCTGCAAGATCATTCCAGACGCCACATTTTTTGCAAGAAATGGGCTTGACCCCCGTTCGCCTCCGGCCTAATACCCCCCAACAGTGTGGGCCGGTAGCTCAGTTGGTAGAGCAACTGACTTTTAATCAGTAGGTCTCGGGTTCGGATCCCGACCGGCTCACCATTTAAATCAATGACTTAGCTGGTATTTTGTCGCTCTCATTAATCTTGTGGGTTGCAAGCGGGTTGCAAAACACTTTCAAAAGTGGGTTCAGGGCTTCGATTCTGCCATCCGTTAGAATGGAAATTCAAGTACTCCGAAAGCCTTGCGGTAAGAGGCGTTGACAGCGGATTTGCCCCAAACAGCGTGAGATACCAAGTCCTGAAACAGGCAACCCCTCGCGGAGAACTCTGCTTCACTCACGAAGGCCATATTAAGCTTCAGGTTGATCACATCATTACAAGAAGGAGTCCTTCTGGCTTCAAAAATGTTGAGGGCGACCAATTCGGTGCCCAGGCACGGGTCCCTTTGGCCTTTGTTTAGCGCCGCCAGACAGCCCCCGCGCCCTCCTGGCGATCCCCCTATTAGCCCCTGCACCTTCGGCCGGCCTAGTTACAGAGGTGGTCGCGGGAATTCGGACCAGTAGTTACCCCCTCGAAGTCACATATCGAACCCTGACAATACAGACAATTAGCCATACAAATTTGACAAACAGACTTGATACCGCTTACAGAAAGCTGCCTATCCTTCGCGATCAATAAAACTGACGGTATTGATATTATGCAGGCAAAAGCGAGATATCATATGCAGGCAGTAGTTGATTACCTCTAATCACTTCAATAGAA
>CAXMUJ010000246.1:0-4685 GCA_964196455.1 uncultured Myxococcota bacterium | reverse complement strand
CATGCGCTCAGCGACATCAACCTGACGATCGAAAAGGGCGAGTTTGTCTCGTTTATCGGCCCGTCGGGTTGTGGCAAAACCACTTTGTTGCGGGTCATGGCTGATCTGGAAAAACCAACCGGCGGAACCGTCACGGTTAATGGCGTCAGCCCCGAACAGGCCCGAAAATCACGCGCCTATGGCTATGTCTTTCAGGCCGCCGGCCTGTATCCATGGCGCACGGTGGGCGGCAATATCAAACTGCCGCTGGAAATAATGGGCTACAGCAAGGCCGACCAGAATGCGCGGTTGGCGCGGGTTCTGGAATTGGTCGAGTTGACCGGATTTGACAAGAAATTCCCCTGGCAATTGTCCGGAGGCATGCAGCAACGCGCCAGCATCGCCCGCGCGCTGGCTTTTGACGCTGACATCTTGTTGATGGACGAGCCGTTCGGGGCGCTGGACGAAATTGTCCGTGATCACCTGAATGAACAATTGCTGCATCTTTGGGACAGAACCCATAAAACCATCGGGTTTGTGACCCATTCGATCCCCGAGGCGGTCTATCTGTCGACTAAAATCGTAGTGATGAGCCCGCGTCCGGGTCGGATAGCCGATATTATTCACAGCGATTTACCGCGCGAACGCCCCTTGGAAATCCGCGATACGCCAGCGTTTCTGGCAATCGCCGCCCGGGTGCGCGACGGGCTGAGAACGGGGCACCAAGATGGCTAAGTCGAACGCACCGGTATTCCCACAGAAAACGCCCTGTCACACAACTCCGACAGGGCGGCTTCATCGTTCACGGCCATCGGCTCTCCAGCCTGTACCGCATCTTTCAATTTTGAGTAAAAAGGTTTCATTGTTCTTAAAATACTCATCTAAATTTTTGATGCCGGTCCGAACTGGTGACTTTAGCGCCCTCAGTGAGAGTATTTGGCGAACAATGAACAACAGGGGGGCAAGATGATCAGCCGCGTAGCCCCTGTCGCCACCGTCGTTCTGGCGATTGTCTTGTTGTGGTATGCAGGTGCTGTTGCGCTGAATTCGGCTTGGGCCCATGACAAGGCAAAGCGCGCGAATGTAACGCTTGGTTTCAATGAGCTGGTGATGGACACTTGGGCCCAGGAAAAACCGAGATTGCCAGCCCCGCACCAGGTTATTGCCGAGATCTACAAAACCACAGTGCTCAAGAAAATCACCTCCAAAAGATCGTTGATCTGGCACGGCTGGGTCACCTTGTCGGCCACGTTGCTGGGGTTTGGCTTGGGCACCGGATTGGGGATATCGCTGGCCGTTGGCATCGTTCACAGCCGCGCCATGGATATGTCTGTGTTGCCTTGGGTCATTGCCAGCCAAACAATACCCATTCTGGCGATTGCGCCGATGATTATTGTTGTCCTCAATGCGGTTGGAATTTCGGGGCTTCTTCCCAAGGCCATGATTTCAATGTATTTATCGTTCTTTCCAGTTGTGGTTGGTATGGTCAAGGGACTGCGCGCACCCGATTCGATGCAGTTGGATCAGATGCACACATGGAACAGTTCGCGGTCGACAATGTTTTGGAAGCTGCGACTGCCCAGCTCTATGCCTTACCTGTTCACGTCCCTGAAAATTGCCATGGCGGCGTCGCTTGTCGGTGCCATTGTTGGTGAACTGCCAACCGGTGCTGTGGCGGGATTGGGTGCACGCTTGTTGGCCGGTAGTTACTATGGCCAGACCATTCAAATCTGGAGCGCCCTTGTTTCCGCTGCGATTCTGGCCGCAACTCTTGTTGCCATCATCGGTTTTTTGCAAAGCATCACCCTTCGTCGAATGGGAATGGTGCGATGATCTGGATTTCCGGTGCATTGGTGTTTTGGGTTTTGATGTGGATGCTGAACGTAAAGTTGTCGCGCCGACCCAGCAGTCGATTAATCGGGCTTTTGGTGCCCGCCATTTTCGGGGTTTCAATTTTGGTGATTTGGGAAGCACTGGTCCATGGTTTCGAGATCAGCCCGGTACTCTTGCCGGCACCATCAGCCATAGCCGTACGTTTCGCAAACAGCTTACCGACGTTGTGGGTGGACTTCGTCCAGACCTTTGTTAAGGGGGCCATGTCGGGTTATATAATAGGATGTGGCGCCGCATTTTTGACCGCCATTGCCGTGGACCGGTCGCCGTTTTTGCAACGGGGTCTGTTGCCGGTAGGTAATTTTGTTGCCGCCTTGCCGATTGTCGGGCTTGCACCAATTCTGGTCATGTGGTTCGGGTTTGACTGGCAGTCCAAGTCCGCCGTTGTCGTGGTTATGGTGTTTTTCCCGATGTTGGTGAACACAGTCGAGGGCTTAAAGGCCAGCGACCACATGCAGCGTGACCTGATGCAGACATATGGGGCAAGCTACAGCCAGGGGCTGACAAAACTCAGATTGCCCGCCGCCATGCCGTTCATCTTCAACGGGTTGAAAATTTGCTCAACACTTGCTTTGATAGGAGCAATTGTCGCAGAGTTTTTTGGCTCACCGGTGCGGGGGATGGGATTTCGCATTTCGACCGAGGTTGGACGGCTGGCACTTGATATGGTCTGGGCCGAAATTACCGTTGCCGCTTTGGCCGGTTCTGCATTTTATGGGTCTGTAGCCCTAATAGAAAAGTCTGTGACCTTTTGGCATCCGTCACAGCGCAAAAGATAGTAAACGCGTATCAACAAGGAGAAAACAAATGAAACAGATTTTTGCAGCAGCAGTCGCCGGAACTATGGCGTTATCGGCAGGGGGCGCACAAGCCGCCGATGACGTATCGCTCCAACTCAAGTGGGTCACACAGGCTCAATTTGCAGGCTATTACGTAGCCTTGGACAAGGGGTTTTACCAAGAAGAAGACCTTAATGTAACCATTAAACCAGGTGGGCCAGACATCGCACCGGCACAGGTTATTGCCGGTGGTGGCGCCGATGTGGTGCTGGACTGGATGCCGTCGGCGTTGGCGTCGCGCGAAAAAGGGCTCGATCTGGTCAACATCGCACAGCCGTTCAAGTCGTCTGGTATGATGCTGACCTGCCGCAAGGATGCCGGCATTTCAAGCCCGGCGGATTTCGCCGGTAAAACCCTTGGCGTTTGGTTCTTTGGCAACGAATACCCGTTCCTGAGCTGGATGAGCAAGCTGGGTCTGAAAACCGATGGATCCGAGGGTGGAGTAACAGTCCTTAAGCAAGGTTTTAACGTCGATCCTATCCTGCAAGGGCAGGCGGCCTGTGTCTCGACCATGACCTATAACGAGTATTGGCAGATTATTGACGCCGGTCTGACAGCGGAAGAACTCGTTGTTTTCAAATACGAAGAACAGGGCGTGTCAACATTGGAAGACGGCATGTATGTCTTGGGCAAAAACCTGAAAGACCCTGCTTTCGTTGACAAAATGGAGCGCTTTGTTCGCGCATCAATGAAGGGTTGGAAATGGGCAGAGGCAAATCCTGATGATGCAGCAATGATCATTTTGGACAATGACGCCTCTGGTGCGCAAACAGAAAAACACCAGAAACGCATGATGGGTGAGATCGCAAAACTGACAGCGGGATCAAACGGCGCACTGGATTTCAGGGACTACTCGCGCACGGTTATCTCTTTGCTGGATGGCGGATCTGATCCGGTAATTACCAAAGCACCAGAAGGTGCTTGGACGTCGATGATTACAGACGCCGCACTGAAGTAAATTTCAAGAACAAAGCCGCGCGAGAGTAATTCGCGCGGTTTTTCTATCGCACGGTCGCATCGGCCCATGTCCCGGACGCGATGTCGTCAAGCGTCCAATTCCCAACCTGATACCGGATCAAACGCAGCGTCGGCAGACCGACGGCGGCCGTCATGCGCCTGACTTGTCTGTTCCGGCCTTCGGTGATGGTAATCTCCAGCCAACTGTCGGGCACCGTTTTGCGAAATCGGACCGGAGGCTCACGCGGCCACAGGTTTTCGGGCTCTGGAATGGCTTTGACGAGGGCAGGGTCCGTCACCCCGTCTTTTAGCTCAACGCCTGTTCGCAAAGCCGCCAATGCTTCCTCTGACGCGGTGCCTTCGACCTGAACCCAATAGGTTTTCGCAGTCTTGAATTTGGGATCACTGATCCGGTGCTGCAACGCGCCATTGTCGGTCAAAACCAGCAAACCTTCGCTGTCTTTGTCCAAGCGTCCGGCGGCATAAACATCGGGTACAGTGATGAAGGCGGACAGGGTTGGCCGCGCGGTTCCAACGGTGCCTTTATCGGTAAATTGCGACAACACACCAAAAGGCTTGTTGAATAGTATGATCTTGGCCATAAAAATCCTCTGTCTGGCATTTTGCTGCCAATTATTGTTCTTCTAGTACTTTCTTGGCGACCCGAAAACACTCAAGCGCCATCGGAACGCCGCAATAAATCCCGACAACATGGATGATGGCCCGGATTTCCTCTTGGCTTACACCGTTGTTCAGAGCACCGCGACAGTGAACTTCCCATTCATGCATGCGTCCAAGCGCACCAATCATCGCAAGATTCATCATCGACCGGGTTTTCGGCTCGATAACGTCGTCACCCCAGCCAAAGCCCCAGCACCATGCGGTCATGGCTTCTTGGAAGGGGCGGGTAAAATCATCGGCTGCCGCAAGGTTTTTTTCAACATACGCGGCACCAAGTGTTGCTTTGCGCTGTTCAAGTCCTTTTAGGAACAGGTCTTCATCAAATGTTTCTGGCAT
>CAXMUJ010000245.1:0-4625 GCA_964196455.1 uncultured Myxococcota bacterium | reverse complement strand
ACCAGTAAGCTGGGAACAACACGTGACAGATGGCCCCGGGCGTCGTTCCCAGGTGTCAAACGCAACAAAAAATCTCTCAGATTTCCGGCTACCGTACACTCGTTGACCGGTCCGGTTATTTGGCCGTTTTCGACCCAGTACCCGGACGCGCCGCGTGAATAATCTCCGGTATTTGGATTGATGGTTGATCCGATCATCGACGTGATGACAAGGCCGGTTCCCATCTGGGCAATCAGCTCATCGCGCCCGACATGGCCTTGGGTAAGGTCCAAGTTTCCGACCGAGGGCGACGGCGGTCCACTGACACCGCGCGCCGCGTTGCCGGTGCTGGCCAGTCCCAGTTGGCGCGCAGTTGCAAGATCAAGCGTCCAGCCTTGCAATATCCCGTCGCGCACCAAGGCCCTGCGTGCAACCGGCAGGCCCTCTGCATCAAACGGCCGTGACCCGGACACCCGCTGGCGGTGCGGATCTTCGATCAGGTCCATCCCCTTGGGCAGAACTTGCGTTCCCATGGCATCCAACAGCCAGCTGGATCCGCGCACGATGGATGCCCCGTTTATTGCGGCAACCAGATGCCCGATCAGCGAAGATGATATCCGTTCGTCGAACACCACTGGATAGGCACCCGTCGGTGGTCGCGTGGCACCGGCGCGATCCGCCGCGCGTTGGCCAGCCAGTGCACCGACCTCTGTGGCATCGGGCAAGTCGGAGATATGGCTGCGGGCTTCGCCTGCATAGTCCCGTTCCATATCCGAACCAGTGCCCGAAATCGCAACACAGGACACCGAGGTCGAGGTTCGCCGGTAGCCACCGGAAAATCCGTTACTGCCGGCCAAATGAAGTGCTGTGTCACTGTATCCAGCGCCGGCACCCTGCACCTGAGCAACACCCTTGACCTTCAAGGCTGCTGCTTCGGCTTCCTGCGCCATTTCCTGCAATTCCCGCGGCAGCGGTGCAGCGATTTCATCGGCCAGTTGCAAGGCGTCAATATCCCAGCCGGTTGCCAATTGCGATGGATCAGCCAGTCCACAATACGGGTCTTCGGGTGCTTCGCTTGCCATGGCAACAGCGCGTTCGGCCATTTGCGCGATCGCGTCGTCCGAGGCATTCGAAATCGACACGCTGGCCTGACGCCGGCCCTTGAAAACACGCAGGCCTAAATCCACACCTTCGGCGCGTTCGGCGTGTTCCAGCGCGGCAGCCCGCACCTCGATCGACACGGACGTTCCATTTACGATCAGGGTATCTGCGGCATCGGCACCGGCCAATTTGGCGGCTTGCAGCATGCGATTGGCAATATCTTGTAAATTCTGGGTCACATTCATTCTCCTGCTACTGATCTATGACCTGACCTGTCCATAGACAACAAGAATTCGGCTTTCTATCAGTCATTGATCGATATCTTGGCCACGCAGTTGCTGACAAACCCATGAATTACGCTAACTTAAAAGGATACAACAGCAAGAAGTGGGAGTCCCAAATGTCTGAGTTAGCCGGTAAATCCGTTATAATAACTGGCGCATCGCGCGGCATAGGTGCCGCAACCGCCCGCGCCATGGCCGCCCAAGGCGCAAAAGTTCTTTTGACCGCCCGTACGAAAGCCGAGATTGCAAATCAGGCAAGTGCTATCCGCCAATCCGGTGGAACAGCGCTCCATCTTGCCGTCGACGTCACCGATCCAGTGCAAGTTCAAGCCGCGGTTGATTTGGCCGTATCAGAGTTTGGCGGGCTGGATGTATTTGTCGCCAATGCCGGAACTGTCGACCCGATCGCCCGACTGGAAAACGCACAGAGCGACGACTGGGACAGGCTTATTGATATCAATGTTAAGGGGGTTTTTCACGGCATTCGGTCCGCCCTGCCGGTGATGAAATCCACAGGTGGCGGGACAATTATCACCATCGGCTCCGGTGCTGCGACCTCGGCACTGGAGGGCTGGTCGGCCTATTGCACATCCAAGGCAGCGGTGCATCATTTGAACCGTGTGCTGCACAAGGAAGAGGCCGACAACGGCATTCGGGCACTGGTTTTGTCACCTGGAACCGTGGCGACAGATATGCAGGTGGCCATTCGGGACAGTGGCGTCAATCCGGTGAGCCAGTTGGACTGGTCGAGCCATATCTCGGTCGACTGGGTTGCCAGCGCACTGATCTGGATGTGTAGCGCTGATGCGGACGACTGGCGCGGCAGCGTAGTTTCCCTGCGCGACGAAGACGTCCGCAGCCGCGCCGGCCTGATCGACTAGCCCCCGACCGGGGCCTATAACAGCGGCAGGGCGGTTGTTGCCTTGATCTCTTCCATCACAAAGCTGGCCGAGACGTCGGATAGGTCGATCCGGCTGGTGATCCTTTTATACAGTTGATCATACTCGGCCATATCGGCGACGCGTGCATGGAGCAGGTAATCCAGATCGCCGGACATGCGATAGGCGCCGGTGATCTCTGGTGTTGCCTCGATCACGCGGGCAAATTTTTCCAGCCACGCCAGGTCATGGTTCTGAGTGCGGACCAGAATGAATACGCTCAACCGCAGGTTCAATTTATCCGCATCCAGCAGTGCCACGCGTTTGCGAATAACACCGGAGGATTGCAGATGTTTGACCCGCCGCCAGCACGCGTTTCGCGACAGACCAACGGCCTCGCCCAATGTGTCCAGATTAATGTCGGCATCCTGCTGCAATTGTGCAAGAATTTTGCGGTCTATGGTATCAATTTGCGTCATAGTGTCAATTTATGGGAAAATATTACAAAGTAAAGCCTAAATCATGTGGAATTTGGGACACGGTCTCTGTGCCGCAGTGCTAAAATCGGGCAGCAACCTAGACACAGGACGACCCCATGATAAAAGCACTCTTTCTCGCGCATCCCGCCACAGTTAATGAAACCTATCTCGGACATATGCGCTTTGCACTGTCCTTTGCCTTCTGGTTTTTTGTGGCCGGCACTGCGGCATTGGTCCACGCGTTCATTCCGGCGCTGTGTGAAACCACGGCCGGCGACATCCTCAAACGGCTGAACGATAAGATCACCAACCGTCACTAGAACTTTCTGACAGGCGACGACAGAAGCCGTGGTGTTGCGGCCCGCTGCCAGACGCATCCGGGCCTGTGCCCGCAGTTGATTTTACCCAAGGTGATCAGCCCCAGAATCCCAGACATCTTCTTCCACAACAACAGCCTCAGCCACGTCGGTGCGGGGCAAGCCAATCTATCAAAGGGCCAGTCGGCACAATGCCCAGCGGGTTGCGCAGCTCTGACGGTGAGAAATAGCCGCCCTTGTAGATATCAAACTTGACCGTGTCCGCCACGCCGTCCATCTGGTAGATCTCGCGCGCATAGGGCCACAGGTTGGGATAATCCACCAACCGGTAGAGGTTGCATTTGAAAGCATAGTGATAGGCCACATCAAACCGCGCCAGTGTCGGGAACAGCCGCAGGTCGGCCTCGGTCACCCAGTCGCCACACAGGTACCGGTTATAGCCCAGGTGCCGGTCGATTTTCCCTAGCGTGGCAAAAACATCGCGGGCGCCGGCCTCTTAGGCTGCTTGCGTGCGAGCAAACCCGGCCCGGTAAACACCGTTATTGAGATCCTTGTAGATCAGCGCGTTCCAGTCGTCGATCTGCGCGATCAGATCGGGCGGGCAAGTGTCGATCCCGCTGTCATAGACCTGGCCGAACATGCGCAGGATATCGGCACTTTCATTGCTGACCGCCAGGCCCTGATGTGTGTCCCACAGCACCGGTATGGTCACACGACCGGTGTAGGCATCGGGATGGCGCGAATAGATCTGGTGCTGGGCGTTAATACCAAACAGCGGGTCCGAATATGCGCCGTGTGCATCATAGACCCAGCCTTGATCCGTCCGGCGCGGTTTGGCAATGGAAAGGGAAATATCATACGCCAATCCATTGAACAGACGCGCCAGCAGCGATCGGTGCGCCCAGGGGCAGTTCCAAGCGACAAACAGGTGATAGCGGCCCCGATCCGGCGTGAAGCCGCCAACACCTGTGGGTCCGGCAGAGCCATCGCGGGTGATCCAGTTGCGGATATTGGCGCGGCTGCGCAGGTAGGCCCCGTCTTGGGCCGTATTCGCATCGGGATCTTCTGTCAGATACACACCATTTAGCATAACGCCCATATCTTCTCTTCCCCGCAATCCGTTGAACCCTTAACAGAAATCGATTGAGACATAAGTCATGCGAAGTTTTCGCCAATCAGACCCGCAAACCCGTTCTGATCCTTCCCTGTATTTGACAGGCCATTGACCTAACCACTCTTCCTAATCGCATGCGCCCGCAGATACGCGGGTCGGGCTGTGATCCGGTCGACATAGGCGCGCAGGCTGGGTTGTGGCATTGGCATTTTGGCGCTGATACCCCACATCAAACAGTGACCCAGGATAATATCCGGCACCGTGAATGTGTCGCCCATAACATAGTCCTTGTCCCCCAGCCGCGTTTCCAGAATATCCATGGACCGCGCATATTCCCAGTCCAGCGCCGGGCGAATGTCGGCAACGTGCAACTCTTTGGGCAGGGCATAGCTATGTTTGCTGAGCGTCCACAGCACGCCGTCGACCTCGTCATTGATAAAATGCAGAAAACTGTCCTGTTGCGCTCGGACCAG
>CAXMUJ010000244.1:0-10514 GCA_964196455.1 uncultured Myxococcota bacterium | reverse complement strand
TGGAGGCGAGTACGAGAATCGAACTCGTGTACACGGATTTGCAATCCGCTGCGTCACCACTCCGCCAACTCGCCGCCTGTGGTCGTTCATCGGCTATAGCAATGGCAAAACTTCTGTGCAAGTTGAAACAGGTTTAGGTGCGAAACATTAGGTAAAAGATTACCATGGGCGCTGCTTCCAGCGTGGCGAGTGTCGCAAAGAGCACTCGGGGGCCAGGATGCACGAACCGTCGCAACAAGATGGTCGTACAAACAAGAGCTGCACCAATTTCGATCGGGCCAACAATATTGCCATAGTGGTTGCCGTCCCAATAGCTGACCGGGCTTTCGAACACCCAGGTCGTCAGCGGCCAAAAGTGCATGCGTGCATCATCATGGTGCAGGGGAAAGTCCAGTATCAAATGCAAGATGGCCGCACCAGCCAAGGCCCAGACCCACGGTTTTTTCAGCAAAATCCCGATGGTAAGGACCAAAATCCAAACAAAAAAGGAGTTGTCGATAGCAAAAATCTGCTGCCATTTGGGCGAAAAATACAGCGTGTCAAATATGGCATCGAAGGAAATTCCCTGAACGAAGCGGCTCCAAGCGACAAGAAAATACAGAGAAAAATCGGGGATTAACGCACCGACAATTGCGGCGACTGTTATTTTCGCGCTATCTGGTCTGGAAAATGCAAAGGCGCCGAAAATAAGATGTGCCGGAGTGTTCATATCGCGCCCTTGGTTGGTCGCCCTGAATATAGGATGAAACATGGCGAAGTCCATAATGATACAGGGCGCCGGCTCGAATGTGGGTAAATCGGTTTTGGTTGCCGGCTTGGCACGGGCATTTGCCAATCGTGGTCTGCAAGTCCGGCCGTTCAAGTCCCAGAATATGTCTAACAACGCTGCAGTCACTGCGGATGGTGGCGAAATTGGTCGGGCACAGGCGCTTCAGGCTCTGGCAGCACGGGTGCAGCCACACACAGATATGAACCCGGTTCTGCTGAAGCCGGAAACCGAGACCGGCGCTCAGGTGATTGTTCAGGGGCAGCGTTTTACCACAAGCAAGGCCCGCGACTATGCGGCGCTAAAACCCAAGCTGATGCCTGCGGTGTTGGACAGTTTTTACCGACTGGCCGCAGGGGTGGATCTGGTTTTGGTAGAAGGCGCCGGCAGCCCGGCAGAGGTCAATCTGCGCGGCGGTGATATTGCCAACATGGGATTTGCCGAAGCGGCAGGCGTGCCTGTTATCTTGGTTGGTGACATCGACAGGGGCGGGGTCATTGCTCAACTGGTGGGCACGCATGTGGTTCTGAACAAGAGCGACGCCGACCGGATTGTCGGGTTTCTGGTCAACAAGTTTCGCGGCGATGTCAGCTTGTTTCAGGGTGGTATGGCCGCGATTGCGGATCGGACACATTGGGCGGCATTGGGTGTTGTGCCGTGGTTTGCCGACGCCGTCAAACTACCGGCCGAGGACGCGGCGGATTTACCGGTTCGCGCGGCTGATGACGGGTTTCGGATTGCGGTGCCCAAGCTATCCCGTATTGCAAATTTTGATGACCTTGATCCTCTGAAATTGGAACCGGGCGTGTCCGTGCAAATTGTCGGCCCGGGGCAGGCGATCCCGGGAAATGTGGATTTGATCCTGTTGCCCGGTACAAAATCCACGATAGGCGACTTGGCTTACTTGCGCCAACAAGGTTGGGACATCGACATTCTGGCGCATGTGCGCCGCGGTGGCCGCGTTCTGGGGATATGTGGCGGGTATCAGATGCTGGGTCACACGATTTCGGACCCACAGGGCATCGAAGGTACGGCCGGGACATATCTGGGCTTGGGCTTGTTGGATGTTGAAACTGTCATGCATCCGGAAAAACGACTGGCCGGGGTCACCGCCGTGCATTCTGCCTCGGGCCACCCTGTTTCGGGTTACGAGATACACATCGGCACGACTACCGGCCCGGATTGCACAAATCACTGGCTGACGATTGACGGTGTTGGCCACGGTGCTGCATCCGGCAATGGGCGCGTCTCGGGGTGCTATTTGCACGGGTTGTTTTCACAAGATGAGTTTCGAACGCGGTTCTTGTCTGACCTAGGTGTCGCCCCAAGTGGCTTGGCATTTGATCAAACCGTTGACAACACGCTCAACGCATTGGCCAAACATCTGGAAGAGCATTTGGATTTGGACGCAATTTTGGCCATGAGTGCGACCGTAAAGCCTTGATTACTCTGATCTTTTCTTGGCCATTGCCGCGCTGATTTCATCACGAACAATTTGCCGGATATTTAGCGCAATATTCTCGCCCCACGCCCGATTTAACTCGGACTGGACCAAATCATAGATCTTCACCAAGAGTTCGTCTTCGTCTTCGTCTTCGTCTATGTCCGGCTTTGCAAACACGTCCGGATCGGGTGTCTGCGCATCTTCTATTTGCTCTGTTTCGAACCCGGTTGAAGCATGTCGCGCCAACAGTTCAGAGACAGAGGGTTCGGGTGTTTGAGACATCGATTGTGATGTTTGTTCAGGAGGTTGGACCGGAGCAGCCAGTTGCGGCTCTGCTATCGGGCTTGCTTGGCCCATGGGTGCCGGGTTGGAAAAGTCATGCGACGTTGGCTGGTCAGCCATGTGGGCAGAACCTTGGTCTTGGATGCTGAATTCAGGGTCCGGTGAAGGTGGCCCCGAGGAAAAGTCCGGTGCAATAAAAGCCGGGGAATGGGTCAGATTTTTGTCTGCCTGTCCAGATCCGTTAGGTGTCACCGGCACAGCACGCGTCAGGGGCGCTGCATGCAAAGGATTGCTTTGCGGTTGTTCTGAAAGGCCGGAGGGCTGAACCTCGGGCCGTGGTGGAAAAGCGGCACGCCGGCGCAATGGAATGAGTGGTTGTGCCATTTTTGGTTTGACCGGTGCGGTGGCACGGCGCTGTGATATGGCCGCAGGCTTCGGCGGCAGGTCGGTTGGCGCGTTTTCAGGCGCATGCGCCTCGGCTTCTTTCGGGCGATGGGCTTGGGAAACGCGGGTGTAAAAATCCGTTGCGAAAGCTTTGGCGTCATCTGCGAGGTCGGCGTCAGGATGCGGTTTGTTCGCAGAGGTATCCATATCCTGATCCTCCTGGGTCTCGGTCTCGATCTCGGCCTCTGGCGCCAACGCCGAGGCGTCAAGTTGCAGCGCATCGGTCGCATCCGGATCGACATCTGTCGACCCTAGAGATTTCGAGATCTTTGCTCGAATTTGTGCCGCAAAAGTTTGTGGATCAACAGGCTCTTCTACAGGTTCATTTTTTTTCTGTTTTTCGTAATTTTCGGTTCCGGTATTGGGCATGACACCTTCGTGGGCTTTGTGTTGTTTCATGTCAGGGGGCAGAGTGGACGCGGAAAAATCCGGATCGATTGCGCTCTCGGGTTTTGGTGGCGAATATGCGGGTTTATGAAACTGCATAACGCGTGTGCGTTGTGACGGGCGTTCGACTGTCGTAACATGCTCTTGCTGGGCTGAGCCATCTGGCGCGTCTTCGGTTTCAGCCGAACCACCGGTTTCGGACATATCTACAGCATCGGACAAATGCGACATATTTGACGCGGTCGTGGATATATCCTGGGCATTGCTGGCGTCGATACGATCGGAAATATTTGAAATAGCCTCGGAAATTTCGCGTGAATTTTTACCCAAGCGTGTTCCAAACTGGTCTTCATCGGCGGATTTGTTGCGTCGATTTTTCAAGCGGTTAAACGCGTTTAACACCGAGTTTTTCGGCGTCGCGGATCTTGATGAAGAGTCTTCTTCAACCTCCAGTTTTGTTTTATTTTTTCCGAATCCAATCACAGGATTTCACTCTTTCAGTTGTTTGGGCGTCTGAGCCATTCCAAACGTCGCACAGGCAACTCGCCGTGCCGTCAGACACCGGCAATGCTTGGTTCCGCTCAACAATAGAGCCACAAAAACGGATGCTAAACAATAAAATTTGTCGATATACAACGGTTACCTAGCGAGACTTAAGCTTGTCCAACAGTTTGAACTTGGCCGTTTGCGGTGACTTCTTGCTGTTGACGGCACTGTAATTTTGATCAGGATTATAAGTATCGACACCCAAGCCCAGGTGGCTGGCGGTCATCAAGCCCATCTCTGATAAAACCGAATACGCTGCAACTTGTTCGTCACGCGATGCAGAAATCAGTGCAGAGCGCGCATCCAGAACGTCCTGTTCCGCATCCAGCACATCCAAGGTTGTCCGGGCGCCTAAACGGGCCTCTTCGGTAACACCGTCAAAGGCTATCCGTGCGGCGCGCAATTGTTCATTGTTTGACTTGATCGCGGCACGCGATGCTTGCCAGTTTGCATAAGCAGACGTGACCGCTTGCCGCGTGATCAAAGCCTGCAGCTGGACCAGTGCCTTGGACCGTTCCAGCGCGGCAAATGCCGACCGGCGTTGTCCTTGCAATGTCCCACCTGCATAAAGCGGCACGGAACCGGAAACGCTGGCGATGAGATCAGTGGAGTCATTCGAAGTGTTAATGTCACGCGACGCAGTAAGCGATCCTGTGACCTTAGGACGGCGGTTCAGTTTGGCTTGCTCAAGTGCGATTTCAGCGATTTTGACATTGAACTGTGCTTCTAGAATTCTGGGATGGCGGCCAACGGCGACGGTTTCTGCTTGTGATGCACTGGCGGGAAGTTTGGGTGCCGCGGGCGGAGTTTGCAGGTTTCGCGGTAACGCGCCAACAACGGCTTTGAAAGCTTGCTCAGAGATGCGCAAGCCTGCCTTGTTGAATTCCAGCGTACTGATTGATTGGGCGCGGCGGGCCTCTGTTTGGCTAACGTCGGTGCGGGTAACCTCGCCGACCTCGAACCGGTCTTTGGCGGCCCGGACCTGTTCGCCCAATACACGCACGTTATTGTCTGCCAAGCGCACAAACTGGATGTCGCGCCTGACATCCATATAGGCCGTCACCGCATCCAAAAGCACGGTCTGTTCGGTGTCGACCAGTTGTTGACGATCCGCCAGAACGGCCATACGCGCAGCCTCGACGCCCATTTTGGACGCGCCGCTGTCAAATAACAATTGGCTGGCTGTGACCGATATGGAGCCATTCACATCACTGTTGGTGCCCGATGAAAAGGTCTTGGATGCGCCGACTTTGCCTGTGACTGTCGGGCGCAATGCAGACCGGGCGGTAAGGACGCCCTCGTTTGTCTGACGCAGCGTGCTTCGGCTGATGACCAGTTGCGGATTGGTTTGATAGGTCATCACCATGGCGTCGGCCAAAGATGTCGCCAGAACCGGAGATCCAGCCAAAGCTGTCATTAACCCGCCGGCAAGAACAGATATTTTCAGAAACCTACTCATAACAGCATCCTTGTCCGCTGACTTGTTGAACAGCGCTGCGAAAACTATCGCGCACTAAAATGTAAATTCCGGGCTGGTTTCAAATCCATTCAAAACCGGTGCGTTGGCATCAAAAGCATAACGCCAGGAAATTTTTCCACCTGCTTTGAACCCAACGCGACATTGGTCAAGCCCGTTCTGCGAGAATATGCTGACAATGCGGCCGCCATCCTTGATTTGGGAGGCAATTGCATCGGGCAGGGTTTCAATCGCGCCCTGCGTCATCACGACATCATAAGGGCCGTGCTTTGCGTCACCCGATACCAAGGGCGCATGTGTCACAAATACGTTGTCTGCTGATTTATCAAGCAACGTATTCGCCGCCGCCGCCATTTCCGCGTCTTCTTCCACCGCAACAACAACCTCTGCGAGCCGCGACAGAATTGCCGCAGAATAGCCAAGACCGCAGCCCAGATCGAGCACCATATCCGTCGGGCGGATATTGACTGCGTCCAGCATTTTGGCGAAGGTCCTGGCATCCAGCAAAACCCGATTTTCTGACAGGGTCATATGCGCGCCCGCATAGGCTACAGACTTTTTGTCCACAGGCACAAACGCTTCGCGCGGAACAGACAACAGGGCTTCTATTATCGGGAATTTTGTCACATCGGACGGGCGAACCTGACAGTCAACCATTGCTGTACGTGCGGCGGAGTAATCGGTCATTTGCATCCCTTTGAGTCGGAAATCTGTTTGCGAAGTTGTGCCACACTTGAACCACTGTTGCAACGGGATCAAGGTGTTGTTTTATGCCATTTTCGATTGACCCGATCTTGATTGAACGGGAATGTCGTATTGGTCCTCGGGTCTGATCTGCAAGACAGTGTGGTGAACATATTCGTTTGGCGCAGTTCCCTGACGGCGTTCCTCGCGCAATAGAAAGAATTTTGCAATGCCGCGCCGGGTTCCGACCGCGGTGGCATGCACATCACAGGGATAGCGGTCGCGCCAGTTTTCGGGCAGCTGCATTCCACATATTTCGGCACGTTCCAGCATCCAAACCAAAGGTATGTTGGACAGGGCGCGCGCCTCGGGTACGGCCCAGACGTGGCCGCCAATATCGGCATGCGCGCCGCGAAACCAGACCTGTTCGAGATGCCCCGACCAGCCCGGTTCAACCTGCCACAAGACAGGCGTATAGGCTTGCCGGTTCTCGTCGATAGCCAGCGCATGGAAGCCGTTTTTAACCGGGCTGCCGATCATGTCATTGTGAAATTCAGTTGCCATAGGCGCCAATCGCGTCAGCACCGGATATGGCAGGCCCAATGCCTTTACGGTATCCCAGGCGCCGATCATTTCGATCTCGACAACCGGCGCACAATGCTTGTCGCAAAAAATCTTTTTGACCTCTGGCGGGCGATCGAATTCATAGAGCCGGAACGCCTGATTTATGTTTCGCTCGGTGGCATGGTCGTGGCGTACCAGCCCCAATGTGTTGATCAACCCAGCCAGAGATCGCACAGCATAGGCGCCGCGGCTAAAACCAAACAGATAGATTTTGTCACCTTCACGATACTTGGAACACAGCGTGCTGTAGGCGTCGCATATCACCTGATTGATGCCCCAACCGGACGCAATCGTCACCCAGTTCCAGAACCCGTGCCCTTGAATGCCCGGATCATACCAAATATGGCGTCGATCTGCTTCGCTGTTGTTCTCTAACAAGAGCTTGTACAGCAGGCCGGCGTTGGTTTCCTGTCCTTCGTGCAGACGGCTTTGGGTTCCGTCGATAATGATGATGTGCTTTTGCGCCATATGCGGTGTTACCAAGTACTCCTGTTCGCCATACTGTCAGCCAATGTGGCGCGGTGTAAAGCGCTGCTTGGTCACATTTCGGTTTGCGGGGAATCACTTTGGCGCGTTTACTCGCGTTACACAGTGTCAGTCGGAGAGGTGTCCCAGTGGACGAAGTTAAATTCACACAAATGAAAGACGGCGACAAAGAGGATTACGAGTTCCTGCTCCGGCACGAGATTGATCACACCAAGGGCACCGCCGACAGGTTGCTTGCCGCGTTGGTGGATTTGGACGTCGGGCTGTCGGGATACAAAATTACCCGTTTGGGCCATTCCTTGCAATCGGCAACGCGGGCTTGGCGCGATGGTGCGGATAAGGATTGGGTGGTTTCGGCGCTGCTGCATGATATCGGTGACATTTATGCGCCCTATAATCACGACGAATACGCGGCCACGATCCTGAAACCCTTTGTGCGTGAACAGTGCCGCTGGGTGGTGGAAAAACACGGAGATTTCCAACTTGCCTACTATGGCGAACATATCGGAGCCAATCCGAACAAACGCGATGCCTATCAGGGGCATAAATATTATTATGACTGTGCTCAGTTCTGTGAACGCTGGGATCAGATCAGTTTCGATCCCGACTACGACACATTGCCGATTGAATTCTTTGCGCCGATGGTACGCGCGGTATTCGCCCGTGACGCCAACCATCCGGCGGTGATGGGGGCACCTGATCAACCGCTTAAGAACGCGGCGGTGGCCGCAGAACGGGCAGCGTCGGGCTGAATTCGCACCCCGCCCACCAAATGCGGGGTTTTCCTTGGCCCGTTGCCCATGTAGAAAGCGCCGACGAATTCTTACAGGCGCAAGGCACAGATCATGGCAATGGACAAGAACTTTGATGCAGGCGCGGCCGAAACCGCAATTTTTGCAGCATGGGAGGCCGCAGGTGCCTTCAAGGCTGGTGCAAATGCCCGCGACGGGGCCGACAGCTTTACCATAATGATCCCGCCGCCCAATGTGACTGGCGTTTTGCACATGGGCCACGCGTTCAACAATACCTTGCAGGATATCATGATCCGCTGGCACCGGATGCGCGGCTTTGACACGCTGTGGCAGCCCGGAACCGACCACGCGGGCATCGCGACGCAAATGGTTGTCGAGCGCATGCTGGCCGAGACCCAACAGCCCAGCCGTGCGGAATTGGGCCGCGAGGCGTTTCTGGAAAAAGTCTGGGACTGGAAAGAGCAATCCGGCGGCAAGATTATCAACCAGCTCAAACGTCTGGGCGCGTCCTGTGATTTCGACCGCACGGCGTTTACCATGGCCGGTGCACAGGGTGATACCCGGGTTGGGCATGAAAACTCGCCGAATTTCCATGATGCTGTCATCAAGGTTTTTGTCGAGATGTATAACAAGGGCCTGATCTATCGTGGCAAGCGGTTGGTCAACTGGGACCCGCATTTTGAGACCGCGATTTCGGATCTGGAAGTCGATAACCTTGAGGTGAAGGGCCATATGTGGCACTTCAAATACCCGCTGGCCGGTGGCCAGACCTATACCTATGTCGAAAAAGACGAGGACGGCAATGTCACGCTGAGCGAGGAACGCGACTATATCGCGATCGCTACTACACGGCCCGAAACCATGCTGGGCGATGGTGCTGTTGCGGTGCATCCCGACGATGCGCGTTATGCGCCGATTGTTGGTAAGCTGTGCGAAATTCCGGTGGGTCCCAAGGAATTTAGGCGTCTGATCCCGATCATCACCGATGAATACCCTGATATGACTTTCGGCTCGGGTGCGGTGAAAATTACCGGTGCGCATGACTTTAACGACTATCAGGTTGCCAAACGTGGCGGCATTCCGATGTATGGACTGATGGATACCAAGGGCAATATGCGTGCCGATGGCAAACCTTATGCCGACGAGGCGACCGTGGCCCAAGCCATTGCCAATGGCGACCAAGAATTTGACGAGGCGATGATTGCCGCCATGAACCTTGTGCCCGAGGACTATCGCGGGCTGGACCGGTTTGAGGCGCGCAAAGCCGTTGTCGCCGACATCAATGCCGAGGGTTTGGCAGTGATGACAACCAAGACGTCCAAGGACGAAGACGGCAACGAGGTTGAAACCGCGATCCCGCTGGTCGAAAACAAGCCGATCATGCAGCCGTTTGGCGACCGGTCCAAAGTTGTCATCGAGCCGATGCTGACCGATCAGTGGTTTGTTGATACGTCGCAAATCGTCGGCCCGGCGCTGGACGTTGTGCGCGACGGCACGATCAAGATCATGCCCGAAAGCGGCGAAAAAGTGTATTTTCACTGGCTGGAAAATATCGAGCCATGGTGTATCTCGCGGCAATTGTGGTGGGGGCATCAGGTGCCGGTTTGGTATGGGCGAGATAAGGATATTTTTTGCGCCGCAAATGAAGCGGACGCTCTCAAGCAGGCAAAAAAACACTACGGTAGCGAGATTATTGTAGGGATTTCGCTGGACGAGTACCCTCGAATTCACTCAACCGTTGGCGCAGGTGCGCCAACAAAGATCGAAATAGCTCGCGACCCCGACGTTCTAGACACATGGTTTTCCTCCGGCCTTTGGCCCATCGGCACGCTCGGCTGGCCTGAAGATACCGCCGAGATGAAAAAATACTTCCCGACCAGCACGCTGATCACCGGACAAGACATCCTGTTTTTCTGGGTCGCCCGCATGATCATGATGCAACTGGCGGTTCTGCCAGAGGATACACCGATCAAGGAACGTATTCCGTTCGATACGGTCTATCTGCACGGGCTGGTCCGCGATGCCAAGGGCAAGAAAATGTCGAAATCCACCGGCAATGTCGTCGACCCGCTGGATATTATCGACGAATTCGGTGCCGACGCGCTGCGCTTTACCAATGCGTCTATGGCCAGCCTTGGTGGCGTCCTGAAACTCGATACCAGCCGTATTCAGGGCTATCGCAACTTTGGCACCAAACTGTGGAACGCGGCGCGCTTTGCCGAGTTCAACGAGTGTTCACCGGTTGCGGGCTTTGACCCCAAATCGGTCGATCAGACGCTGAACAAATGGATCGTCGGTGAAACCGTGCGGGTGCGCGAAACCGTTGATGCCGCACTGGATCAGTACCGGTTCAACGATGCCGCAAATGCGCTGTACACCTTTGTCTGGGGCAAGGTTTGTGACTGGTATGTCGAGCTGTCCAAACCACTGTTCCAAGGTGACGATGCGGCTGTTCGTGCGGAAACGCAGGCCACAATGTCGTGGGTTCTGGATCAATGCCTGATCATGTTGCACCCGATCATGCCGTTCATCACCGAACAGCTGTGGGGCGATATTGCGGATCGTGAAAAAATGCTGATCCACGCCGATTGGCCAACGTATACCGCCGCCGATTATGTCGAT
>CAXMUJ010000243.1:0-1530 GCA_964196455.1 uncultured Myxococcota bacterium | reverse complement strand
GGCCTGAACACGCTTATCGATTTTCGCTATCAGCAGCACTATTTCGCGCAAAACGGACGTGGTGGACAGGGGCGTCAGATGACGGGTGCCGATGGTAACGACGTTGTGCTGAAAGTACCGGTTGGAACCGAAATTCTGGATGAAGAACAAGAGGTTGTGTTGGCTGACCTAACCGTTGTTGGCCAGCGTGTGCGTTTGGCGGCCGGTGGCAATGGTGGATGGGGGAACTTGCGGTTCAAGACTTCGACTAACCGTGCGCCGCGCAAGGCCAACCCGGGGCAGGACGGGATTGTTCGCGACGTCTGGTTGCAGCTTAAACTGATCGCCGATGTAGGTCTTTTGGGTATGCCGAACGCTGGTAAATCAACGTTTTTGGCTGCGACTTCGAACGCGCGACCAAAGATTGCGGATTATCCGTTTACGACGTTGCACCCAAATTTGGGGGTTGTTGGCATTGACGAAACAGAATTCGTTGTTGCGGATATTCCGGGGCTTATTGCGGGCGCGCATGAAGGCACGGGGCTTGGGGATCGTTTTCTTGGGCACGTTGAACGTTGTGCGGTGCTGCTGCATCTGGTGGATGCAACCGCTGTAAATCCCGCTGATGATTACAAAATCATCATTAACGAGTTGGAAATGTATGGCGGCGAATTGGCGGACAAGCCACGGGTAACGGCCCTGAACAAGGTTGATGCCCTAACCGAAGATGAACGTGAGGACGTTGCCAAATCGCTGGAAGATGCGACGGGGTCTGCTGTTATGCGCCAGTCCGGCGTAAGCCGCGAAGGTCTGCAAGATACGTTGCGTGTTTTACGTAAAATCATCGATACCAACGCAAATGCAGAAATTGACGCCGATAAGGAACCAGAGGCATGGAGACCGTAAGCTCCGCCTCGCTTATCAGTGAGGCTAAACGGATTGTTATCAAAATCGGGTCCGCGTTATTGGTCGACGGCGCGACAGGTTTGTTGCGGCGTGACTGGCTGGCGGATCTGGCTAAAGATGTGGCGATTCTCAAGGCCGATGGTAAAGAGGTTTTAGTAGTCTCTTCTGGCTCAATCGCATTGGGGCGTCGGGTTTTGGGGTTTCCCAAGGGCGCGCTTAGTTTGGAGCGTGCGCAGGCGGCTGCGGCCGTCGGGCAAATCCGGTTGGCGCAGGCCTATCAGGAAGTTCTGATGCCGTACGGTATTGAGGCCGCGCAGGTTTTGTTAACTCTTGAGGATACGGAAAACCGCCGGCGGTATCTTAATTCGCGTGCGACCATCGGCACATTATTGGAGCTGGGCACAGTTCCAATCGTTAACGAAAACGATACCGTCGCAACTGATGAAATTCGGTATGGCGATAATGATCGATTGGCGGCGCAGGTGGCGTCAATGGTCAGTGCGAATGTTTTGGTTTTGCTGTCGGATGTCGAAGGGCTTTACACGGCTGATCCGCGTTTTGATAAGAATGCCAAACTTTTGACACATGTGAACGCCATCACCCCGGAAATAGAGGCGATGGCTGGCGAGGCCGGAACCGAAGGTG
>CAXMUJ010000242.1:0-37982 GCA_964196455.1 uncultured Myxococcota bacterium | reverse complement strand
TTTCAAAAATTCCACCCCGCCTGCCAAGGACTGTTCGGCGGCCTCTTTAATAAGGTCGGGCTGCTCAAGCATACCTGTTTCCAAAATCGCCTTGAGCGTCACAGTTTCCGCCGCAGATCGAACAGAGCGTATAGTCGGTGCCACGACTTCACTGCGCCCTTGCAACACTTCGGCCCAGGGAATGACCATATCAATCTCATTCGCCCCGTCAGTGAGCGCTTGTGCAGTCGTCTCCCGAACTTTGCCAATATTATCCTGACCAGACGGAAAATTCACTACTGTCGCGACTTTTATGGATGTTTTAGACAACAGGCTGTGCGACAGGGCCACAAAACGCGGCCAGACACAAACTGCGGCAACCGGCCCAAATCGTGTCTGAGCCCGCTCGCACAGATCGTGGATCGCTGCCTCATCACAATCATCACGCAAATTGGTCAGGTCCAGACAAGATAATGCCAGAGCTGCAACTTTTGTCATGTCCTGCACATCAGTCATGATCGACCGTCCAAGTGGGCTTCGCTAAACCCGGACGGCAATAAATCAGCCAGTGTCCAACTGGATTTCACGCCGGTCAGATCCGCCAGATGCACAGGCGTATCCCCGGCGCCAAACTCTGCCAGTTTTTGCCGACAACCACCGCAGGGCGACACAACAGGTGTGGCATCCGCGACCACAAGAACTTCGGTAATTTCGGTTTGCCCTGCAGCCACCAAGGCCGAGATGGCGCCGGCTTCGGCGCAACATCCTTCAGGGTAGGCCACATTTTCAACGTTGCACCCGACAAAGACCGCGCCGTTTGCGGCCCTGATTGCGGCGCCGACCGCAAACTTGGAATACGGAGCATAGGCGCGGTCGCGCACTGACAAAGCGGCGGTTAATAGGTCTTGGCTCACACGGTATTCCTTTGGTTCGGTTTCTGCCCGGCTTTGCTCCGGCTTCTGACACACTGCCGCAGCGCGGCACGCTAATCAACCGAGGAGTTTTGCCAAGTATCGCGCTTGCGGTAAAGAGTAGACGGGGCGACATTCAAAATAACGGCTGCTTTGGTCACGGAACCGTCACAACTATCGATCGTGGCTTCGATAAATTTTTGCTCCATGACTGTCAGCGGCAAACCGATCAGTTTACCCACCGCAACTTTGTCAGATGCGAACCTTGCATCGTCAAGCGGATCAAAACGCCCACTATGGCGCTTCGCCGCTAGAAATTTGGGCCCAAGCATCGACGGATCTAACACCGGGCCGTCATAAAAAGATATCATCTCGACAAACAATTCGCGCATTTCTGTCAGATTTCCAGGCCAGTCATGGTTGATCAACAGGTTCTGTAGGTCTTCGGACAACGTCGGTACCGGGCGATTTTTACCAGCACAAGCCAAAAGCAGGAAACTTTCAGCGCAGTAAATTATATCTTCGCGCCTTTCCCGCATTGGCGGAACGATAATTGGCACAAAATGCCACCGGAAAAACAGGTCCTGACGAAGACTACCATCGATAACCTCTTGAAAAGAATTTTCGGTGCTGGTGCAAATTATCCGTACGTCAGGATGGGTCTGTTTCGTTGCATTGGAGACGCTAGCACCCGAGCGTTGCATCATTTCCAACAGTTCTATCTGATTATCGTTGCTCAACCCGCCAAGCTCTTTGAGAATTAACGTACCACCGGATAAACGGCTGAACAATTGTGTTGAACCGGCATCCGTCGCCGCGTCCGATTGGCTGTCGTCTAGCGGTCTATTACCAAACAATTTGCGCGCGACCGCATCCTGGTCGGGATCGGAACAATTCACTTCCAGAACCGGACCATCTCGATTTGGCGATCTGTATCGTAGCAGCGAAACGCATAAATCCTTGTCCACACCGCGCTCGCCATAGACTAAAACTGATACGTTTGTTGGCCCCAATGCATCGATATTTTCCCGAAGTAGTTGGACACTTGCCGAAGATCCAACAAAGTTCCCGGAATCTGCCTCGTGAACTGCGGCGGTCAATACAGGATCGGACGCTTCTTTGAAATCGGAAAAAGCATGCTCAACAGAACCGATTAGCTTTTCGGCATTGCACGGTTTGACCAAAAAATCACAGGCCCCACGACGCATGGCCTCAATCGCTTTGTTCATCGACCCGTTGGCGGTGATAACGATGATCTTGGCCTGCGGGTTATTGCGCAGAATCTCGTCCAGCAGGTCCAACCCATCGCCGTCCGGCAGGCTCAGGTCCAACAAAACTATCGGAAAATACTGGACCGACATCGCAGCACGTGCTTGGGCGAGTGTATCCACACAAATCGCGGTAAAATCCTTGACCGCCAATATCGAGGCATAGAGAATTTGCATTGTCGGAGTGTCTTCGACCAAGAGGATATTGAGCCTGCTGTGCATCTACGCAACCCTACTTTGCTTCTCAACGAACAAAATCAACAATGTGAGGTCGTCGGAACAAGCCTTTGACATGGCTAAGACTTTTCCCAGATCGCCACTGTTCGCATACATATTTAGTTTTTGGGCAGACGCCAGCAGACGGTTGGCGCCAACCGCGCCAGACAGAGAAATCAACACATGCGAGGCGCGGCGTAGTTCCAACAAATCCTGCTGCTCGCTGGCCAGATTGATGGTTCGATGCACATCTGACAAGTCGGCAGCCATAATTTTTAAAATATTATAGAATGCGTCCACGCCCACTGAATCGCACAACTTGAAATAGGTATCCACATCGATGAACTTGGCACTGCCATCATCATGGCCAACGTTCGAATTCAAGTCGTGGTGCCACGGCAATCCGCTTAAGATCGTATTGATCGCACGCCCCAGTTCGTCGGTATTGGTGACCGGCTTTGAAATTGTGCCATCGGCCCCTGCGGACATGATATTTGTGCGATGTTGACCCATAACAAATGCAGTTAGTGCAATCAGCGGCAGCCTCGATTTACGATCCTTGCGCGCGCGCACCTCGGTAATGACTTCGGTACCGGATTTATTGGGCATTTCGATATCGAGCAAAACGACGTCGAAATCATGTGCCTCGATTTCTTCCAACGCCTGAAACCCATCTTCGACTACTGTCACTTGGGCCCCGAGACGTTCCAGCATGTTCAGGGCAACCAATTGGCTGGTCCTATTGTCTTCAGCCAAAAGAAACTTCAGGCCAGTTAACAAATGGTTTGACTTGAGTTGGCTTGCAACGCTCCCGGCGCGCTGGCGCCCGGGCTGCCACGCGCTCTTTGGGATTGACATAGTGACGCTGGCGCCGGTCTCCTGATTTTTAACATCGATTTCGGCCCCAAGACTGTCGAGAATACGTTTAACAGCGTTAAGCCCAAAGCCGGTTCCGGGTTTGGTTGACGCAACAGGTCGGCCGCCAAAACTGAACAGGGCCTCCATGGCGTCTCGACCAAAGCCGGGCCCGTTGTCGGAAACCTCGAACACCAGTTCTTGATTGGGTCCTAATCGTGCAAAAAGGACAACGGCCCCTACATCGGCGTATTTGAAGCTGTTTTCCAGCACATTGGACAACACCCTTTCCAACGTCCCGCGCGATAGGGCAACTTCGGTCGGCATATCCGAAGACATTTTCAACTCGAATTTCATATTTTGTTGTTTGGCCACACCAATCCAACGACGCGCTGCAGACTCCAGAAATTTCTTTAAATCTACTTGATAAGTCGTGTCGTCGACTGTGGCAGCGCTGTTTTCAAGATTGATCGTCAGCTCGTCCATCAAAGCAACCAACGCCTCGCTGGAGGCAAGAACCCGATCCATCTGGGATTTGTTCGCGCCCGACAAAGTAGAAACGTCCACCAATTGCAGACCGCCAACGACGTCGGTCAGCGCTGCACGCAAGTCATGGCTCAGCAACGAGATCGATCGATCCACAGGACAGTTGTTAAAAATTGTATGTGGACACTTCATTGGGGCTCCGACAGTTTCGCATTTTGCGAATGTGCCGAACTTAGGTTACTTTTACCGCCAGACGCAACCCTTGCGTGATTGTGATTACCTCACTGGATAGCCCAACCCTGTCAGCGCCGCAGAAATCTCGGTCAAAATTTCCGGATCGTCAATTGTGGCCGGCATCTTCCAATCTGTGCCATCGGCGATTTTGACCATGGTTCCGCGTAGGATTTTACCTGACCGTGTTTTCGGCAGTCGATCGACAACAATAGCTTGCTTAAAAGCGGCAACTGGCCCGATTTTCTCGCGCATCAATTTGACACACTCTGCGATGACATCTGCATCGGCCCGTTCCACGCCCGCATTCAAACACAAAAAGCCCAACGGCATTTGTCCCTTTAGGGCGTCCGCGACGCCAATAACGGCGCATTCGGCAACATCGGGATGGCTCGCCAATACTTCTTCCATTTGACCGGTCGACAACCGGTGACCCGCGACATTGATCACATCATCGGTACGCGCCATGATGTACAAATATCCATCTTCATCCTGATAGCCCGCGTCACCGGTTTCGTAATAGCCGTCAAAGGCCGCCAGATAGCTGGATTGAAATCGCTCCTGTGCATTCCACAAAGTTGACAGAGTTCCGGGCGGCAAGGGTAGCTTGATCGCAATGGCCCCAAGTTCACCGGCTGACAACTCTTCGCCCTCGTCCGACAAAATTTTCACATCATAACCCGGCATCGCCACAGTAGGGGATCCCAATTTAACCGGCATTTTCTCCACTCCAAACGGATTGGAGGCAATGGCATATCCGGTTTCGGTTTGCCACCAGTGGTCAATAACCGGAACCTTCAAATGCGCCTCGGCCCATTCGATGGTGTCCGGATCTGCGCGCTCGCCGGCCAGGAACAGCGCGTGCAGGCACGATGTGTCGTAGTCCCGCAAAAGCAATCCTTTGGGATCAACGCGCTTGATCGCGCGAAACGCTGTTGGTGCTGTAAACAGCACTTTGACGTTATGCTCGCTGATCACCCGCCAGAACGTACCCGCATCTGGCGTGCCCACCGGCTTGCCTTCAAACACCACGGTTGTGTTGCCGTGGATCAGCGGCGCATAGCAGATATAGCTGTGACCAACGACCCAGCCAACGTCACTTGCGGCCCAAAACACATCGCCGGGATTTACGTCATAAATATTCTTCATGGTCCAGTTCAAGGCCACCAGATGACCCGCAGTTGGTCGAACCACGCCTTTGGGCGCGCCGGTCGTGCCCGATGTATACAGGATATAGGCCGGATCGCCGCCATTCACCGGCACACACTCGGCAAGAGGCGCCTGTGCTGTGACGGTCTGCCAGTCATGGTCGCGGCCATCAATCATCTCGGCGCGCAGCTGTTCACGTTGCAAGATGATCGTGCAGTCCGGTTTGTGACTGGCCATGTCAATGGCCCCGTCCAGCAACGGTTTGTAAGGAATAACCCGCGATGGTTCGATCCCGCAGGATGCCGCCAATATTGCCTTGGGTTTGGCATCATCGATCCGTGTCGCCAGCTCGTTGGCCGCAAAGCCGCCAAAAACCACCGAATGGATTGCACCGATCCGCGCACAGGCCAGCATCGCCACCAGCGCATCCGGGACCATCGGCATGTAAATGATAACCCGGTCGCCTTTTTGAATGCCCAACTGTTGCATGGCTCCGCCCAGACGCGCGGTCTGCTCTTGCAGTTGCGCATACGAAACCAGTCCCTTTGTATCCGTGATCGGACTGTCATAAATGATTGCAGTCCGGTCGCCGTTGCCCGCCTCTACATGCCGGTCGACAGCATTGTAACAGGTGTTGACCTGTGCATCTCGGAACCAGTCATAAAACGGCGCATTGTCATCAAACAGCGCTTTGCTTGGCTTGGTTACCCAGTCGATTTTTTCGGCCTCGGACATCCAGAACTTTTCTGGATCGGCTTTGGCGGCATTGTAAATATCGGCGTATGACATCGGTCCTCCCTCGTCTTCGATCATTCTAATTTGCGGTGTTGGAGATTAGGTCAAAGACCTCTCTTGCGGCCTCCGGAATGTTGGTGCCGGGTCCGAAAATCGCCCGCACACCACATTGCTTTAGAAAATTATAGTCGTTCTGGGGGATCACGCCGCCACAGACGACGATGATATCACCCCGACCCCGATTTTTCAGCGCATGGATCAATTGCGGCGCCAAAGTTGTATGGCCGGCTGCCTGACTTGAAATGCCGACAACATGCACGTCGCTTGCAATGGCGGCTTCGGCGGCCTCGTCGGGTGTTTGAAACAACTCGCCCATGACCACGTCAAATCCGATATCACCGAATGCACTGGCAATGACTTTGCCACCACGATCATGGCCGTCTTGGCCCAGTTTGGCGACATACATTTTGGGCCGACGGTTGTTTTTGTCTTTGAATTCAACAATCTCGTTCTGCAAAGCCTGAAACACCGGGTCGCCGGCATAGGCCGCGCCATAGACGCCGGACAAGGTTTTGACAGACGCTTTGTGGCGGTCAAACGCCCGTTCCATGGCATCGGAAATTTCACCCACTGTTGCGCGCGCGCGCGCCGCATCTACTGCCAAATCCAACAGGTTCACCGTTTTTGACTTTGCTCCGGCTTCCAATGCCACCAGCGTTGCTTGACATTTGGTGTCGTCGCGAGTGGCTTTTACTGTCTTCAACCGTGCGATCTGTGCGTCGCGCACAGCGGCATTGTCGATGTCGCGCACGTCAATTTCGGGCTCCTCGGCACGCTTGAACTTGTTGACACCAACAATAATTTCTTGACCGCGATCAATGCGCGCCTGTTTGGCTGCCGCGGCCTCCTCGATGCGCAGTTTGGGCATACCGTCGGCCACCGCCTTGGTCATTCCGCCCATGGTCTCGACTTCCTCGATCAACACCCAAGCAGCCTCGGCCAATTGCGCTGTAAGCGCTTCGACATAATAAGACCCCGCCAGCGGATCGACGACATTTGTTACGCCGGTCTCGTTTTGCAAGATCAACTGGGTGTTGCGCGCCAGATGCGCCGCTTCGTCACTTGGCAGGGCAATCGCTTCGTCATAGCTGTTGGTGTGCAGCGATTGCGTGCCGCCCAGCACCGCCGACATAGCCTCATAGGCCGTCCGGATTGCGTTGTTGAACGGATCTTGTTCCTGCAAAGACACGCCAGATGTTTGGCAATGGGTGCGCAGCATCTTGGATTTCGGGTTTTGCGGCTCGAATTCGGTCATGATCCGGTGCCACAAGACACGCGCGGCCCGCAGCTTGGCTGCTTCCATGAAGAAATTCATCCCGATGGCGAAAAAGAACGACAATCGCGGCGCGAAATCGTCAACTTTCATACCCCGGGCCAAAGCAGTTTTGACGTATTCTTTGCCGTCGGCCAAGGTAAAGGCCAGTTCCTGCACCAGCGTCGCACCGGCTTCTTGCATGTGGTAACCGCTGATACTGATCGAATTGAACCGTGGCATTTCAGCAGCCGTATAGGCGATGATATCGGCGACGATCCGCATGCTGGGTTCCGGCGGATAGATATAGGTGTTGCGCACCATAAATTCCTTGAGCACGTCGTTCTGGATCGTCCCCGACAGGGCGGCGCGATCCACACCCTGTTCCTCGCCGGCCACGATAAAACTGGCAAGTATCGGAATGACGGCTCCGTTCATGGTCATCGACACAGAAACCTTGTCCAGCGGAATGCCGTCGAACAGGATTTTCATATCCTCGACACTATCGATGGCCACGCCGGCCTTGCCGACGTCGCCCTGTACGCGCGGATGGTCACTGTCATAGCCACGGTGGGTTGCCAAATCAAACGCGACCGAGACCCCTTGTTGGCCGGCGGCCAGTCCCTTGCGGTAAAACGCGTTGCTCTCTTCGGCGGTCGAAAACCCCGCATACTGTCGTATAGTCCAGGGCTTGCCCGCATACATCGTAGCCTTGGGGCCGCGCAAAAACGGCTCTTGGCCTGGCAAACTGGAGAGGTGGTCAAGACCGGCCAGATCGTCGGCCGTGAACACCGGCTTAACCGCCAGGCCCTCTGCGGTTTGCCATGTCAAATCGGCCAACGGACGGCCCCGCAACTCTTTCGTAGCTGTGTCCACCCAGGTTTCGGGCAGCTTCATCCGGTCATTGCTATCGGCCATATCGACACCTCGATCATGATTAAAAACATTAAGTTACGGTAAGAAACTAATCTCTTACTCGAATTCCATTATAGTGGCATCAACCGCCAGGCTTTCACCAACCGAGGCGCTGATCTTGGCCACGACGACTTTGCTCTCGGCGCGCAGTACGTTCTCCATTTTCATCGCCTCGACTGTGCACAGCGCCTGTCCAGCCTCGACAGTATCGCCTTCGGCCACGGCCAATGACACCAACAGTCCGGGCATGGGGCACAGCAAATACTTGGATGTATCCTCGGGCACCTTCTCTGGTAACAGCTTTACCAAACCGGCGCGTAACGGCGTCAGGACCATGGTTTTGAGTTCGGCGCCGCGATACCGCAAAATGTCACCGCCACGGGTGTGGGACACTTTGATGATCATCAGTTTTCCGTTCAGTTTGGCCCGCATCAAAGGTGCGCCAATTGTCCAATCAACTTCTAACTGCACGCAAACCCCATCAGCAAACGTCACTTGGGTATCGCCGTCGATGTGGACCACACGAACCGGAAATTCTTCGCCGTCCAGAAAGACCACCCATTCCGGGTCTATGCGGCGTTTGTGGTTGCGCATTGCACCCGATATCTGGGCATCACGCACCGCGCGAACCTGTTTCATATGCGCCGCCACCGCCGCCAACGCCCGGCGATCAGCATCAGGCAGGGTCACACCCTTAAAGCCGTCAGGATATTCCTGTTCAATAAACGCGGTCGAAATGTCGCCGGAGGCAAACTTCGGATGATCAATCACAGCCGCCAAAAACGGCAAATTATGCCCGATCCCTTCCAGCTCGAAGCTGTCCAGCGCGTTGCGCATAACATCCAGCGCCTTGGTCCGGTCCTTGCCCCAGCTACACAGTTTGGCGATCATCGGATCATAATACATCGAGATCTCGCCGCCCTCATAGACGCCAGTATCGTTTCGGACCACGCTGGTTTTGGTCGCCACCTCTGCGGGTGGCCGGTACCGCGTCAACCGCCCGATCGAGGGCAAGAAATTGCGATAGGGATCTTCGGCGTACAGACGGCTTTCGAACGCCCATCCCCTAATTCCGATATCCGACTGTTTCAGAGCCAACGGCGCGCCGGACGCAACATGGATCATTTGCTCGACCAGATCGACACCCGTGATCAACTCGGTCACCGGATGCTCGACCTGCAAGCGGGTATTCATTTCGAGGAAATAGAATTTTTGGTCGCCGTCAACGATAAACTCTACCGTTCCCGCACTGTTGTAATCCACAGCCTTGGCCAATGCGACCGCCTGCGCGCCCATTTCAGCCCGCGTTTTAGCATCCAGAAACGAGGACGGCGCCTCTTCTATAACCTTTTGGTTCCGACGCTGGATCGAACATTCGCGCTCATTGAGGTGGATACAGTTGCCATGTGCATCGCCCAAAACCTGAATTTCGATATGCCTCGGTTCGGTGATGAATTTCTCGATGAAAATTCTGTCGTCGCCAAAACTGTTCGCAGCTTCGGATTTTGACAGGGCAAAGCCTTCGCGGGCCTCGGCATCATTCCAGGCAACCCGCATGCCTTTGCCACCGCCGCCGGCACTGGCTTTGATCATCACCGGATAGCCGACCTGGGTGCTAATCTTGACCGCATCGTCCGCATCGGCAATCAAACCCATATAGCCCGGCACAATGGAAACGCCTGCCTCTGCCGCCAGTTTCTTGGAGGTAATCTTGTCGCCCATCGCCTCGATGGCGTGTACATTCGGGCCGATAAAAGCCACCCCCTCTTTTTCCAGAGCCTGGGCAAACAGCCGATTCTCCGACAAAAACCCATAGCCCGGATGCACCGCCTCGGCGCCGGATTTCCGAACCGCATCCATCACCTTGTCGATGACAATATAGCTCTCGGAGGCAGGCGCAGGCCCGATGTGCACGGCTTCGTCCGCCAGCGACACATGCAGCGCATTCCGGTCGGCATCGGAATAAATCGCAACCGTTTTAATCCCCATTTTTTGGGCTGATTTTATAACACGGCAGGCAATCTCGCCCCGGTTGGCAATCAGGATTTTTTTGAACACGTCAGGCTCTCCTCATTTCTGGGACATTTTTTGTGGCAGGCTTGCGCCGAGTATCGACAGATGCGACTTATCGGCAAAAAAATGGGCCCACCCGCATGCGCGAGGGACCCAAAGTAGAGGGGAAATGAAACGGGGTATAACCTTGGGGGCAGTTCCCATCTCAATATTAGCGGCTTTGGTTAATGTTGCCACCAACCGCGCAGCCGACAAGGGTGCGTAAAGCCATTTTTCAACTCCAAACCGACCCGGAATATATCCGTAATCCGGTCCGGTGTTGAGGGCAATACGGATAAGGTAGCGCGCAGATGGTAGCCGCGCCAGTGCGCGCGCGGACAACGCTGTAGTTTCGGCTATTTCCTGCCAAATTTCATTTTCCATGCGCGCAATTCCTCTCATCATCTGAACCTTATCCTGTTGTTTCAGTCTTCTTCGAAGGCTTCCGGAAATGCGGCCATTGCGCGTCCCCTGTCGATTTTCAAAAGGGCCTCATAGCTCTCCGGGTCAAAAGGATCTTCGGCCTCAAAGACCTCGCTCCCGAGCATCCAGCTCAGCCGGCCTGCGTCCAGATTGCCGCGCTCGAACGGCTCTTCGCCAAAATGCTTCCAAAGAGCGGCCATAAAGGCTTCGTCGGCGGCTCTGTCCGGATAGCGGCGGTCAGGAAACCGTTTGCGCGCAATCAGTTTCACCGCACCTCTTTTATTAGGGCGTCGGATGGTGAACTGAAAATCGCTGCTGGGCATACGCGATGGGAATCCACGGTGTTTTAGCAAAAGGTCTCTCCGGTTGTTCTGGCCAAGGTGCCGTTGTAGATGCAGGTGTCGTTACAAAGGCAGGTTATCGTGTTTTTTCCATGGGTTATCCAGCTTTTTACTCTTGCTTGCAGCAAATGCCCGGCAAATACGTGCCCGCGTGTTGCGCGGCATGATAACCTCATCGATAAATCCCTTCTCGGCCGCAACAAACGGGTTGGTAAATCGATCCTCATAATCGGTGATCCGCGCTGTTATTTTCCCCGCATCCCCCAGTTCGGACCGATGCAAAATCTCCACTGCACCTTTGGCCCCCATCACCGCAATTTCTGCCGTTGGCCAAGCATAGTTGAAATCACCGCGCAGATGTTTGGGCGACATCACACAATATGCGCCGCCGTAGGCCTTGCGCGTTATGACCGTCACCTTGGGCACCGTTGCCTCGCCGTAGGCGTACAGCAGTTTTGCACCATGTTTGATAATGCCACCATATTCCTGGGACGTGCCGGGCATGAAGCCCGGAACATCCACCAGTGTCAGGATCGGAATTTCAAACGCATCACAAAACCGCACAAACCGGGCAGCCTTGCGCGACGAGGCGCTGTCCAGAACACCGGCCAAAACCATCGGCTGATTGGCGACAACGCCCACGGTCGAGCCTTCGAGTCGAATAAATCCGGTTAAAATATTCTTGGCAAAATCTTCCTGAGTTTCGAAGAAATCACTTTCGTCTGCCAGTTTGAGAACCAGCTCTTTCATGTCATAGGGTGCGTTCGGATTTTCCGGCACCAACGTATCCAGCGAGGGCTCCACTCTTTTGTGGTCGTCAAAGAATGGTCGGACGGGGGGCTTTGAATGATTGTTCAACGGCAGGAAATCAAACAGACGGCGCATTTCCATCAAGGTTTGCAAGTCGTCATCAAATGCACCGTCGGCCACAGAGGATATGGTTGTGTGTGTTTTTGCACCGCCCAGCTCTTCGGCGGTAACCACCTCGTTTGTAACGGCTTTAACAACATCGGGCCCGGTCAAAAACATGTAGGAAGTATCGCGCACCATAAAAATAAAATCGGTTAGTCCCGGCGAATACACCGCACCACCGGCACAAGGTCCCATTATGACGCTGATCTGCGGGATCACACCAGAGGCCAGTACATTGTTCTGGAACACATCCGTGTAGCCCGCCAGGGACCCAACGCCCTCTTGAATACGCGCGCCGCCGGAGTCACTAATCCCGATGATGGGGGCGCCATTTCTCAGAGCCATTTCCTGAACTTTACAGATTTTTTTGGCGTGGGTTTCGGACAATGATCCGCCGAAAACCGTGAAGTCCTGAGCATAAACATAGACCATGCGTCCGTTTATCGTACCCCAACCCGTGATCACGCCGTCGCCCGGAAAAACACTGTCGCCCATGCCAAAATCCGTGCAGCGGTGGGTGACAAACATATCGAACTCTTCGAACGAGCCTTCGTCCAACAGCGTGTTTATCCGTTCGCGCGCGGTCAACTTGCCTTTGGCATGCTGCGCGTCGATACGTTTCTGACCACCGCCCAAACGCGCTTGATCGCGGCGCGCGGCTAATTCTTGGATAACTTTTGACACTACGGCTTCTCCCTGTTCTTCGCCAACTTAGCGGATTTTTCTAAGCGCGAAAGTAAAACTTGGAATATTTGCAAATAACAATATTCCCATGATCGACTAATTGCAATTTTGCAAAGTTTACATCCCAAATCCTGCGCACCCGAAAAGTGCAATTACTCAAAAGCTCTGTTCACTCAGTCACATTACTGGTAGTCACGCAGGTCTGGCACGATGTCAGCACAAGACAGCAAAGACCTTGAGATGACACAAGCCCCACCCGCAAACCGATCTGCTTCACCGCCGCATATACTGACGCTGGTTCTGATTGCCGCCGCCTCGGCGGTGCCGATGAATATTCTGGCCGCGTCGCTGCCTGCACTCACGGATCATTTCGAGACCCGCTACGAGATCATGCAGCTTACAATAACCGGCTATCTTTTCATGACCGGCTTCGTCCAGCTGTTTGCCGGCCCCCTGTCCGATCGATACGGCCGCCGTCCTGTGGTGCTTGCAGCGCTTTTTGTGTTTGTGATCGCCTCTATTGGCTGCACGATGACAACCAACGCCACTGCCTTTCTGGCGATGCGTGGCGTACAGGCGGTCAGTGCGACGGGGATCGTCCTGTCACGGACAATTGTACGCGATATGTATGGTCCGGCACGATCCGCGTCGATGATCGGATATGTGACAATGGGCATGGCACTGGCCCCTATGGTGGCCCCGGCTCTGGGCGGTATTTTGGATGAAATTTTCGGCTGGCAAGCCAATTTCATTTTTCTAGCGGGGATGGGTATTGTCATTTTCGGCATAGCTTGGAACGACCTGACAGAAACCAACGCACACAGATCCGACAGCTTTTTGGCACAATGGCGAATGTATCCTACGCTGATGCGCTCTCGGCGTTTTTGGGGCTATGCGCTTGTTTCGGCGCTAAGCTCCGGCACATTTTTCGCCTATCTGAGTGGCGGACCGTTGATCGGCGCCACGGTTTTCGAATTATCCCCGTCCAAAATCGGGCTATTTTTCGCGATCACGCCACTGGGATATATTATCGGCAACGGTGTCTCTGGCCGGTTTGCGACCCAGATCGGGCCCAGCCGTATGATAATTCTCGGTTGCACCATGCTGACCATAAGTCTTGCGATTGCCTTGGCTGTACAGCTGGCGGGCGCAGAACATCCATTTGCCTTTTACGCCTTTACGGTTTTCGTAGGCCTGTCCAACGGCATGGTCCTGCCCAGTGCCAATGTGGGCATGATGTCGGTTAATCCGGAACTGGCCGGCAGTGCATCCGGCCTTGGCGGTGCAATGATGACGTTTTTCGGGGCCGCCCTTTCAGCCGCCGCTGTTGCCGCGGTTGTAAAATTCTCCAGCCCGTCGGCATTGCTGGTTTGCATGTTCACCACGGCGTTTGCCGCCCTTTTGGTGGCAATATATACTGTGCGTCGCGAAAGTGTGGTCGCGATCGCCGAGTAGCAAACCTCGGTCGGGCCCCGCTGTTGAAAGTCAGTCGGTTTTGCAATAATACTACGCCTACTTCGCAACTTTGCTGAATGAGGAAAAATGGCTGTTCAAAAACTTTATGCCGGTGTTATTCTTAGAGAGACCCGCCTCCGCTTCGGCCTGACCCAAAAAGCCTTTGCCGCCAAGCTTGGTGTGAGCCTTCCATACGCCAATCAAATGGAAAATAATCACCGTCCAATATCCACCACGGTGGTTCTGGCGCTGGCACAGGAATTCGGGTTTGATGTCACCCGTCTGTCGATCGGCGAGGCCGGACGCATGGTGGCTGACATGCGCGAAGCTTTGGCCGACCCAGTTTTCGGCGAGATTGCACCCCAAACCGCCGACTTGCAGCTGACCGCATCCAATGCGCCGGCCTTAGCGCGCGCGTTTCTGGCGCTGCACCGCGCCTACCGGATGAACCAGGAACGGTTGGCATCTCTGGATGATGCGCTCGGGCCCGAAGATGCACTGGTCGCGCCGTCACCTTGGGAAGAAGTGCGCGACTTCTTTCATTATTGCGACAACTATGTTGATGCGATTGACCGCGCCGGTGAAGCCTTCGCCAATATCGTAGGTTTGCCCTACACCACTCCGTCCAAGAACGTAGCGGATTGGTTGGCCGCCGAATTGCAGATCCAGGTTATCTTCACAAATGACATTACCACCCGACGCTATGACGCCAACAGCAGACGGCTTTATATTTCCGATGCGGTCAGCCCGGCAACCCAGGCGTTTCAAATCATTCACCAAGTTGCGTTGTTGGCTTATGACGACCTGATCGAAGCGACGCTTGATCTGGCCCGGTTCCAAACAGACGAGGCCCACGCCATCTGCAAAATTGGCATGGCGAACTACTTTGCTGGCGCGGCGATGTTGCCCTATGTCAGCTTTTTACAGGCGGCCCAAGAATGCCGTCACGATCTGGAGCTGCTGGCCAGACAGTTTGGCGCATCGATCGAACAAGTGGCGCATCGTTTGTCGACACTGCAACGACCGGGTCTAAAAGGCATTCCGTTTTTCTTTGTCCGCGTCGATCAGGCCGGTACAATCACCAAACGTCATTCCTCGACGGTGTTGCAGTTTGCGCGGTTTGGCGGGGCTTGCCCGCTGTGGAATGTACATCGCGCCTTTGAGACACCCGGGCAATTTCTACGCCAATTGGCCGAAACTCCTGACGGGGCGCAATACCTGTGTCTGGCGCGCGATGTGTCAAAACCGGGCGGGTCGTTTTCCGCCCCCAGCCGTCGCTATTCCATCGGGCTGGGCTGCGAAGTTAAACATGCGCAACAGCTGGTCTATGCTGACGATCTGGATGTCACCAATGCGGCGGCCTTTGAACCCATCGGGATTTCGTGTCGGATTTGCGAACGCCGCTCCTGTCATCAGCGCTCGGTTCCACCGCTGGAACGTCGCCTGACGGTCGATCCAAGTCAGCGTGGCATTTTGCCCTATCAAATTGATAATCCATGATAAAAATTCTCTCTGCGGTGGTAATCCTGTACACCGGTTGCTTTGCACTCCTCTGGGCACTGCGGCTGAGCTTTATCTATCCCCTTGACCCCGCCTATGTGCCGCTGGCCGATACCACCCTGCGCAATGTCGTCGAAAAGACATTGCACACGCCAGACGGCGAGACCCTGATCGTCTGGGTCGCACGCGCGCCAACCGACGCGACAACGCTGGTATATTTTCCCGGAAATGCTGGCAATCTGGGCAATCGGGTTGACCGGTTGAAACGGATACAGTCCTGGGGATTTGGCTTTGTCGCATTGGCGTATCGCGGGTCCAGCGGATCCAGCGGCACCCCAAACGAACGTGCAATCAGCCAAGACGCAATTCAGCTTGTTCAAAGCCTGCCGGAATTGCTGGGCAAGTCGCCACGCGGGCCAATTGTATACTACGGCGAGAGCCTGGGCACCGGCGTGGCGGCAAAACTGTCAACCAGCCATCCACCCGACGGGCTGGTTCTGGAAGCGCCGTTTACATCAATGGCGGAACTGGCAAGCCGGCAGTTCCCGATGTTTCCGGTCAAAATGGTACTGGAAGAAGTCTGGAACACCCAGGCCCACATCAAAACCGTCAAAGTGCCCTTATTGGCGATCCACGGTACCGATGATGCGGTTATCCCCTATGACATGGGCAAGGCCGTTGTCGGCGCATCGCCCAGCACGGACAAAAAACTGGTGACGGTTCAAGGCGGAACCCACCACAATCTGTGGACCAGCAAATCCCAACGGGCGATTTATGATTTTGTAAATAGACTGTAGCCTATCCGAGCAAGGCCGGTGCGTATTCCAGAACCAACGGCACAATTATGTCTTCTTCGTCACAGAGGTGCCGCTGCAAAAACCGGTCAAAATCCCGTTGTGCTGATAACAGACGATCAGTGGGAATTTTTGCATCTTGATTTGCCTGTACGGCGGCCAAAACCGCATTTGTCTGCGCTGCCAACGCCTGAATATGGCGATCCAGCGCGTGATGATCCCGATCCAAAAGCGCAAATCCATGTTCCAGCCGCTGGTCCAGCTTGATAAATTGCGGGAAATAGTGATCATCTTCGATCGAATGATGCCCGTGCAGCTGGGTCAAAAAGAAACCGGTATAGCGTGATAATTCCGGCGCAAACCGCGCATAGGGCTGATCCAGATAGGCTTCGCTTTGGTGTTGCAGCCGCGAAATCAGGTCGCGAAACATCAGATGCCGGTCCAGCCAAAAGCCTGTCATCTCATCGAAATTGGAATGTGCTTTCCAGCCGCTTCGAGGATATTTTTCGGCCAGAACGCGCAAATGCGCGGGCAAGCCCTCTCGCTGTTCCAGACGGTCATCCATACACGGACTATAGCGCTGGGCGGTGACTTGCCCAGAGTTTTTAGCGTTGCGCGCTCTGCCAATCAGGGTCGGTCCATGCTGGCAAGTTCTCGGGGTCCAACATGCCCTGACCCAAAATATGATCTGCAGCCTTCTCGCCGACCATAATCGACGGAGCATTCAAATTGCCATTGGTTATACGCGGAAAGATCGAGCTGTCAGCGACCCGTAACCCGTCAACGCCGATCACGCGGCATTGCGGATCAACCACGGCCATTGGATCGTCTGCGGACCCCATTTTACAGGTTCCGCAGGGGTGATACGCGCTCTCGGCATGATCACGGATGAAATCATCTAGGTCTTTGTCACTGTGAACCGAAACACCGGGTTGGATTTCCCCGTCTGCATATTTGTCGAATGCCGGTTGGGCAAAGATTTCGCGTGTGAGCCGAATGGCATCGCGGAAATCCTGCCAATCTTGGGGGTCGCTCATATAGTTGAACTGTATCTTGGGCGGGTCCATCGGGTTCCCCGACGCAAGCGTTACCGCACCGCGTGACGATGACCGATTGGTGCCGACATGCGCCTGAAACCCGTGTCCCTCTGCTGCGGCCTGGCCGGTGTAGCTGACGGCAATTGGCAGAAAGTGATACTGGATATCGGGATACTCCACCCCTGCACGCGACCGGATGAACCCCGCAGTTTCAAATTGATTGGACGCGCCCGGCCCGGTGCGGGTCAACAGCCATCGCAGCCCGACCCACGCCTTGCCCAACAAGTTCCAATAGCGATACAGCGTTATCGGCAGTTTTGATTTCATCTGAAAGAAGACTTCCATGTGGTCTTGCAGGTTTTGCCCGACGCCGGCACGATCTGCGACAACGTCGATCCCGTGTTCGCGCAACTGCTCCGCCGGACCGATACCCGAAACCATCAACAGTTTCGGACTGTTGATCGCAGAGGCCGCGATAATAACTTCTTTTCGGGCAAGGATTGGTTCTACCAGACGGTTGCGGACCAATTCCACGCCCACGGCACGACCATCCTTGATCATGATTTTACGGGCGTAACCCCGAACCAACGTGACGTTGTCGCGCTTTAGCGCCGGACGTAAATATCCTTTGGCGGCCGACCAGCGTTCGCCACCGTGGGTGGTCATTTCCATAGGGCCGACGCCCTCTTGGCGCTGCCCGTTATAGTCGTCTGTCACATGATAGCCCGCTTGACGTCCCGCCTCTTGAAACGCCAGAAAAAGCGGGTTGTCGCGACTGCCGCGCGTGACATGCAACGGACCGTTAGTGCCGCGATATTCCGAGGGCCGTGGCCCGTGCCAGGTCTCCATCCGCTTAAAATACGGCAACACGTCCGAATAGCCCCAGCCCTCTGCGCCACTGTCGCGCCAATGGTCGAAATCGGATGCATGGCCGCGGACAAAGACCATTCCATTGATCGACGACGAGCCTCCGACGACTTTGCCACGCGCCACATGCATGACGCGATTGTTCAGATGCGGTTCCGGCGCGCTGTGAAATCCCCAGTCATAGCGCTTCATGTTCATCGGAAACGACAAGGCGCCAGGCATCTGAATGAACGGGCCGGCATCGCTGCCGCCATATTCGATCACAATGACCGAGTTCTTGCTGTCCTCTGACAACCGATACGCCAACGCACAGCCCGCCGAGCCGGCGCCCACAATCACATAATCCGCTTCCAGTTTCATGGCATCACACTCGCATTGGTAATAGGTGGCAAAATTAATATGGGGCGTCCACAGGACCCATTTTCACGTAAACCGTTTTCAACTGGCTGTAATGCTCGATCGCGGCCTTGGAGTTTTCACGCCCGACACCCGATCCTTTGACACCGCCAAAGGGGGCTTCGACCGGCGCGTCATTATAGGTGTTGATATAGCAGGTGCCCGCATCCAGCGCGTCGATGACGCGGTGCGCGCGCATGATATCGAGGGTAAACACGCCCCCCGCCAAACCAAGTTCCGTGTCATTGGCGCGTGCGATAACCTCGTCTTCGGTTTCAAAATCCAGCACCGACATGACGGGGCCGAAAATCTCTTCGCGGGCGATGGTCATATCGTCGGTGACATCGGCGAATACGACGGGTTCAATATAGAAACCATCGCCGGCAATCTCGTTGCCACCACACACCAGTGTTGCACCCTCACTCAGACCGGATTTGACAAATCCTTGCACGATATCAAGCTGTCCGCGCGACGCCATCGGCCCCATTTGCACGTCTTCGTCCATCGGATCGCCGATTTTGATCGCAGCGACCCGTTCGGCCAGCCGTTTCAGGAACGCGTCCTTGATACCCTTTTGCACAAAGACCCGCGTGCCGTTGGAACAAACCTGACCGGTGGAATAGAAATTCGCCAACAGCGCACCGCCAACGGCATCCTCCAGCGAGGCGTCATCAAATATGATCAAGGGCGATTTGCCACCCAACTCCATGGTCACATGCTTCATCTGTGCAGCCGCAGCCGCATACACCTTTTTGCCAGTGCTGGCAGAACCGGTCAGCGACACCTTGTCCACACGCGGATCAGTGACCAGCGCGGCCCCGACATCCCCCAAGCCTTGAACAACATTATAGAGCCCCGCAGGTGCGCCGGCCTCCATCAATATCTCGGCCACTTTGAGCGCACAGAGCGGCGTGACCTCGGACGGTTTGAACACCATCGAATTGCCGCAAGCCAGTGCCGGGGCGGCTTTCCAACAGGCGATCTGGGTTGGATAATTCCACGCACCAATGCCGACACAAACCCCCAGCGGAATACGTTTGGTATAGACCCAGTCGCCGCCTGACAGCGGGATATGCTCGCCGGTCAAGCTGCCGGCCAAACCACCAAAATATTCCAGCGCATCAGCCCCGGACGTGGCATCCACATACAGTGTTTCCTGCATCGGCTTGCCGGTGTCCAAGGTTTCCAGTTCCGACAATTCGCGGTTCCGCTCGCGGATGATATCGGCGGCACGGCGCAAGACGCGACCGCGTTCGGTGCCCGACAGTTTAGCCCAGCCTTTCTGTGCGGTCTGCGCCGCTGCTATCGCCTGATCGACGATGGCCGGCGTGGCCGAATGCACCTGTGCGATCTTTTCGCCAGTGGCGGCATAGATCACGTCGATCGGTGTTCCGGCTGTGTCTTCGACATACTTACCATTGATGAAATGGCTGGCTGTTGGTTGTGCGCGCATGTTATTCGCCCCTTGGAAAACGTTGAGTTTCATCGACCTCGTTGAGGTCCATGTGATTGCGCATATAGCGCTCTGATGCTTTTTGTAGCGGCTGATAGTCCCACGGATAATAGTCACCGTTGCGCAGCGCTTCATACACGACCCAGCGACGCGCCTGACTTTCACGCACCGCGGCGTCAAAGGCACCCAGATCCCAGTGGGCCCCGGATTTTACCTTCAAACTGTCAAGCGTATCCGCATGCGCCGGATCATCCGCCAGATTGGTTTTTTCCTGCGGATCATCGTCCAGATTGAACAGCTGATCTGGGTCCAAGTCACAGCGATTATACTTCCACGGGCCATAGCGCAGCGACACCAACGGCGCATATGACGCCTCGGCCGCATACTCCATTTTGACCGGCGCGATACGGTCGCCACCCTGCCCCAGATGGACCAGGCTCTCGCCGTCTGTCCAGGGCATGATCTCGGCCATATCGACACCGGCCAATTCGGCCAGCGTCGGCAACACATCAATGGTGGAGACAGGCGCGCTCACCAAACCCGGTTTCATCTGCGGTGAGGCGATCATCAGCGGCACCCGGGCCGAACCCTCGTAAAAATTCATTTTGAACCACAGGCCCTTTTCGCCCAGCATATCGCCGTGGTCGGACACAAACAGGATCGTGGTATTCTCGGCCTGACGGGTCTCCTTCAGCACCCGCAATATCTGGCCGATCTTTTCGTCCAGATACGAGATATTGGCGAAATAGGCGCGGCGGGATTTGCGCACGTCCGCGTCGGTGATGTCGAATTTTTCGGCATCGTTGGCGTCAAAAATCCGCTGCGAATGCGCATCCATATCTGCATAGGCATAGGGGCCCTCGACCGGCTCCAGATGCTCACAATCCTCGTACAGGTCCCAAAACTTGCGTCGGGCCACATAGGGGTCGTGCGGATGGGTAAAGCTGACGGTCAGCGCCCAGGGCCGGTCGTCTTGGCCCCGCGACAATTGATAGAGCTTTTGCACCGCGTGATTGGCGACATCGTCATCATATTCCATCTGGTTGGTGATCTCGGCCACACCGGCACCAGTTACCGACCCCATATTGTGATACCACCACTCGATCCGCTCGCCGGGTTTACGATAATCCGGTGTCCAGCCAAAATCGGCCGGATAGATATCGGTGGTCATACGGTCTTCGAACCCGTGCATCTGATCTGGGCCAACGAAATGCATTTTACCGGACAAACAGGTATAATAGCCGGCGCGGCGCAGGTGATGCGCATAGGTTGGAATGTCAGATGCGAATTCGGCAGCATTGTCAAAAACCCGTGTCCGGCTGGGCAATTGCCCCGACATAAAGGACGCCCGCCCCGGCGCGCAAAGCGGCGACGCGGTGTAGGCATTGACAAAACAGGTCGACATTTTGGCCAGCGCCCTAAGGTTGGGCGCATGTAACCAGTCCGCAGGCCCGTCGGGAAACAGCGTGCCGTTCAACTGGTCGACCATGATGATCAGAATATTCGGTTTCACGTGATCATTCCCCGCCACCAGAGTTGTTCTTGCTCACCTGCAGGGCAATATAGTCGCCCACCATTGCAATGGTCTCGTCACGCCTTTGCGGGCGGTCCATTAGGGCAATGCGGATGTAAAACCCGTCAATCAGGGCCGCAACGCCTTGGGCGACCCGCGCCGCATCAGACGTGTTGCCGTCCAGCAAAGGCCGCAGGTTAAAAACCAAATTCGAATGCAGCCGCCCCGCATAAATCCGCAGCAAACGACGGGCTTCGTCCGACGTATGCGCCTGCATATAAAACGCCAGCCATGCCGTAACAACGCCCTTGTCAAAGTTCTGACGATCCAGGCTGACGCGCACGATTGCATCCAACCGCTGCAGAGGGGTTTCAGATGCGGCCAATCCTGTGCGCACACGCGCGGCAAAACCGGTCATAATGTGGCGCATTGCTGCCAGCAATATTTGATCCTTGCCGCCAAAATAGTGATGCGCCAGCGCGCTGGACATGCCGGCGCGTTTGGCGATCTTTCCCACCGTAACATCCAACGATCCTGCCGCACCAATCTCGGTGATCGTGGCGTCAATCAAGGCTTTGCGCCGGATAGGTTCCATTCCGATTTTGGGCATTTGCGATTCTCATGCTGGATAAGTTCGCTTGGTTTATTCTTGATTGACTGGTCAGTCAACAAAAACCCGCACCGTCTGAATTTCCTGTTTTCCGGTCAAATGAGGCGATTTGGAAAACCTCTTTTCTCTTCTCAATCAATTTTTCGGCCTGCTTGCGCCGCTTGATCCACACCTCGGACCTTTGGAATACGACGCAAAACCGGAGACAAGTCAGGCACAAAAAAGGCCCCGCGCGGGGGCCCTTTCCAATGTTTCTGGTCGTTATTTACGCGGACAATAGTCCCAACAACTGGTCAACCGACACTTTGGCATCGCCATAGAGCATTCGAGTGTTTTCCTTGAAGAACAACGGGTTTTCTATGCCTGAATAGCCCGTTCCCTGCCCACGCTTGGAAACGATAACGTTCTTGGCCTCCCACACCCGCAAAACCGGCATGCCAGCAATAGGACTGTTCGGATCATCTTGGGCGGCCGGATTGACGATGTCATTGGACCCGATAATGATCGCCACATCGGTGTCCTTGAGGTCGTCGTTGATCTCGTCCATTTCCAGCACGATATCATAGGGCACTTTGGCCTCGGCCAACAACACGTTCATATGACCCGGCAGACGTCCGGCAACGGGGTGAATACCAAACCGCACCTCTTTGCCCTTGGCGCGCAAACGCCGCGTCAACTCGGACACAGACTGCTGGGCCTGCGCCACCGCCATGCCGTAGCCCGGCACAATAACAACCGACTGTGCCTCATCCAACAGCGCGGCAACGCTGCCGGCATCAGTTGCGATCATTTCGCCCTCGATCGCCATTGTCGGACCTGTGGCGCCGCCAAAACCGCCAAGAATGACCGAAACAAAACTCCGGTTCATCGCCTTGCACATAATATAGGACAGGATCGCACCGCTTGAACCAACCAACGCACCGGTCACAATCAACAGATCGTTGCCCAGCAAGAAACCGGTCGCCGCCGCGGCCCAGCCGGAATAGCTGTTCAGCATCGACACAACCACCGGCATGTCGGCACCACCAATAGCCATCACCAGATGCGCGCCCAGCGCAAACGCGATCAGCGTCATCAGATACAGCGTCCAGCTGCCGGCATGGTTCATATACATGATCAGCAAGACAAAGCTGATCGCAACAGCGGCCACATTCAGCGCATTACGCCCCGGCAGGACCAAAGCTTTGCTGTCCAGTTTACCTGCCAGCTTGCCATAGGCAATGATCGAACCGGTCAGTGTAATTGCCCCGATAAAGACGCCGATAAAAATTTCGACCTCGTGGATCGCCACCTCGGCTGATGTCAGGCCCTCGGTGCCCAGAATATCGGAATTCCAACCGATAAAAACCGCGGCCAGCCCGACAAAACTGTGCAACGCTGCTACCAGCTGCGGCATCTCGGTCATGTCGACTTTTTGGGCCACGGTCATGCCGGCAAAGGCACCGATCCCCAACACAGGGATCAAGATCAAATAAGACCAACCGCTGACTTCGGGTCCAAAGACCGTAGCAACAACGGCGATTGCCATGCCAACGATGCCAAACCAGATCGCCCGTTTTGCTTTTTCCTGATTGCTTAACCCGCCAAGGGCCAAGATGAATAATACGCTTGCAGCGATATAGGCTGCGGTTACAACACCTGCGCTCATAACTCTTCCCCCTTAGGATTTCTGGAACATTTGCAACATGCGACGAGTGACCATAAAGCCGCCGACGATGTTAACCATCGCCACCAGCACCGAAATGATCGCCAGCAGTTTGACAATAAACCCGCCATCACCCAGTTGGAGCAAAGCCCCCAGAATGATGATGCCCGAAATTGCGTTGGTGATGGCCATCAGTGGTGTGTGCAGCGCGTGGCTGACACCCCAGATAACCTGAAATCCGACAAAACAAGACAGCGCGAACACGATGAAGTGCTGCATAAAGCTCGGCGGCGCATAGGCCCCGATAAACAGCATCAGCAATCCACCAACAACCAACAGTCCGGTTTGCTGCGCGCCGGCTTTGCGCATGGCTTCCCGTTCCTCGACCGCGACCTCTTCCTTGGTTTTTGCCACAACCGTGGGCTTGGCCTTGGCCGCAATGGCCTGGACCTTGGGTGGCGGTGGCGGAAAGGTAATATCCCCGTCAAAAGCAGCGGTGGCGCCGCGGATCACGTCATCTTCCATATTGTGGTTGATCACACCGTCGTTTTCCGGTGTCAAATCATCGACCATATGGCGGATATTGTTGGAATAGAGCGTCGAACTTTGAGCGGCCATCCGGCTTGGAAAATCCGTGTAACCGACAACGGTCACGCCATTTTCAGTGACGATCTTTTCGTCCATTACGGTTGCATCACAATTGCCACCGCGTTCTGCCGCCAAATCGACAATAACCGATCCGGGCTTCATCGCGGCGACCATATCATCCAGCCACAGTTTTGGCGCGTCCCGACCAGGGATCAGCGCCGTGGTAATCACGATGTCAATTTCCGGTGCCAGTGCGCGGAATTTCTCCAGCTGTTTTTCGCGAAACTCGGGGCTCGACGGGGCTGCATAGCCGCCTGTCGCGGCACCATCTTGCTGGGCCTCTTCAAAATCGAGATAGACAAACTCGGCGCCCATGCTCTCGATTTGTTCGGCGACTTCGGGACGGACATCAAAGGCAAAGGTCATCGCCCCAAGGCTGGTTGCGGCACCAATGGCCGCAAGTCCGGCAACACCGGCGCCTACAACCAGAACTTTGGCCGGTGGAACCTTGCCCGCAGCCGTAATCTGGCCGGTAAAGAACCGGTCGAAATTGTTGCTCGCTTCGATCACTGCACGATAACCGGCAATATTGGCCATAGAGCTGAGCGCATCCATTTTCTGGGCCCGACTGATCCGTGGCACCATGTCCATCGCGATCACCCGCGCGGATTTCGCGTTCATTTTATCCAGCAGGTCCGAATTTTGGGCCGGATAAAAGAAACTGATCAGCGTCTGATCCTTGCGAAACCTTTTGGCTTCGACATCCGAGGGTGGGCGCACCTTGGCGACAACATCGACGTCTTTCCACAATGCGGCGGCGGTTTTCACAACCTTGACGCCTGCGTCCTTGTAATCCTGATCCGAAAATCTGGCACCAGCGCCAGCACCGGTCTCGATCACACAGTCGTGGCCGAATTTTTGCAACAGTTTGGCGCTATCTGGCGTCATTGCGACCCGATTTTCGCCTTCAAATATTTCCCTGGGTGATCCGATGCGCATGACGACCTCCTTTGTGTTCAAGCGTCACCTGCGCAAAAACCCGGCAGGCGTATTTATACAATCGCGGCCTGCCTATCACCCGATGGTCAGTTTTGGAAGTAGTAATGAGATGGGTTTACAGCGTTAGGTATTCACCCGTATCGAATTTATCCCAAGGGTTGCAAAATTCAGGACATTCAGGCCGATAACCAAATACAAATGTTTTGACTTTACAGTGAACAAATCTCGCGCAGGGGGACACGTTTCCCTGCGGTGCCTAAGGTCCCTCCCCCTTATGGCCAAAGGGCGCAACCTGTCGGTTGCGCCCTAATATACAAGAGTTTACCAGGTCAGCCGCTGGATCAGCGTTACAGCTGTTCCATAACCGCGTCCGAGACTTCAAAATTGGCCGTGACCGATTGGACGTCGTCGTCGTCTTCCAGCGCGTTAATCAGGTTCATCAACTTCTGTGCTCCCACCAGATCCAGCTCTGTTGTGGTGTTGGGCTTCCAGATCAGTTTGGTTGTTTCACTGTCGCCCAAGCTGGCCTCTAGTGCTGTTGACACATCGTTCAAATCCGTGAATTCGCAATAAATCTCGTGACCGTCCTGGGTGCTGACCACATCCTCGGCACCGGCCTCGATCGCGGCCTCGAATATTGTGTCGGCGTCGCCAACTTCGGTGGGATAAGTCACCAGCCCCTTACGCTCGAACATGAAGGACACGGCACCGGTTTCCGCCAGATTGCCGCCGGATTTCGTGAACAGCGACCGAACTGTTGACGCCGTGCGGTTGCGATTGTCGGTCATTGCTTCGACGATAACAGCGATGCCGGCGGGGCCGTAGCCTTCGTAGCGAATTTCTTCGTAGCTTTCCTCGTCGCCGCCGACAGCCTTGTTGATCGCCCGATCAATGACGTCCTTGGGCACCGAGTTTGATTTGGCTTCTTTGACTGCCATCCGCAAACGCGGGTTTTTGTCGGGATCGGGATCGCCCATTCTGGCGGCAACAGTAATTTCTTTTGCCAATTTAGAAAACAGCTTGGATCGCTGCGCGTCCTGCCGCCCCTTGCGGTGCTGAATATTTGCCCATTTGGAATGGCCTGCCATGGCTGTGCTGCTCCTGCTAACGAATGTCTGGCGACATATAGGCGAGAGCACCGCCGGAGTTCAAGCATTGTCGTGTAAATAGACGCCAACCAATTCCACAATACCGGTCTCGACAGCAGGTCGATTGATCAAAGAGGCCAGAAATAAGGGATCAACAGGCTGGCCAAAACACCAATGGACAGATTAAGCGGAATACCGATCTTCATAAAATCGGTAAATGAATAGCCACCGGGACCATAGACCAACGTATTGGTCTGATAGCCGATTGGCGTGGCAAAGCTGGCGGATGCAGCAACCATCACGGCCACCACCAAGGGACGTGGGTCAATCCCCAAAGTGTGTGCCAGCGCCACGGCTATTGGCGTGACAACCACAGCGACCGCATTATTGGAAACCATTTCTGTTAAAACAGAGGTCAGCAAAAAGATCGCCCAGACGATAAAAAACGGTGACAAAGTTTGCAATTTTGGTGCTATTGCGCCGGCGATCAACGCCACAGCACCACTTTCCTGCAATCCCGCGCCAATTCCGAGCATAGAGAATATCAAGACCAGCAGGCGGCCATCAACAGCGGCAAAAGCCTCTTCTGCATCGATACAACGGGTGATCAACACAAGTGCCACGGCAACCGCCGCAAGTGCAAATATCGGCGCAACACCCACCGCCGACAAGATCACCACCAGCGCCAGAGCCCCGATAACCAAGGGGGCATGACGCCGACGATACGGCAACTCGGTTGGGGCCGACAACTCGACCAGTTCCAGTTCCTGTGACATGCGATGGATGTCCGCCGGTGCGCCTTCCAGCAATAATGTATCACCGACTTTTATCTTGATACTGTCCAGTTGCGATCCGATATTCTGGTTTTTCCGGTGCACCGCCAGCGGGTAAATACCATAGTGTCGCCGCAAATGCAGATCCTGCAACGTGCGTCCGATCATTCGGCACCCCGGCGAGATCAACGCCTCGACCGTCGTCGTTTCCCGCGCCGAAACCTTGTCTGCCAACTGCACATCCTTGCTGGTCTTTAGCCCCAACAACTCGCCCACCGCCGTGCGCAGGATAACTCTGTCTCCGGGCTCCAGCACGACATTTGGGAACTCGCGGCGCAAGGACACGTCACCGCGAACAAGGTCGACAACCCGCACGCCTTGGCGCTTGAAAACATCCACCACAAAAGGTGTCTGCCCGATCAGGCCGCTGTCAGACGGGATGACAACTTCGGTGAAAAACTTCTTGGCCGCACGTTGGCCCAGCATGTCAGCCATGCTTTCGCGGTTGGGCAACAACCGGTTGGCAAACAAACGGATATACAGGGCCCCAAACGCCACCAGTATGACCGCCAAGGGCGTTATCTCGAACATTGTAAACGGTTCCAACCCCTCTGCCCGCGCAACACCGTCCACCAACAAATTTGTCGACGTCCCGATCAGCGTGCACATACCGCCCAGGATCGCCAAATAAGACAGCGGGATCAGGAACTTGGAGCCAGAAGTTTTAAAGAGTCGGGCCATCTGCATGGCAACCGGGATCATAATGACCACAACCGGCGTATTGTTCATAAACGCCGACGCCAGAACAATAAAAACCGCCAAAGTTGTCAGAACCGTTTTCGGCTTTTTGGTGCCATAGGTCGCAACATATTGGGTCAACGTCGTCAAGGCTCCGGTCCGCACCAGTGCCCCGGACAGAATAAACATCGCCGCAATCGTCCAAGGTGCCGGATTGGAAAACACTTCCAGCGCGCGGTCATAAGGCAAAATACCCGTGAACAGCAAAAATGCAGCGCCGGCCAAGGCCACAACTTCGGTTGGATAGGCCTCGCGAATGAACAGCACGAACATCACCACGACGGTCAAGATCGACAGGCCGGCAAACCAAGCTTCGGGGATCACACCTTGTAACATCGAACGTCCTTTTGGCCTAAGTTTGACCGATCTTCGGATCAGCCTCAAGCGCTACTTGGCTGTCGGGACGTCTTGGTAGAACCAGCGCCAACCCAACCAGCATCAAAACCAATGCCGCCCAAATCCAACCGGAGTATTCTTCACCCAGCAAGAAAATCGACCAAATCACGCCAAAACCTGTCACCATATAGCCAACTTGCGCAGCAAATACCGACCCGGTGCGGCCAACCAACCAAACATAGCCGGTATAGGCAATTGCGTGGAATATCGATTGGGTGAAAATCGCCCATTCAGGTGCGCCCCAAGGGATGCTCAGATCAACCCACTGGCCGGTCGCCAGTGTGATCGGGGTGACGATGACCACCCCCACAACCGAGGCACCCACCAGAGTTTGAACCGGATCCAACCCACGCAGGCCGTATTTCGCCACAAAGTTTCCCTCGACAGCATAGCTGAACACCGCAACCAATGAGACCAGAATGTAAATCGACTTGCTGGGGTCCGGCAAGCTGGTCGAGGGGCCGATAAGTGCGATAATTCCGCAAAGCCCAAAGCACAGGCCCAATACGCGGCGGGTTGAAAACCGATCAACGCGCAGCAGCACCGCAATAGGTAACGAAAACATTGCAACGCTCGAGATGCTGATAGCAACAACGCCTGCTGGCAGATGAACCGCGGCAACATACGAGAACGCGCCGGGAATGATGGTGCCCACCAAGATCACAACCGTAAACAATACTAAATGTTCCGCGCGAAGTTTTACCTTTACTCGCCTGAAAAGCATAAATATTGTTAAGAATAAACCGCTAAATATGATCTGCCACAGCACGATTCCAAACGGCTGGTAACCTGTCGACACCGCAATCTTGCTCAGAGGGACAGTAATGCCCCAAACAGCTCCTAGGACCACCAAAATGGCGACCGGAAGTATCCGGTCCATCAGTCGGGGACCGAAGGTTGCAATCGGCCACCGACGCGTATCGGTTTAATTGTCTTAGCCAATCCTTTGGCGTCTGTTTCCACGAAAACGCCACACAGCGTTGACGCGCCCTCTGCCGGAATAAACCGGCCTTTGGACATGCCGATTACGAACCGGTTCAGGGGTTCTTCTTTCTTGGATCCAATGACCGAGTTGTAATCGCCACACATACCCGCATCGGTTTGATATCCGGTGCCTCTGGGCAATACTTGGGTATCGGATGTCGGGACATGGGTGTGCGTACCGACAACCAATGACGCCCGGCCATCCAGCCAATGTCCCATGGCCATTTTCTCGGAGGTTACCTCTGCATGAAAATCAACGATCACCGCATCCGCCAACCCGCCCATTGGCGCCGTTTTCAAAGCCGCATCCAAGGCCGAAAACGGATCGGCATAGGGCTTGTTCATAAACACCTGACCCAGCGCCTGTGCGACCAGTACTTTTTTACCGGATTGCGTATTGAACAGCCTGACGCCCTTGCCCGGCGCCACTTTGGCGACGTTCAACGGCCGGATAATCCGTGGCTCCTGCTCGACAAAAGACAGCATGTCCTTTTGATCAAAAGCGTGATCTCCCAGTGTGATACAGTCAGCGCCTGCCTCTAAGATTGTTTTGGCGTGTGATGTCGACAGCCCACGGCCAGACGTTGCATTTTCACCGTTCACAACCACAAAATCCAGCCGCCAATCCGCCCGCATTTGCGGCAGATTTTCGGATATTGCACTGCGGCCTGTCCGGCCAAACACATCGCCTAAAAATAGAAGTCTCATGGCCCACCGATATCTGGCAAAGCCCGACGCCACAAGCCCCAGATTAACACCAGATAGAGCAACGCAGACTCAGTTGCTGAAAAAGTGAATGTTCGTTTCAGTTACCAACGCGTCCAGCGGTTGGTCCGTTGCATCGCACGGGACTTTGGCAACTTGCTGTGCCGCATAGGCAAAGCCAACACCCAACGTCGGGCGCCTGCGACGCATCTGCTCAAAGCTACGGTCATAGAAACCGCCGCCGTAGCCCAAACGATAGCCAGTATTGTCCCAGGCAAGCAGTGGCGTAATCACAAGATCAGGTTCCAGATCATCACCGGCCACAGGGACGGCGGCGCCAAACGCCCCCTCTTGCATGGCACACATCGGGGTCCACTCACGAAATACCAACGGCTGGGCCGGGCCCAGAATGACCGGCACGCAAATGCGTTTGCCCTGCCCGTGCATGACCGTCATGGCCGCCAATGGGCTTATCTCGGTGCGGATCGGCATATAGGCCGCAATGACGTCTGCTTGCGGGTGCATGGCGATATAGCCCAGCAACCAGTTGTTGGCGTCTTGATCCAGCCCCTGCGCATGCGCAATCTTGCGGGCGGCAAAGGCCAATTTTCTGGCATCGGTTTTTTGTTCGGAAATATGTTTCATGGCGTTGTTTTAGGAATACAGCGCCGCTTTGTCAGGCGCAAAACCGACGCCTTTCGAAGAAAAATAGAAGTGGCGGGTCCGCATAAGCCGAAGCAACGCATCGGTAGAGGAGGGTTATTCCCAAGAGCCTAGGTGTACTAGGTGGGCACCGGGTGAGATAGGCCAGGGCCAGTCACAGAGCCAGCTCCCTCAAGGAAGATTATCGGCCACTGGAATAGGTCCTCTTACCAGAAGGGCAGCGCCCGCCACTGATCAAGATAGGCTTGTTGCCCGGTGATAGCAAGGGCGTTGCGATCATAGTCACAATAATAACAAGATAGGTGTAACGAATTTGAGTTAAATCTAATTTAAGTCTTCGCTGTCAGACAAGATGTACCTATTGTCGGAGCGCCAACATGAAAGTTGAACCCAAGCTGAACTTACAAACTCCTCCAAGTTCTGCGCAAACACGTCGTGCACCAAGTCCGCGGATCGTTCTGTTTGCCGATTTTCTACCGGTTCAATCCGAACAGAGTCTTGCAGCCTCTGCATTGGTCAGCGCCGGCCTGTCAAGCGGGCGAAATATCACCACAGCGACCTGTACCACGGACTCTTTTGCACAGTTCATATTGTGCACACGAACGCCGATGAACTTCCAGCGCGCCATAATGCAATTGAGCAAGATGCGCTTGGCGCAGGCCGAACACGTGATCGTGGTTCTGGACTGTTTTGCAAACGCCGAGCTGCAATCCACCACCCGTTTTCGCAGGTTAAAGGAACGTCGCCGTAACATGATGATATTAGCCGAAATATTGCGACAGCGTCCGGGTGCTACTGTGATCGGAAGCGGAGTTCAGGACCGTATATTTCTGCGCTCGGCCCAAATTTTGGCTCTCTCATCGGGTGCACCGATACCCTCGCTTGACACGCAGCCGAACAGTGTTCTGCTGGATGGATCACTGGCAAAATCGTTGAAGCTTGATCTTGAAAATTCCAAATCGGCAAGTGCATTGCGGCTGATGAGGCATCATGCTGAATTCGGTTTGGGGGTACACAGGATCAGCGCCCGACGCATTTTAAAGGCTGACACCCTGAAGGATCACGATAACGAGCTAAAAATTTTGGCACAACTTGCGACGGGTGCAGGGTTAAAAAACCATCCGACGGTATTACGCCTGCGCGCCGCACACGCCTTGCGCGACCCTGTGTGCGAAACCCAAGCTCCGCATCCGCTGATGGAACTGGCGCAGGCCCTGTCGCCAGAGGGTATTAAATTCGATGTTCCGCTAAGCCGGTATATGATGCAGTTTCACACGGTTTTGAATCTGGATGTCGAGTTTCCCCTGACATCCAGATCAGAGGCAGAGGCCTATATACTTTGGTATCGTCGCCGTGGTTTCGAGCGTTCACCATCGCATTGGTTGCCGCCCGCCCCCGTATCAGACGATTATCCTTTGCCAAGGCGCGTTGGAAACCCGTTACGGGCAAACACCAAAGCCGAGCGCACTTATCGAATGGTTCTGGACATATTGAACGACCCGTCCGCATTATTTGATGACGGTGATCCGACCTTAAGATACCTCAGCAGCAATCCTGTCGGCATCGGCCCATCCCGGTTTGCCGTGCTGATGGCGATACTGTGCCAAATCCCCTGTCAATTCGATCCGGAAAAACTACTTTGGAAATCCGAAGACATCCGTATCTGGTTCAATGCAACCGTTTGCAGCTTGATCCCCGGATATCGCCGGTTCAGCACACCGCAATCGCATCGAAAACACCGCACACCGCGGGTTGATATTTATGGCATGCCCAACAGTTCAACCGGACTGGGAACCAACACGCATATGGCGGAAATGCTGTTTAGCGAGCTTGATATACCCTATGCCCTGCACGACGTTGAGGATCAGGATCGAAATATCCAGTTCCCTGCGCGGCGCGGCGGCACCTACCCTCTCAAGAAAAATCTGGTGTTGCATCAGATGAATGCGGATCGCATTCCGCTGTTTATGATGTCGCCCGAACTGGCGCGACGCAACGACCAGTTTCATATCGGTTATCTGTTGTGGGAGTTGGGGCAAATCCCCGACGCCCACCATTTGGGCATTGAAATGCTCGACGAAATCTGGACACCCAGCCGGTTTGTCACCAACTTGTACCGGGCCCAGTCCGAGACGCCGGTGCATTTGGTCAAAAAGGGGCTGGTTCACCTCGAGGCGCTAAAACTGATGACATTGCGGCAAGGGGACAGAAACCAGAACTTTACTGCGCTGGTCTGTTTTGATTTCCACTCGTCGGTAGAGCGGAAAAACCCGTTGGTTGCTGTTCAGGGGTTTTTGACTGCTTTTCCAAAACGTCAATATGGCGACTGTCGTCTGATCGTCAAGACAACACCAACCTCGCTAAATCACTGGGGTGACCCGACCGGCCAAATGGCGCAGATCTATACTCTGGCGCGCACTGACAAACGCATCCAGATCATAGATCAGTTCCTACCACAGGCGGAGCTGTGGCAATTGATGGCCGCGGCCGACTGTTTACTGTCCACGCACCGGGCCGAAGGATTTGGCTATATTCCGGCCTATGCGCTGGCGCTTGGCAAACCGCTGGTGACAACCAACTACGGTGGATCAACGGATTTTTGCTCTCCGCGCACGAGCTTTCCGGTTGAATTCGAGCTGGTTGAGGTTCCCAATGGCCACGCCTTGTATTTTCAGCCAGGTGCCAAATGGGCGGACACAGCGCCCGATGCGGTCGCGGCACAATTGCAAAATGTCTATTCAGATATCGGGTCTGCACGGGACCGAGGGCGCTTTGGCCAGAAATTTATGTCGCGCGAGTATTCGGTCGCGGCATATGCTGCCCGCTGCAAGCAACGTCTGATTAACCGCGGCATCCTTTAGGACTGCAGCCGGTAAATAACCGCCCCGAACCACGCGGCCAACACCTGTGTTTGACGACAAGTCAGCTTGGGCGATCTATAATACCCTGTTCGGTGGTCCGGTCTGTCGCTGCGCGGGTACAAGGCTTGACGCAGGCCTGTTTGGACAGGCACAAACAGCTATGGACAAATTACTACAACCGGGACAAGTTTTGGCACGCGGATCTATGCGTGCATTGCGTCAACTCGGGTTTTCTTGCCTTGAAGAGTTCGTACCGACCAAGGGTCTGCGGGTGGACGTCATTGCCATCGGGCCCAAGGGCGATATCTGGATTATCGAATGTAAATCAAGCCGGGCTGATTTCCAATCAGACGGCAAATGGCAGGGCTATTTAGACTGGTGTGATCAATTTTTTTGGGCGGTCGATGGATCGTTCCCGACGGATGTGTTGCCCGACAACACCGGTTTGATCATTGCCGACGGATACGGAGGCGAAGTTGTTCGCGATGCACCCGACGTCAAGATTTCTGCCGCAAAACGCAAAAAAATCACTCTGAAATTTGCCCGGAATTGTGCTGATCGACTCAATGGGTTCACCGATCCGTCAGTCTCTGCGCGCTACGACTAGGGTGACACCCCAGACCAGCGATTAGGAGACCGGCGATTCGGAAACCGGCGACTTGGTCCAATCCGAACTAGTCTTTTTTCATGCTCCGCGCCCGCATTGCCGCGGCGCGAAGCTCATCTGCGATTTCTTCCGCCTCTTCCGGCTCGAAGTCCAGCGGAAGCTCAACAGTCTCGGCCTCGATGTACAAGCGGACCATTCCCAGAGAGGTCGGTCCGATTTGCAGGTTCGCGGCAACTTCGCTTGATTTGTTAATACTCATTTGCGTCTCCAACGTTCAGGGCTCGCTATCAAGAGTTTTGAGTCAAATCAAGGTGTGATCGGTCTTGCATTCCGCGCGCGCTGACGCTATTTGGTCTGTCAATGCCGACGTAGCTCAGTAGGTTAGAGCACTAGATTGTGGATCTAGGGGTCCCCCGTTCGAGCCGGGGCGTCGGTACCATTTCCCTAGACAGGGTGTTCGGGTTTTTTCAACGTTTCGATAACGGCACAACCGCGCCCCATGGATTTCGCCGTATAGAGCAATCGATCTGCAGCCTCGAATACAAACAGCGGGTCAAGCGTCCAGGAACCATCAAACATTACGGCGCCAATGCTGGCGCCAACAACACAGCTTTTGTCAGCAAAATATATTGGTTTGGAAATCTTTGCGATCAGTCTGTCTGCTAGGATTTGAACTTGCGATATATCGTCAATATGCCCCAAAACAACAACGAATTCGTCGCCGCCAATACGGGCTCTGACATCGTCGGGTCGCGTCTCGAACTGCAATATTTTTGCGACTTCTTGAAGCACCGCGTCGCCCGCTGAATGGCCAAAAGCATCGTTGATCTTTTTGAAATGATCCAAGTCCACGTGCAGCAGGGCAAATTTGGCCGGTGTGCTGCGGGCTTGGAGCCTGTGCAGATACTGTGCCAACAGACGCCGATTCCCCAAACCCGTCAACGGGTCCCGCGCCGCTTGTTCTTCTGCCGATCGTTTGGCGCCGTTCAGCCGATGGTTCAACCGCACCGATTCGGCCAACAAGAACGATTGCATCTCGGTCATATACAAGAACTCGGCCGTAGGATCAGTGGCCGAGAAATCGGTCGCCTTGAGCCCGAATTCATTGACCACACGATGGACACCAGACCCAAGACCAAAATTCAGCAGATAACCCTGATCAGCAGACAAGCACACGCAACTGCCGCGCAGACCGCCAACTTTGCCATTGATGAGATGCGCTTTCAGCTGCTGACCGACATTTTGGGCCAGTTCCGCCATAGTCAGTAATTCCTTGGGACGGCTAAACACAAACGCCCGGAACAGGTTTTGCCCAACAAACGGTTTGGCCGCCTGAAACCGTTCCATTGTGCGCCCGATATGCCGGATCGTGCCATCTGGCGCGACCAGAACATGCATGGGCAAAAACGTGTCGATATCCTCGGATGACAGCGTAAGAGGTGTGCCGATAGCGGACGGCGCCCGCTGTATGGCTTCGGTCGTCATCAGCTTACCATCCTTCTGATATGAGCCGTACGTCGCCAGCGGGCATCAACCAGACGAATGTCCATCCTTGCCCTATCCAGCGTGCCTTGGGTCTTCGAAACTTTGTCAATCGTAACAAGGGTGCCATAGTCGTCGGCCATGCCGCGCAACACACCCAATATGACCGGCCAATATCCAGGCTTGGAAAACTCGTAGTGCACAGAATAGAGCTCTTTTTCTCGCACTTCGAGTGAGAGTTTCGGCACTTCCAGCGTCGGCATGGCAACTTTCATCCGCGAATGAACATCATCAAGCGAATGCAGAAAGTCCACAAACGTGGCGCCGCCAAACCGAAGCAGACCCCGGATCGGCGCCAGATTTTCATGCGACACAACATAGGTTCCGAAATCTTCCAGAATATCGGATTTGCTGCGATCCAGTACAATACTGAGCGTTTCCAGCAATCTTGCCGTCAAATCGTCATCATAATGGAGCATCGACTCGAATGAATAAAACGACAAGTCAGCGGCGAGACACGCCTCTTCCCAGCGATTCGCACCGTAAAAATCATGAACGAAGTTTTGCAACCCTCGATTTAGCATCCTGTGCATGGCTGTTCTCCGCATGTTTTCCACGGATGATGCACGGTTGATCGTTAAGAATTCACGATCAAGACAAGATTGTGTCTATACAATTTTCACCAAATCCGGTGGTGAGGCCCCATCCGCGCAGACGTCAGAAATCTGTGGGCGCGCCGCCCTCTTCTTTGCGCTTGGCAACAAACGCCTTTAACGCGTCGTCTATCGCGGGATCGATGGGCGGCGGTGTGAACTCGGCGATGATTTTTTTATAAATTTTATGGGCCCGCTCAACCGTCCAAACTGCGCCGTCCGCCTCCCACGCTTCGAAATTGCGCCAGTCCGACAAGAAAGGCTGGTAAAATGCAGTCGTGTAGCGTTGTTGTGTATGCTCGATGCCAAAAAAGTTTCCGCCCAGCTTCGGGCCGACCTCTGCAATCGCATCAAATGCAATATCCTCGGGGCCGGTCGCTGTGAGATTGGGATCAAAATAGCGTTGAAATTGCTGTATCATCTCGCAGTCTATGACAAACTTCTCCGGACTGGCGATCAAGCCGCCTTCCAGCCACCCAGCCGCATGATAGACGATATTTGTCCGCGACTGGATTGCCGCCCAGAGCGAATTCTGCGTTTCCCAAACCGACTGTCCATCCGGAACATTTGCCGCGCAAACGCCCGATGACCGCAGCGGTAGACCGTAAAACCGGGCCATCTGGCCGGTCATTTGTGTGGCCCGGATATACTCCGGTGTTCCAAACGCCGGGGCACCCGACTTCATATCAACGTTGGACGTAAATGTTCCAATAACGCAGGGAGACCCCGGATTGATAATCTGGATCAGTGCGATTGCGGCCAGACTTTCGGCCAAAGACAGCGCCACAGCACCCGACAAGGTAACAGGGGCCATAGCCCCGGCCAGCGTGAACGGCGTGACCACAACCGGTTGACCCCGACGCGCCATGCGCATCGCTCCGTCGAGCATCAGAAAATCGTGTTTCAGTGGCGAGACCGAGTTGATATTTGTGTACATGCGCGGTTTGGCGTCAAATTCTTCGTGGGTCAGCCCACCGGCAATGCGCACCATTTCCATCACATCTTCGACCCGTTCCTTACCCAGGGAATAGGCGTGGACAACTTTGTCGGTCAAAATCAGTTTGGAATAGAGGCAATCGAGATGCCGCACTGACGCATGTATGTCCATTGCCTCGACAGGATAGCCACCGGCGACGTGAATACAGTTAAAATACTGCGTCAGTTTAACCAGCTCTTCGAAGCCTTCAAAATCACCGGCCCGCTTGCCGCGCACCATGTCCCACATATTGGGCGGCGACGAAACATTCAGAAAGGTTAGATACCGTCCGCCAATAATCAGCTCGCGCGCAGGATTGCGCGGCGTAATGGTGAACTGCGACGGTGCCTTTCCGACCAGCTCCATAACCATATCCGCGTCCATCTTGACGTTTTCGCCGGTAACTTTGCATCCGGCTTTGCGCATAATTTCAGCCGCATCCGGGTTCAAAAATTCAATCCCGATCTCGCTCAGGATGCGCATCGCTCCTTGGTGGACCGCGTCGACCCCTTCCGCATCCAGAGGTTCGGTGGGTGGATCGGTATTTTCAACCTGCCCCCAGGGCATTTGGTCAATGGCTGTCGTCACCCCGCGACGCGCGTTTCCTGCCCGTCCGCCGCTGCGTTTGCGTTTTGCCGACATGTCGCACACTCCTGTTTTGGACAGCTAA
>CAXMUJ010000241.1:0-2246 GCA_964196455.1 uncultured Myxococcota bacterium | reverse complement strand
CAGATTTTCAAGCGGGACACCGGCGTCAATTGCGCGCTGAATGTTTTGGTTGGTTGCCCCACCGATCAGCGCACTTCTTGCGGTCAACTCGGGCGTAAATGATGCCGTCACGGACCGCTGAACAAAAATCCCCAGTACCATTACGGCAATAAAGATTGTAGCAGCCGCAAGTGGTGCGACCTGCCGGGCCACAGCAATGGCCAGTTTGCCACCTGTGTTCCGGGCCAAAACGGCTCTGGGCGGATCGCCTGGTGTCACCTGATCTGGTGCGCGGTCTGCCGTGTTCGCCGTGTCCGGTGCGATTTTTGCCAGCTCGGCTTCGACAAGACTGAAGTTGGCAAACGACCGTTCCAATTGCTGTTCAAGGCCAACGACTTCGCGCGCCAGCAAGCCTTTTGACATCGGTCCAACGGCTTGAGTTTCATCTGCGCCCTCTTCATCTGTGCTCACTTCATCTGTGCTCAATTCTGTGGTCCGGAACCGGACGGCCACTTTTTTGAGCTGCGCCATGCCGCTTTGCAAGATGCGCATCCGAGCCCGGAGAACAAAGTAGCCGATTACCGAAAACGCAATCCAGACAACAAAGGACGCCAGAATAAAGTCCCGAGAAACCCGGTCGATGGCCCTGTCGAGTTCGGATGCGGATGTCGAAACCAATACGCCGCCGATGGTGTTTCCAGACGAGCCATACAGGCTAAGGCCGGCAGACAATTCCCCACCAAAAGAGGCGACCCAACGATCCTCCTTGGAAATGCTCTGCTGAAACATTATTTCTTTGGCTATCGGGCCGGGAACTGAATTTTCGGTCGCATGGACAACAATGCCGGTCTGGTGAAAGACCCGGATATCTTGGACCAGCGGATCAATGGACTTGGCTCTGGCCAAAATATCATCAGCGTTTCTGACGGCAGATATCGGCAATCCAAATTCAATAACCGAGCGGAAAGGTCCCGCGGTTGTATTCGCGATTACCGCCAGTCGATCTTGTAGCAATTTGGTCTGAATCTCTCCAAACTGAAGAACAGACAGCGTGCACATGAGCGCAAGGATCAATGCAAGAACTGTTACAAACGCGATCCAACTACGATTTAACACGCGCCCCCCAAAAGTATTTTAGTCCAGCTATGGCCGAGTGTGCCCATTTGGCGCTTCTGCTGCAAGCTTCATGCAAGGTTTCTGTGCTCCCATGCGATTTTTTGGAAGTCCGGTTACAACCAGTACTAATCAGTAACAAAATATGGCAACACGTGAAAATCGGTTGCCATAACGCCTACTGCAACTTGTAGCAGATGGCACCACTCTTGCTATCCATTGGAAAACGATGGAGATTTGTTATGAATAAGAATGGTGATTGAAGTGGCCGGCAGCCAAAGATTACCCCGTATGGCACGGTGGTGGTGTTTAGGGACCTGTATGCTCAGGCCAAACGGCTTTTCAAAAGGTCACCGGATTTTGCCACGATTGGATAGCCAATTGTAGCGAAGGATGCATTGATTTGTTTCAATGCCCGGAGCGTTTCCTGGTGGATGTTGCTGGACTCGATGCTATCGACCAAACCTTGGCGAAGTCGGCCCAGATGGTGGCGTTGCAGCTTTTGCTCGACCCGACTGACCTTTTCCTTGGCGGCGACCAATTCACGGGCCTCGGCAGGATTTTGGTTCATCATTACGTTCAGCGCCAATTGTACATTTCCCAACACGCGATCTGAAAAATCCTTGATTTCGTCGCGCCCTTCCTGGGAAAATTTGACCCCTTGGGTATCCATCCGTCGGGCAAGTTTTAACATAATGCGCGCAATCGTATCAGAGGCGCCATCAAGACTGGTAGAGATCGACGCCAACTCGATCGACCGCCGACCAAGGTCTTTGTCCAGCCCGGCTTGTCCAATCTGGGCCAGATACAATTTCACCTCTAGATGCGATTTCTTGATCGCTTTGTCCTGATTGCTGATGGCCTTGGCACTGGCCTCGTTCCAATCATCATATAACGGCTCAACCGCGATCAACATTTGTTCAATTTTTTGGCCCATGCCCAGCAATTCACGCGCCGCACAGTCCAGACCGCGGTTTGGACGATCAAGCGCTGTCGGATCCAGCGCACTTGCTGCTTCAAGGGCCACTTCGGCGGCCGATTTCTCGGCTATGAAACTTTGTAGCGCTCTTGTGACAGGTCCGACCAAAGGCAAAGCCAGTACAGCCAACACAATGTTAAACACCAAGTGCAGATTAATTGCCTGACGCGCGGCA
>CAXMUJ010000240.1:0-3072 GCA_964196455.1 uncultured Myxococcota bacterium | reverse complement strand
GTGACAAAGCCCGAGCTGTCCGAGGCCAGAAACTGGACCACCTCGGCGACTTCGCGGGCTTCGGCGATCCGGTCCAGCGGCGTGACGTCAATCATGCGCTGGCGCAGCCCGTCGTCCTGTTCCAGCTCGTCTTTCAGATAGGCGCTCATGGCGGACCCGATGGCAACAGCATTGACCCGGATGCGATCCTTGGCAAGGCTGACCGCCAGCGAACGCGTCATCTGGTTCAAGGCCGCACAGCTTACGGAATAGGCCAGCAGATCGGGATGCGTGCGTTCCGATGCGATAGAGCTCAGGTTGACAACGGTTCCCACACAGGCCGGTTTGTCACCGCTCTCTGGGGCATCATTTTCCGCTTGCAGGATCATGCGTTTGACCACCAGCTGTGTCAGCCGCAGATTTGCCAGAACGTTTTGCTTGAACAGGGTTTCAAACCCGTCATTTTTGGGGTCCAGAACACTGGATGTCATCAATTGCCGTGATGCATTCACCAGAATATCGACGCGATCAAAAGTATCTAGAGTTGCCGACAACAAATTGGCAATGGTCAGTTTCTGGCGCAGATCACCGGCAAAGCTGCTGACGTTGTCCAGACCCAGTGCCGCGACCTCGGCGTCCAGCCGGATTTCGTCCATATCCGCCATCATTACGTTGACACCGATGCTGGCGAAATGCTTGGCAATGGCCAGCCCGATCCCGTTCGCAGCACCTGTGACGATGGCTGTTTTACCCGTGATTGTGAATGACATATCTGCCCTGCTGGTGATTCCCGTTAAGCTCAGGCTAGTGTAAACATCTGGCCGTGGCGAGTGTTTTGGTGGTGCTAACGCTGACGTTTGGGCCGGCTGGCCTTGACCACTTTGAAACGGGGTGTTTGCACAACATAGTCCCATTTGGTGAAACAGGTATTCAACGTCGCTTCATAGGCCAGCTGTTTGTTGGCGACCATCCACAGTGTGCCTTTGGGCTGCAACATCTGTGCTGCCGTCTGGATAAACTGTCGCCCAAGTTCGGGGTCGGCCTTGCGAGACTGGTGAAACGGCGGGTTCATTACTACAAAATCGTGATCAGCCGCAGCGGTCATGCCAATAACATTGGCCCACAGAAAATCCGCCCTTGGGTCAACAACGTTTTGTTGGGCGCACACAAGTGCCGAGTGTTCGGCCTCATATCCGGTTAGCGCCGTGACGGCAAGGTTCCGGGCCAATACCTGGTGTGACAGCCAGCCCCAGCCGGAGCCTAAATCAGCACCTTTGCCTTTGAGCAACGTGCCGATTGTTTCGGCCAACAGCCCGGAACCGGCATCCGAGGCATCGGGGCTGAACATGCCCGCAGCCGTCAAAAACCCGTCAGCATTTGGCGTGGCAACACTGGCGCCGGCCCAGTCGGCGAACGGATTGGTGTTTTCGGTTTTGGTCAGCCAAAATACCTTGCCATGGGCCTTTGACAGGGGCGGCTGGACGGCATGGCGTTGCTTGACGATCTTCAAAACGCTCTCGATCCCGTCGGTCTTCATCCCGTCAATCACCAAAACACCGTTCATTGCGACGGCGGCATAGCCTTGCGCGACCAAGGCCAGGCTTTCCGCCTTGGAGCGCGTCAATTCGACGATGACGATCTGGGGTGTTGTGTCCTGTGGGATGTCCTGCACAACGGTTAATCCGTGTGCCGACAACCGCTGTGCAACGGGTTTCATCCCCTGCACACAGGTCAGGCGGTCGCCAAACTGATTGTACAGCGCACAAGGATTGGCACGCAGTGCCAGAACAGTTGCGCCATCGGCGACATCAATGGCTCCGGTATCGAATGGCAGTGACAGACGTTCGTTCATCGGCGTTCCTGAGAAAGAAGGATATGTGGTGCTATGGCCGTCGGGCCAAGACTGTGACGGCTTACTCTTTTTCCATAGTGCATTGCAATGGATGTTGGTGCCTGCGCGCATAATCCATCACTTGCGTGACTTTGGTCTCGGCGATCTCGTGCGGGAACACTCCGACAACGGCAAGACCTTTCATGTGTACGGTCAACATGATCTGTTGTGCCAGCTCTTCCCTGATACCGAAAAACCGCTGCAAGATATGGGTGACAAACTCCATTGGCGTGTAGTCGTCATTGAGCAACAGCACTTTGTACAGTGGCGGTTTTTCGGTCTTTGGTTTGGTTTTGAGCGCCAGCGCCGCATCCGGATCGTCGTTTGGATCGGTGTCGTTTGCCAAAATTTCAAACATTGATGGGGATTCCAGACTTCGAAGCTTCGTTGCCCTTTATATATCGTGACATGCGCAACAGAAAAGAGGTGATTGATCAAATTGTTCACAAGTTTATGGGGTCGGTCCGTCGCAAAAAGCAGGGAAAAATCACAACTTGTAGTGAAATTTTGTCCGAAACCTACCACATATAGACATGTGTTGTGCAAGGGGCACCTGTTTTGCCCTTGAAAATAAAAGGTTTTCTGTGGATTCCAGCCGTGTTACCGTGGTCGAATAACAAAATAAGCCGTCAACACAGGCGGCACGAGCAGGTTAACAGCAGACGTCGGAGAAACCGGTGCGCACACAGGCATTCCTAGGGGCAATATTTGCCGCATTGTATTTGAGTCTGGTCAGCATGTCATATGCTGCGCCTTATGCTGCGTTTGTGGTTGATGCCCGTTCAGGCGAGGTCCTGCATTCGCGCAACGCGGATACGCGGCTCCATCCAGCCTCTCTGACCAAAATGATGACATTGTATCTGGCGTTTCAGGCCGTGGAATCTGGCCAAATTAACCTCAACAAGGTCATCACGATTTCCAAGAACGCCGCATCGGAACCGCCGTCCAAACTGGGGCTGCGGGCCGGTCAGAAAATTCAATTCAAATATTTGATCCGCGCAGCTGCCGTGAAATCAGCAAATGACGCGGCCACCGCACTGGGCGAAGCCATCGCCGGCAGCGAGAGCGCATTTGCAAAACGGATGACCGCGACCGCCCTGCAAATGGGAATGAAGCGGACAACTTTCAAAAATGCCCACGGATTGACCCGCGCCGGACATTTGTCGACTGCGCGCGATATGACAACCTTGGGGCGGCGTTTG
>CAXMUJ010000239.1:0-3345 GCA_964196455.1 uncultured Myxococcota bacterium | reverse complement strand
GCCAACAGGTTGGCCCCGATAGAGGACAGGCTTTGTTGTGACTGGTTGCCGACCGTTGCGATATAGGCGATCGGCAGGGCGCGTCGCTGCATCGTCAGGCTGATGGCGATGTTGGACGACTGGGTGATGATGGCAACGCCGCGATCAACTCTTTCGCCGCCATGCTGGTCGGGCCATAACAGCGCCCCGTCCAGATAGTTGATAAACCCGTAGCAATTCGGACCCAGGATCGGCATGTCTCCGGCTGCTGCGTTCAGGTTTTGAGCCAATTCGGCCGCCTGTGGATCCTCGACACTTGCCTCTTGAAATCCGCTGGCGAAACACACCGCCCCACCGGCCCCCATGGCGTTTAGCTTGGCCACGATGTCGACCGTTGCAAACCGGTTCACCGCGATAAAACAGGCATCAGGTGCTGCTGGCAGGCTGTCGATATCGCTAAAACAGGGCAATCCTGCCATGTCCGATGCTTTGGGGTGCACGGGCCAGATATCGCCGGTAAATCCCATCCGTTGCGATTGCTCGATCACATTTCGCCCCCAGGCACCGCCACCAATCACGGCGATGCTGCGCGGACGGAACAGACGGGACAGGTCCGCCGTCATCTAGGCCCCCAACGGTCGCAACAGGTCGCGGCTGATGATATGGCGTTGGATTTCCGACGTGCCGTCCCATATCCGCTCGACCCGCGCATCGCGCCAGAACCGTTCGATCGGGAAGTCATCCATCAGGCCCATTCCGCCAAAGATTTGCAAGGTTGTATCGGTCACGCGGCCCAACATTTCAGAGGCATAGAGCTTGGCGGAGGCAATCTCGCGGTTTGACGGCAGTTTCTGGTCCAGCCGCCAAGCCGATGCCAGGGTCAACCAGTCCGCGGCATCAATCTCGGTTATCATGTCTGCAATCTGAAATCCGATGCCTTGGAATTTGCCAATCGGTTGGCCAAACTGTTTCCGGTCGGCGGCATAGTTCAACGCATAGTCGAAACACCGGCGGGCCCGACCAACACTAAAGGCCGCAACCGTCAGACGCGTGGCATACAGCCAGTCGTTCATTACAGCAAAGCCGCCGTCAACGTCGCCCAAAACCTGCGCGTCTGGCAATCGGCAGTCGTCAAAGTAGAGAATACAATTCTTGTAGCCCCGATGCGACACCGAGTTATAGCCGTCGCGCACTTCGAACCCGGGTGTGTTGCGGTCGACCAAAAAGGTTGTGATCCGTTTTTTCGGACCTTTGGGTGTTTGATCTTCGCCGGTTGCGATGAAAACAATAAAGAAATCAGCGTGTTCTGCGCCGGAAATAAAGTGTTTTGTCCCATTGACGACCCAGTCACCACCGTCCCTGACGGCCGCACAACGCATGCCACGCACATCCGATCCCGCATCGGGTTCGGTCATCGCCAACGCATCCATACGCTCGCCCCGAACCGCGGGCAGCAGATAGCGCTCGCGTTGCTCGTCGTTACACGCCATCAGAATGTTTTGTGGCCGGCCAAAAAAATGGGTCAAGGCCATGGAGCCACGTCCCAACTCGCGCTCTACCAGCGTGAAGTCCATATGCGACAGGCCAGCCCCGCCGACGTCTTCGGGGAAATTGCAGGCATAAAAACCAAGGTCGATACATTTGCGTTTGATCTCGTTGCCAATTTCAAGCGGGACCTGACCGGTGCGCTCTACTTCTGCCTCATGCGGGTAGATTTCTTTCTCGACAAATGACCGGACCGTAGACACGATCATGTCCTGTTCTTCGTTCAATCCAAACTGCATGGTTTCCCCATCAATAGCCGCTGCGCTGAGTTTTCAAATTTATGTTAGCGACGCATTGAGAAATTGCTTTGTCAAAACACGAAATTAGTTTGTCCTTTGCCACATTAAATTCTGATGATCATTGGATCAAAACCGGGGCAATCCAGCGAAATTACCGCTGCTAATTGATCCCGAGGCAAGGGTTTGCAGTCCGGACATGAATATAATTGACAAAATCGGTGTCGGCGCGGGATCTATCTGCCGATTGGCTATGGCAATCTGTTTTTAGAGAACCAGGCGCAGACCCTAGTCCAACGACAGGCCGCTTGGGACCTGTTTGGGTTGGCCAAAGGGTGGCGACGCAACAGATTTTCCGGTCAAGGCGTTTAAAAAGGCGACCAATTCCACGATTTCCGCATCTGACAGATTGACCGGTTCAATATCGCGTGCGCGGGCTTGGCGTGCCAATTCACGCGGATCTTGCCAGACCATAAAATCAACATCCGAAAGCCACGGCGCGTCGGCCAGCTGTGCCTGTTCGGGCCGCCAGCGCGCCAAGGCGTCGTCAGGGTTCAAGTGATGGCGAATAATGCCGTCCAGTGACGGATAGGCACCGTTGTGGCCGTAAGGTGCTGTCAGGGCGACATTTCGCAACATAGGCGTGCGAAACCGGTAGGCGTCGGCGATGTCGTTGCTCTCGCCCATGCGGCCGACATCCCGAACCATGGGATCAAACATCCGCGTTCGTCCGGGGCCAAAGGGCGGCAAGCCCAGAGCGTGAAATTTCTGGTCACTCAACATCGGGCCCGCGTGACAGGCACTACATCCGGCCTTGCCAAAGAACAGGTCAAAGCCGCGGGTCTGCGCTGCACTCAGTGCCGATGTGTCACCGGTCAAATAGCGATCATAGGGGCTGTCGATGCTTTGCCATTCCGTCGCCATAAAGGCGGCCAGCGCATTGGCAATATCTGTAATTTCAACATCTTGCGGTTTTAGTACATGCTCGAAAGCCGCAACAAATTTTTCACCGTATTCTGGAATGATACGCACGCGCTTGGCCAGAATAGGCCAGGCGGCGTCGATCCGGTCATGCACGGCACCTGCAACCTCGTTCTCTTTGGGGTTTCCGGCCATTTCGAACTGTGCTGTCAGCGGAAATATCGCCTGGGCTGCCAGCACCGAGTTCAACCCGTCGGGCAACCATTCCTCGGCCGGCGTATCAAAGCCGTTGTCGTAGGTGTCCGAGACCGACAGGCGACCGTCATGGAACATAACGGCGATATCTTTGGCGCCAAGGTTCCACAGCGCCGGTGCATTGCGCGGGATGCGTTTTTTGATCCTGTCTGCGCCTGTACCGGCGGTACGATCGGGCCCGAGCCCGACACCGCCTTCGCCGATACCAAGCGACAGGCCGTCACCGGTTCCGAAATCAGGATGATGGCACGTAGAGCAAGCGATATTCCTGTTGCCCGACAAAATTTTATCATAGAATAACAGCTGTCCCAGTGCGGCCTGATCAGGATCGAATTCCAGAAAATCAGATGATAGCAGCGGGGCAGGAGGGCCGGCGAGGATTGGTCCCGATACAAACAACAAAAGGACG
>CAXMUJ010000238.1:0-4057 GCA_964196455.1 uncultured Myxococcota bacterium | reverse complement strand
GAATGCAAATCACGCGCACCCTGTGCCAGCTTGGTGATTTTGCCAATGCCGCCGCCAATGGTCAAACGTGGCAGTGGATGTTTTCTGAGGTATTTTAACATCCCGCCGCTAAAATCACCCATATCGAGCATGGCATGATCCGGCAGCCCATACAGTTCCTGCACCACCTTTTCCGAGGTCGAACCCGTGCAGCCGGCAACATGATCCTGCCCACCGGCGCGTGCCACATCAATTCCGCGATGAATTGATGCGATCCAAGCAGCGCAAGAAAACGGCCGCACAATCCCCGTTGTTCCCAAAATCGACAGGCCACCTACAATTCCCAAACGCGGGTTCCATGTCTTTTTCGCCAACTCGCTGCCACCGGGAACAGAAATCGTGATTTCTATATTCTCGGATCGGTCAAACTTTTCGGCCATGTCGGACACAACTTGCATCATCATCTGTCGGGGCACCGGATTGATGGCAGGCTCGCCAACACCAATCGGCAGCCCAGCCTTGGTTACTGTCCCGACGCCGTCTCCTGCTTTAAAAATAATTCCATTTCCAGACCGCGAAACGCGTGCAACAATCAACGCCCCGTGCGTGACATCAGGATCGTCACCGGCATCCTTTGTGATTCCAACTTCGGTCCAGTTTTCGCCGCGGTCTCGGTGTGCCAAAGGAAACCGCGGCGTTTCACCTTTGGGCAAAACGATCCCGACATCGGCGGGAAATCCCTCACCCCACAGCGCAAACAACGCCGCCTTGACTGCGGCGGTCGCACATGCCCCCGTGGTCCAACCTCTGCGCAAATCACCTGTGGGTTTTCGTGTCATTTCGCGACTATAGGCGCAGACGCCCCTGACGCCAATCGTCGAATTTAAGTCGCAGTTACGCTTGGAAACTCCGCCGCAATTTGGCATAACGCTTCTATGAACAAACAAAATCCACTTCCCCCGAATGACTGGCCAGAGCTCTGCTCCGGTTGGGTCTGGCTATGTGGAGCAGGACCGGGTGATCCGGGGTTATTAACACTGCATGCCTTAAACGCATTGCATCAGGCTGACGTGATTATTTACGATGCATTGGTTGACCAGCGGATACTGGATTGGGCGGCACCAGACGCCGAATTGATTTATGCCGGAAAACGCGGAGGCAAGCCGTCACCAAAGCAAAAAGACATCTCTTTGCGTTTGGTCGAATTGGCACGCGCTGGTAAAAAAGTGCTGCGCCTCAAGGGCGGCGACCCTTTTGTCTTTGGGCGCGGTGGCGAAGAAGCGCAAACATTGGTGCAACACGGCATTCCCGTGCGTATTATTCCAGGCATATCGGCGGGTATTGGTGGGCTGGCATATGCTGGAATACCTGTCACCCATCGCGACGTTAATCAAGCCGTAACCTTTGTGACCGGCCACGACCAAACCGGCGACACACCGGGGTCAATTGACTGGTCTGGAATTGCGCGGGGATCTCAGGTTATCGTCATTTATATGGGCATGAAACACATCGGGCGAATTTCGTCGGAATTGATCGCCGCTGGCAGATTACCCAGCGAACCTGTCGCTGTTGTCGCCAACGCCACCAAGCCGGACCAGCGTGTGTTGGAAACAACGCTGGGTACAATTGAGCAAGACATCGCGACCAGCGGCTTTGAGCCCCCGGCAATCATCTGTGTCGGGCGATCGGTTATGATGCGCCAAGCGTTGGACTGGGTGACGATGCTGGACGGAACGCCGCCGCGCGATACCGACCCACTGGGCCGCGATACTGTCGCGACAGCCTCATGAGCGGCCTAATCATCGCCGCCACCGGATCAGGTTGTGGCAAAACCACAATTACATTGGGGATCCTGCGCGCATTGCGCAAACAGGGCATCAGCGTAAGATCTGCCAAAAGCGGGCCGGACTATATCGATCCGCGTTTTCACGAGGCCGCCAGCGGAAAAACATGCGTGAATCTGGATGCGTGGGCCATGCCCGCCGACCGTATTCGAACGCTGGCGCAAGGCGACACGCCACTGATCATCGAAGGGGCGATGGGCCTGTTTGATGGCGCACCACCGCGTGGCAAGGGTGCCACGGCCGATCTGGCCCGAATTCTTGGGCTGCCAGTGGTTCTGGTTTTGGATGTGTCCTCGCAATCCCAATCTGCCGCGGCTGTCTTGTCAGGGTTTGCCAATTTTGATCCCCGCGTTCATGTGGCCGGTGTCATTTTGAATAAACTCGGCAGCCCGCGCCATGAACGCATGATACGCGATGCACTTGCCCCCCTAAATATCCCTGTGTTAGGTGCGATCTACCGCACAGCCCAGCTTCAAACGCCATCTCGGCATTTGGGACTAGTTCAGGCAGCCGAGCATCCCGACCTCGAAAACTTTCTGGATACGGCTGCCTCTCTGGTCCAGGCATCCGTCGATCTGGATGCGGTTATCGCTTTGGCACAGACAAGTCAGCCACCCCAGACAAACCCTGTCAAACTGCCGCCACCGGCACAGCGTATCGCGTTGGCCTCTGATCGGGCATTTGCCTTTGCATATCCCCATCTTCTTTCGGCTTGGAGCGCCGCAGGTGCGCAAATCAGTTTCTTCTCGCCTCTGGACAATCAGGCCCCTGCGGAAAACGATCTGGTTATCCTTCCGGGCGGCTATCCGGAGCTGCATGCAGGACGATTGGCCGCCGCAGAAACATTTAAATCAGCTCTGCGCAATTCGCCGCGGGTTTATGGCGAGTGCGGGGGATACATGGCTATGGGTGATGGCCTTACCGATGCCCAAGGAACACGACATGAAATGTTAGGGTTGCTGCGGCTGGAAACCAGTTTTGCCACGCGCAAACTTAACTTGGGGTACCGGTCACTGACCCCGCTCGGCGGACCTTGGTCAAGTCCTGTAAACGCCCATGAATTCCACTATGCGACCACGATTTCCGCATCTGGTAATGCCCTGTTCCAAGCAACAGACGCCGCTGGTGAAATAGTGCCTGCAATGGGTTTGATAAACGGCCCGCACAGCGGCAGCTTTGCGCATGTTATCGATATTTCTCTGGAGCCACGCTCATAGCATCTTGTGTCAAGTTGTGAACCAAGATACCGCGGTTAAATGACAGTGCACTCACCAGTGGTTAACGATCCGCGGACAATCCGCAATGTTGTCGTTCTCATCATCGCTCAGGCGGTTTTAGGGTCACAAATGTCCCTGATATTCGTTATAGCCGGACTGGCTGGACAGTCGATGGCCGCGAACATCTGTTTCGCAACGCTGCCAATAACTATGATTGTGTTCAGCTCAATGACGACGGCTCCTTGGATGAGCACCATTATGCAACGGTTCGGCCGGCGGGCCGGTTTTATAATTGGATGTGTAGGCGGCGCGATCGGGGCCTTGATCTCGGCTTACGGCCTGTTGCAGGCATCGTTTCCGCTCTTTCTTCTAGGATCGTATTTCACTGGCATCTATATGTCGGCACAAGGATTTTACCGCTTTGCAGCTGCCGACACGGCCTCGTTCGAATTCAGAAGCCGTGCCATATCATATGTGATGGCGGGGGGCTTGTTTGGCGCCATTCTCGGGCCCGGCTTGGTCAAATTGACATCCGACGCCATGGTTGTTCCGTTTCTGGGCAGCTACCTGACCGTCGTCGTCATTAATATACTGGGCATAATGCTGTTTTTTGCGTTGGATATACCCGTTGTGTCAACTGATGCCCAAGAAACCGGCCAAATCCGCAGCCGCCGTCAATTGCTCGCAGAGCCGCGTATCGTCGTCGCAATCATCTGTGCGATGGTATCCTATTCACTGATGAACTTGGTGATGACATCGACACCGTTGGCGGTCATCGGATGTGGTTTTACGCAATCCAATGCCGCTGACGTTGTGACCGGACACGTATTGGCAATGTTTGTCCCAAGCTTCTTTACCGGCCACCTGATCGACTATTTCGGCGCCAAGCGGATTGTGGCCGCCGGTCTGTTCTTCCTTGGATGCGCCGGTCTGGTTGCTTTGTCAGGCATTGCACTTACCAACTTTTTCGGCACGTTGATCTTGCTCGGCCTTGGGTGGAATTTTGGCTTTATTGGC
>CAXMUJ010000237.1:0-22625 GCA_964196455.1 uncultured Myxococcota bacterium | reverse complement strand
CCAGGACAAGCCGCATAATGACTTTCCGCAATAGCGCGGAGACAGGAGAACCGGAACTGGTTTGCGTTGTTGGTGGTGGAACGTACTGCCGGGAGAACTACTCGGATGAGGATGCCTTCTGGACCGATATTCATGCCGCTAACAAACGCGCTTGGGAGGCCGATCCGCACAACCCGGACCCTCTAGGCGGTCTATTCAGGCATGTTTCCAAACACGGGAAAAGACTTGGGGAAGAACGTGGGTGACCTTAGTGGGTTTAAGAAAAATTAAAGGTTGGGACCAGCCCGCTTAGAATGGCCTAACCCCATAGACCCCACCCAACGCCTGCCCAGCGCCCAGATGCACGGCCAAGGCCAAGCGGACAGGAGAGAGGTGCAAGTGTCCGGCGGTTTCTGGATGGCGTACAGCGCCCGGACCGCGGAAGAACTCCTTTGGCTGAACTCTATTCACAGCAATGTTTACCGTAATGCCCGAAAGTGGTTAGCTGGAGCATCTTTCAGATTATCGCTTATTTCAGACAGGACATTCTATGCGGATACTTATTCTCTCACTTGCGTTGGCGCTCGGCCTGTCACCGTCCGCAATTTTTGCTGATGCAGATTCAAACGTTGGCATTATGAGGGATGCCGCAATAAAGTTGGAATGGTCTGACCAGGAAAACCGCGCCTACTATCTTATAAAAAATGAGACTATCGTATCAGTCGTTGCGATAATATTTGGGTACTATGACAACGCTGCTGCATGTAAAGAACTGGCGGATGCACTCTCAAACCCTTTACGAGTAGGAATATTTCACTGTAGTCCGGTTTTTTGAATTTGGCTGAACGTGAAGTGGCCCAATAAATGTTTATCCAGCAACACCACACCCCGTCACTTTCTTACGCGTGCAGTTGAAACATAAAAAGTTGGCAGGGGTTAAAGCCTGCTTTTGCACAGTAACCTGAGTGGGAATGGGCCTAACGCCGCTGTACGGTCATCCTGGGTTACCATTGCGGCCTGCTAAGTTTTGTTAAGGTTGCCATGTTGCCTTTTGTTGACATACGCAACATGTTCGCGCGCGCGCTCGAGGGGCTTTCAGGGTTAAAATTTTATGGTGCAAGTGTCCGGCTGTTATCCGCTTACATCAATGAAGATGATGGTGTGGGCTCAAAACTGGTCTGCAGTAAACTCAAAATGGGGGATAAAGTGGGGGATGAAAAAAATATCTAAGAGTGATACTTGATTTATATCAATAACTTAAATGTATTTTATGGTGCGGGTGAAGGGACTCGAACCCCCACGCCTCGCGGCGCCAGAACCTAAATCTGGTGCGTCTACCAATTCCGCCACACCCGCACTTTGATTTGCCGCATAGCGCATCAAATCCGCGTCCTTCTAGCAAAGGATTTTGGGATTGGTAAGGGGAAAATGCGTTCTAAACCCCTAAATCGCGAAAAACTTGCGGCAGCTGTTCTGGCAAGTCCTCGGCAATCAATCCAGGACCGAATTTGCGGGCGCATTCCACATGCAACCACGCCCCTGCCTCGGCCGCTTGCATCGGTTTAAACCCGCGTGCCAACAGGCCGGTGATGAACCCCGCAAGCACATCGCCAGACCCCGCGGTCGCCAACCAAGGTGCTGCGCGATCATAGTGGGCCGAGTTGATCGCACAACGCCCGTCGGCGGCGGCTATCACCGTATCGGGCCCCTTGAACAGTACAACGCACCCTGCCCTTGCCGCGGCCTCTCGCGTGGCGTCCACCTTGGAATAGGCTGGCCCCTTGGTGGGTGTTGCGTTGAGTTTTTCGGCAATGTCGGGGAACAACCGCGCAAACTCGCCGCCATGTGGCGTCAGAACACAGTTTTCGTGCAGCGCGTCGAACAAGTCCTGCGCAGCATCGGCAAACACTGTCAGGGCATCGGCATCCAGCACCGTGTTGCGCCGCGCCGCAAGGGCTGCCAGAACCATGTCTTTGGTCGCCGCATTCACTCCCATCCCCGGCCCCAGACACAGGGCGTTGATGCGCGCATCCTCCAGCCGTTTTTGCAGCACACCTGCATCGGCAACCCGCGTTAACATGATCGAGGTCAACTGAGCCGCATGTTCGGCCAAGGCGTCGGGTTCGCAAGCGATTGTCACCAGCCCTGCCCCGATGCGCAGCGCCCCTCGCGCCGCCAGACGCGATGCACCGGTAAAACCGGCAGGACCAGACAGGATCAGGGCGTGGCCATGGGAGTATTTGTGAGAGTTAGCTTTGTTAAACGGCCAAAACTCAAACTGGGATTTCTCCACTAGCTTGACCCTTGATTGGTCATAACCGTCTTTCAAGCCAATAGGCTTGACTATTGTCGACCCACAGGTTGTTGGCCCGTCACACAGGTAATGTCCGACCTTTGCGGCATGAAAGCTAACTGTGATGTCTCCAAAAAATGGAAACTGTCCCAATGCCACGCCTGCGTCACTATCAATCCCACTGGCAATATCAACAGAGACGGCCTTGAAATTAGGCGAAACTCCACAGATCAAAGCTATGTGAGCAGCGGTCGCCTCCAACGATGCAGGCAGCTCTCTGGTCAATCCAGTTCCAAACAACGCATCAACAAACAATGTATGCTCGATTGGGTCTATGTTGAAGTTGGCACTATCAAGCAGACCGACCTCCCCCATAGCCACCCACCGCTCATAGTTCACCCGCGCATCCGGTGGCAATTTTTCGGCATCGCCATACAAAAACACCTCGACCTCCCAGCCCCAGTCTTTCAACAACCGCGCCACGACAAACCCGTCGCCACCATTGTTGCCCGGCCCGCACAAAACCACCGCCCGATAGGACGTTATCGCCAGCTCCGGCCATTCCTCGAATATTGCCTCGACCACACCCCTGCCCGCGCGTTCCATCAGTTCCAGCCCCGTCACGTCACCGCTGGCAATCGCGGCTTGTTCAAGGGCGCGCATTTGGGCGGATGTCAGCAGTTCAGTCATGGCATTTTTCCAATTTGGTCAAATATTAGGCATTTTGCCTATTTTTTAAGCACAACACTCAAAATCGCTATAGGTCAGCTGGCCGCGTCGCTCCGTCGAATTGCTTTTGATCTTAAAAGATGGTGCTCCTTTGTCCAGTGATCCACGCAGCTGAGGAGCCAAACCTATGAAAAAAATCGAAGCCATCATTAAGCCGTTCAAACTGGACGAAGTTAAAGAGGCCTTGCAAGAGGTTGGCGTACAGGGCCTGTCGGTGATCGAAGCCAAGGGCTTTGGCCGTCAAAAGGGCCATACCGAGCTGTATCGCGGCGCGGAGTATGTTGTGGACTTCTTGCCCAAAGTTAAAATCGAAGTCGTTTTGGCCGATGATCAACTGGACAGCGCCATTGAGGCCATCATCGGCGCGGCGCGCACCGAAAAAATCGGCGACGGAAAAATCTTCGTCTCCACCATTGAACAAGCTATCCGTATTCGCACCGGCGAAGACGGCGTCGAAGCTCTGTAATCGCAGTAAAATCCAAAAGAGGGAATAACCATGAGCGTACAAAATGTACTCAAAACGATCGAGGATGAAGGCGTAGAATACGTCGATATCCGTTTCACCGATCCACGCGGCAAGTTGCAGCACGTCACCGTAATCAACGACGAAATCGACGAAGAATTTCTGACCGGCGGCTTTATGTTCGACGGCTCGTCCATTGCGGGTTGGAAGTCGATCGAAGAAAGCGACATGAAACTGATCCCGGATACGACGTCGATCTATCTTGATCCGTTCTACGCCGAAAAAACGCTGTGCATCCATTGCTCTGTGGTCGAACCCGACACAGGCGAAAGCTATGATCGCGACCCACGCTCGACCGCTGAACGTGCCGAAGCCTATCTGATTTCCTCGGGCATCGGTGATCAGTCCTATTGGGGCCCGGAAGCTGAATTCTTCTTGTTTGACGACGTGCGTTTTTCAAACTCGATCAACAAAGTGTCCTACGAAGTTGACGCAGCAGACGCGTCGTGGAACTCGGACACAGAATACGAAATGGGCAACATGGGCCACCGCCCGGGCATCAAGGGTGGGTATTTCCCTGTGAACCCGATCGACGCTGCCCAAGACCTGCGCGGCGAGATGCTCTCGACCATGAAACGCATGGGCATGAAAGTCGACAAGCACCACCACGAAGTGGCCTCGTGTCAGCACGAACTCGGCCTGGTGTTTGGATCCCTGACCAAACAAGCTGATGAATTGCAAAAATACAAATACGTGATCCACAATGTGGCCCACGCCTACGGTAAATCCGCGACATTTATGCCAAAACCGATCTATGGTGATAACGGCACAGGCATGCACGTAAACATGTCGATCTGGAAAGAAGGCAAGCCGATCTTTGCCGGCGACAAATACGCTGATCTGTCCCAAGAAGCGCTGTATTTCATCGGTGGTATCCTGAAACACGCCAAAGCTTTGAACGCGTTGACCAATCCGTCGACAAACTCTTACAAACGGCTGATCCCTGGCTTTGAGGCACCTGTTCTGCGCGCCTACTCTGCACGTAACCGATCCGGTTGTGTGCGTATTCCGTGGGCAGAATCCCCCAAGGCAAAACGCGTTGAGGCCCGTTTCCCTGATCCATCTGCCAACCCATACCTGTGCTTTGCGGCCTTGTTGATGGCGGGTCTAGACGGCATCAAAAACAAAATTGATCCCGGTGAAGCGCAAGACAAAGATCTCTATGATCTGCCACCAGAAGAGCTGGCCGGTATCCCGACCGTCTGTGGCTCGCTGCGCGAAGCTCTGGACGAGTTGGAAAAAGACATGGACTTCTTGTTGGCTGGCGACGTGTTCACCAAATCTCAACTCGAAGGCTACATGGCGCTGAAGTGGGAAGAAGTTTTCCACTACGAGCACACGCCACATCCAGTAGAGTTTGGCATGTACTACAGCTGCTAAACCACCTGATTAAACCTTTAATAAAGCCCGCACAGATGTGTGGGCTTTTTTTCCGACTGGACACGGACGGGCCCCTACCGGCCCATCGATCAGGATTGCTTGGCGATACTGCGCCCTCCAAAAACAGTCATTCGTAACGAAGCGGTGTCCGCTATCGCTTGGATAACCAAAGAGAAAAGCCCGTAACCAATCGTTACATTCCGGTAGCTGGCCAAACATCTACCGATGTGAACCTGAAAATTTGAGCGTGTTCGTTTGCCTAGAGAAAGCAGCGTCACTTGATCGTATAGCGAGATACGCTCTCGAGAAAACTCTCTGTAAATTCCAGGGCGATCGCCGAGCGAGGCGTATGGGCTGGGTAAAGAACTGCCATTTTATGTGGCGTTTCAGGAACAAAGGGCCTGATGGTCAGCCCCCTGTCTTCGTACTCATATGCGTCAATTTCACTGACAATTGATACACCCGCGCCTTTCGCCACCATTAAACAAGCTGTGCCAAACTGACGGATGACGGCCAGCGAATTGATCTTGACACCGCACGACATAAATTCTTTTTCAATATCCCTGAAAAAGGTAGTGTCTCTTCTCGAATGAATTAGACCTTCGCCCGCCAAGTCCACAGGCCTAATTTCTTTTAATGCGCTTAGACGGTGACCGTGCGGCAAAATACAAACGGTTCGTACATGCAAGATTTTATGGACGACTGCCGGATGCCCCTGAAAATCGGCGGTAATTCCGATGTCATATTGCTTGTTGATAATCCACTCAAGAATACGTTCCGGTCTATCAGGTTCGACGGACAGCGTGACGCCAGGCTTGTTTTTTACAAAGCGGGCCAAAACGTCGGGCAGCAGTGACGTTGCAAAGCCAGGCAAACACGCAATGTCCAAATGTCCGGATTTGCGCAGGTTTACGTCTTTGGCCAGTGTTTCAAAGTTGGCCAAGCCATCCAGCAACCGTGTCGCCTCATCCAGCAAATAGCGAGACTCTTGGGTCGGTATGAGTTGTCCGGCAGATCGCTGAAAAGGCTGAAATCCGACTGAGTCCGAAAAACTCGAGATCAGACGACTGACAGCGGGCTGTGAAATAGCCAATATTTTTGAGGCACGGGTCATACTTCCGGTTTGTGCAACTGCTTTGAAAGCCCCAAGTTGCCGCATGCTGATTGCCACAATAAAATCCTTTTCTTTTGGTGATCAACGACTTGCCGCTGATTGCTTCTAATCGAAAAACACCTATAGCAAGACAACTATAACATTGTGCTATAGTTTTTGAAGAAAATAAACAGTTGAATTATAAAATATTTTTGCTCTAATGGCATAGTTAATGCCGAATCTGTCAATATGATCGGCTCGATATCAACAAGATTAGTTTCTTTGGGAGGAAAAAATGAAATCTACCATAGTAAAATTGGCATTGGCAGGCGTTGTGTCTAGCTTTGCTTCTGGCGCACTAGCCCAAACCGAGATCTCTTGGTGGCACGCAATGGGTGGTGCAAATGGTGAACGCGTTGACCGCATCGCGGCTGGGTTTAATGAGTCCCAATCCGACTATACCGTCGTGCCATCGTTCAAGGGCAATTACACCGAAACCATGACCGCCGCAGTTGCCGCGTTCCGCGCTGGCGAACAGCCCCATATCGTACAGGTTTTCGAAGTTGGCACCGCCACAATGATGGCTGCAGACGGCGCGGTTTACCCGATCTCCGACCTTATGGAAGATTCCGGTACCGCCTTTGACCAGTCGGTTTATCTGCCTGCTGTTGTGTCTTATTATCAGACGCCAGACGGTGATCTGTTGTCGATGCCATTTAATTCATCTACCCCTGTCCTTTGGTATAACAAGGATGCATTTGCAGCGGCTGGCATTGAAAACCCGCCAACAACTTGGGATGAATTGAACAGCGCCGGTCAAGCATTGTTGGACAGCGGTATGACATGCGGTTATTCCTTCGGTTGGCAATCATGGGTGATGATCGAGAATTATGGCGCATGGCATAATATCCCGGTCGGTACACAAGAAAATGGTTTTGCCGGCACAGACACCCGCTTTGTCTTTAACAACAAAGAAACCGCCAATCGGCTCCAATCCATTGCTGACAGCCAAGCATCCGGCCTGTTCAAATACGGTGGTCGTCGTGGTGACAGCCTGTCATTGTTCACATCAGGTGAATGCGGCATGTGGATGAATTCATCCGCTTATTATGGTTCCATGGTTTCGCAAGCTGAATTTGAGTTTGGTCAGACAATGCTGCCATTGGACACAGATGCGGCGGACGCGGCACAGAACTCTATCATTGGTGGCGCGACCCTTTGGGTGCTGCGCGGCAAAGACGAAGGTAGTTATGCTGGCGTCGCTGATTTTATGAATTATATGTCCTCGGCCGAAGTACAAGCATGGTGGCATCAGGAAACTGGTTATGTGCCAATTACCACGGCTGCCGGTGACTTGTCAGCTGAACAGGGTTTTTATGAGAAAAATCCGGGCACTGACACTGCAATTGCTCAGCTCAGCCTGAATACGCCAACACCAAACTCCCGTGGGGTTCGTTTTGGTAACTTTGTGCAAATTCGTGATATCATCAACGAAGAAATGGAAGCACTTTGGGCCGGTCAATCCACCGCCCAAGAAGCACTTGATACCGCAGTAAAACGCGGCAACCAGTTGCTAGAAAAGTTCGAAAACGCGAATAACTAAGTTCGTCTATTCAGTCTCTGGTCCGGTGCTCTTGTTTCCGGGCCAGAGTTTCTTCAAATAACGGATTATCCCATGCTTAAGCGCGTTCATTTTGGCCCTTCGATACTGCCGTATTTGCTGGTTGCTCCGCAGATCCTTGTGACGCTGGTGTTTTTTATGTGGCCTGCCGGGCAGGCGCTGTATCAGTCATTTCTGGTCGAAGATATGTTTGGCCTGAGTACTGAATTTGTCGGATTTTCCAATTTCCATGAGCTTTTTAACGATCAATATTATCTAGGTGCGTTCAAGCGCACTGCTTTTTTCTCATTCTCTGTGGCCGCGATGGCGATGGGCATAGCCCTGGTTTTGGCGGCAATGGTGGATCGCATTATTCGCGGGGTTTTCGTTTATCGCACACTGCTAATCTGGCCCTATGCTGTTGCTCCGGTAGTGGCCGGCGCCCTGTGGGTTTTCATGTTTGATCCCACTCTGGGTATTTTTGCCTATGCGCTGAACACCATTGGCTATGACTGGAACCACAAACTCAACGGCGGCGAGGCTATGACATTGGTGGTGATGGCGGCAACGTGGAAACAGGTGGCGTATAATTTCCTGTTCTTTGTCGCGGCCATTCAAAGCATCCCCAAACCACTTATTGAAGCGGCTGCAATTGACGGCGCTGGCCCGTACAAACGGTTCTGGACTATTATTTTCCCGCTTATCACGCCAACCATGTTTTTCCTGCTGGTTGTGAACATCGTTTACGCGTTTTTTGACACTTTCGGCATTATCCACGCCATCACATCGGGCGGCCCGTACCGCGCCACCGAGATCCTTGTTTATAAGGTTTGGTATGATGGTTCGGTTGCGTTTGATCTTGGGTCCTCCGCCGCGCAGTCGGTAATTCTGATGGCGATCGTCATTGTCATGACGGTGGTACAATTCCGATATATTGAGCGAAAGGTCGAATACTGATGATCGAAAATCGTCCCTTTGTAACCCTGCTGGCGCACATTATTTTGGTGCTTGGCGTCGCGTTGGTTGCTTTTCCCGTTTGGATCACGTTTGTGGCCTCGACCCACGAGGCCGCGCGCATGACCCAAGTCCCATTGCCGCTTTGGCCTGGTAATCAATTTTTCATAAATCTAAAAACCGTTATGTTTGAGGGTGTTGGCACCGCAAGCGCCACCCCTGTTTGGCTGATGATGGCCAACAGCTTGTTAATGGCGTTGATGATTTCGGTTGGTAAAATCTCGATCTCGCTCCTGTCCGCCTTTGCGATTGTCTATTTTCGCTTTCGGTTCCGTATGGGCTTTTTCTGGATGATCTTTGTCACCCTGATGTTACCGGTAGAGGTTCGTATTTTTCCGACATTCAAAGTTGTTGCTGATCTAAATATGTTGAATTCGTATTGGGGCATGTCGATCCCGCTGATTGCATCGGCCACAGCCACATTCATGTTCCGCCAGGTCTTCCTGACCATCCCCGATGAAATGCTAGAGGCCGCGCGCGTTGACGGTGCAGGCCCTATGCGGTTTTTCTGGGATATCCTGATCCCGCTGTCGCGCACAAATATTGCGGCGCTTTTTGTGATTATGTTTATTTTCGGCTGGAACCAGTATTTGTGGCCGCTTCTGATTACCACAGAAACCGGTTATTTCACCGTGGTCATGGGCATTAAACAAATGCTGGAAGCCGCCGAACAAGCCCCCGATTGGCACCTGATTATGATGACAGCGCTTTTGGCGATGTTGCCGCCAATTATCGTGGTTCTTTCAATGCAAAAAATGTTCGTCAAAGGTCTGACGGAAACTGAAAAATAGGATTTTACTATGGCGACCATTACCTTGAAAAACGTGAAGAAATCCTATGGCAAGATTGATGTCATCCACGGTATTGACTGGCAGATAAATGACGGTGAATTTGTGGTTATCGTTGGCCCGTCTGGTTGCGGAAAATCGACGCTGTTGCGGATGATTGCAGGGTTGGAAAGCATCACTTCCGGGGACGTTTCAATCGGAGACCGTGTCGTCAACAAGCTGGAACCAGCGGAACGTGACATCGCGATGGTGTTCCAGAATTACGCGCTGTATCCGCATATGACGGTTTACAAAAACATGGCTTACGGGCTGAAAATCAAGAAAATACCAACAGATGAAATTGACCGCCGGGTGAGAGCCGCCGCCAAATTGCTGGAGATTGATGACTATCTTGACCGTCAGCCACGCGCGCTGTCGGGTGGACAGCGGCAAAGGGTTGCCATGGGCCGCGCCATCGTGCGCCAGCCCAGTGTGTTCCTGTTCGACGAGCCCTTGTCAAACCTTGATGCAAAACTGCGTGTTCAAATGCGGTTGGAGATCAAGCGTTTGCAAGAGAACCTTGGCATTACCAGCGTTTACGTGACCCATGACCAAGTTGAGGCAATGACACTGGGCCATCGATTGGCGGTGCTGAATGCTGGATATGTTGAACAGCTTGGGACGCCGATAGAGATTTACGAAAAGCCGGAAACAGCGTTTGTGGCTGGGTTCATTGGGTCGCCGTCAATGAATTTGCTGCCGGCAATGGTGTCCGATGATGGGAAATCGGTGACCATCAAGGGTGGCAGTTCAGTTTCGCTGGCGCACACGCACGCGGTTGGGCAGTCAGTGACATTTGGCATTCGGCCAGAACATATCACCTTGGGCGAAAGCAGCACATCCCTGCCCTTTGTAGTGGCTATTTCAGAATTGCTGGGCGCGGATACATTGGTTTACGGATCGCTTGCCGGCGGGGCACAAATGGTTATTCGGCTGGAGGGTATTCGCAAGTTGTCCGAGGGCGATCAGTTGGCAGTCAATTTCCCTGCGCAATCGCACCACTTGTTTGACGGGGCCAGCGGCAGGCGGCTTTAACCCCGCATAGCGAGGACTGTTGGAATGTGATCCAAAGATTGGTGTTGGTTTTACTCCAAAAAGCAACAATTATGAATTTTTGGGCGGAACACTGCAAATTGCAATTTATTGACGCAGCGCCGGAATAAAGGATGACGCAATGAGCGATTGGTTGTTTTTGGACGCGGTGCGCTCTCGTCCTGGTATTATTCATGTTCAGGGACATCGGGGGGCACGAGGCGACTTGCCTGAAAACACTCTCGAGGGTTTTAGATCGGCACTGTCCACAGGCATTCAATCGCTTGAATTGGACATTTTTGTCACCAGCGACGGCGAGATCGTGATAACCCACAATCCGACGTTGCATCTGGACACAACCCGAAACGCGGCGGGCAATTGGATCACCGCTGACAATATAAAGGTTAGGGACCTGACCCTGACGGAACTGCAAAGTTTCAACGTCGGGCAAAGTCGGAATGGCAGCGGGCACCAAAAGCGTTTTAGCCAACAGCGCGCGCTTGAGTGTGCTGTTATTCCGACGCTTGTGGATTTTTTCACTCTAATGAATCATCCCGAATATTTGTCGGTCTGGCTAAATATCGAAGTGAAATCAAATCCTCTCAACGCCGGTGAAACCGCGCCAATTCCGGAACTGGTGCAACAGCTTTGGGCCGGCATTCGCAACGCTGGTATGGAACGGCGGGTTTCAGTGCAAAGTTTTGATTGGAATGTGTGTCTAGAATTTCAGCGCGCGGCGCCCAATATCGCGACCTCATATCTGTCCAGAGTTGGACCGTTGGACCAGAATGCCGGAAATACTATCTATCCGGGGTCGCCTTGGATGGGTCCGTTTGCCAACGCATTAAGGGATAGATCGCTGCCCGAGTTGATCTTGGAGGCAGGCGGAAAAATCTGGGCGCCCCATTTTAGCAATCTAACCAAGAAAGATGTGGATGTAGCCCGGGAAATTGGGCTCGTCACCTTCGCCTGGACCGTCAACGAGATTGCAGACTTTGACCGGATGATCGGTCTGGGCGTCGATAGCATCATCACCGACTATCCGGCGCGCGCCTGTGAACACCTGCGGTCCAGCGGACTGGCCCCATATCTGCTGCCGGTCTAATTTCCGAAAATGCAGGCTGAAATCATCAAAGTTGCCAAATCCAGAGACCCGATCGGTGTGCGACCAAACAACGTGTGAAAGCATACCCGCTCCGTTGGTCTTTATCGATACGCCTTCGCGTTAGACGGCCTCGCGCTAGACGGTGTCAGGGACGAATTGCGGGTCGAATTCCTTGCGCACTCGGTCATCGCGACGGCGCGGCAGGCGCCGGCCACGGTATCAGGTTTTGCTTGGATCACTGCGCAGTTCCGCGAGCAGAAAATCGACTGTTACCCTGATTTTTTGTAACCGGAATTTTGGCGGGTGGTACAGCAAGTACACACCCGTTTTGGCGCTACCGCTGACCGAAAGCGGCCCGTCCTCCAGATCCAGTATCCGCAACCTTCCGGCCTCGATATCTTTGGCCACCCCCCAACGCGGGAGGAACCCAATACCGCGCCCGGCGATAACGCTTTCGAGCAGCGATTTCGCGTGGTTGGTGACATATCTCGGGGTCAGCTCAACCGGTTTCCAAACCCCGTCCCGAAGCACCAGCCAATCCAGAATTCCGTGCGGGGCACGATACATAATAACCGAGCGGTCGCTCAGGTCGTTTGAGCTTTGAGGTGCACCGTTTTGCGCGATGTAATCCGGTGACGCCACCAGAACAAACTCGTGATCGCCCAGACGACGGGCGACAACTTGATCCGGCAAGGTTGACGCCACGCGGATCGCAATATCGACGTCATTGCCCGAAAGATTGATCACCTGATCGGTAAAGTTCACATCAAAATCAATATCTTCATACAGAAGACGCAACCGGTCCAATGCCGGCAGAACAAACCGTTCGCCATATCCCGGCATCGCGGTAATTCGCAACATGCCCGACGGCGCCCGCGATTGCGTACCGACCAATTCGTCTGCGATCTCGATCGACTGTAGCGCACCGGTGACTTCGCTGAGGTAGAGTTTTCCCAGATCAGTCAGCCGCACAGACCGCGTCGTTCGCTCAAACAGCGCCGCCCCAAGCTCGCCTTCCAGATCCTTGATACGGCGCGAGACCGAGGAGGCTGGCACCCTAAAATGATCTGCGGTTGCGCTGAAGTTCAGCGTGTTTGCCAGTTTCACAAAGTACCGTAAAGCGCGAAGCCGATCCATGAACTACCCCAGTCAATTTCGATTATTGCCTTTTTGGCATAAGTGAGTGTGAATATCGAGCCGTTATCACGGCGGCGTCCCGGTGCTATCTGCATGTTCAACACTTAATGAAAGCAAAGGGTACACTATGAAAGCCGCTATATTCCAAAACTACGCTGCCGTTGTTGAAATTGCCGAGATCGCCAAACCGGTCTTGCAAGACGATGCGGTTCTGATCAAAGTTAATGCCGCAAGCGTAAACCCGATCGATAACATCTTGCGCGCCGGCTATATGAAAGACTTCATACCGCTCACCTTCCCGCATGTGATGGGCTACGATGTATCGGGCGACGTTGTCGAAGTTGGCAAGGATGTCCAAAACATCAAGGTTGGCGATGCTGTCTTTGCACGTCCAAATCAACAGGACGCTGGCGCGATTGCCGAATTCGCGCGCCTTAAAGAAGACGAACTGGCGATTAAACCTGAGAATGTAAGCTACACAGACGCCGCCGCAGTTCCGTTGGCCGGTCTGACAGCCTGGCAGGCGCTGATTACCAAGGGTAATCTCCAAAAAGGTCAAAAAGTTCTGATCCACGCGGGATCTGGCGGCGTTGGCACATATGCCATCCAGATCGCCAAGCATTTTGGTGCCTATGTCGCCACAACCACCAGCACGAAAAACGCCGAACTGGTTAAAAACCTGGGCGCTGATCTGGTCATCGATTACAAAACGACAAAATTTGAAGAGGTAATCTCGGACTACGATCTTGTGATCGACATGCTGGGTGGCGAAGCACTGGCCAACTCTTTCAAAGTTCTCAAAAAGGGCGGTGCCCTGATTTCGATCAAAGGACAGGACACTGACGGGCTTGCCGAAAAACATAATGTCCGGTTTGAAGCGTTTTTCATGTCACCCGACGGAAAAATGTTGGCCGAGCTTGGTGCATTAATCAGCGACGGTATCGTCAAGCCGGTTATTGACAGCGTTTATTCAATGGATCAAACCTCGGCTGCATATGATCGTTTGGCGACCGGACGGGCTGTTGGCAAGATTGTGGTCACTGTCGTCTAGGCGTTGGCAATGTGATGCTTCGGTCCTGTGCGCCAAGCGCCGGTCTGGGGCATCGCATTGGGTGCTCAGCCCAATGAATTCTGCGCCCGAAAAATTATCGGGCGTCTGATCTATAACTCAAATGGAACCGACCAATGAAACTGCTGCTCTTGCTCCTCGTCTTGGTCATGGTATTTGCGGCCTATATCCGACTTGCCCCCAGCAATCCGGAGCGCTGGCATGTCGACCCATCCGACGCGATTGATCCAGGGCGCGGCGGCGTGTTGCACCAAGTGACAGGCGATTTGGCAGCTTTCGATGCAATCATCCAAGCCGCGCCGCGGGTGCGTGTTTTGGCAGGGAGCGTAGCCACGGGGCATATTACCTATGTCACGCGCTCGCGGGGCCTAGGCTTTCCCGATTACATCACGGTGAAACAAGTTGGTCCGGACCTTGTGATCTTATCGCGACTGCGCTTTGGCAGATCAGATCTAGGTGTGAACGCGGCGCGACTATTCCGCTGGCTTGAGCCGCTTCAAACGATCAATAACTGATGCGCAAGACAGTTGCCTGCGCATAGGATGCCAAAATGGTCGGCGCCTGCGCTTGCGCTTGTGATGTCACGCAATCCAGCGCTGCGTCCCATCCTCGACGAACTTTATGACCCGGATTTTGGCGTATTGCCCCAAGATAACGGCGCTGTATTTTTGTCTGGATCAATCAACAAGTTCCGAGCTGCGCGCGCCGCCAATACTGCACGATGCCAGTGCGGCAATATGCTCGGTGGATGACCCGCAACAACCGCCGAGATATTTTGTTCCTATATCTGTGTGCAAGGCCCACAGGTTTTTGCCAAAGTCTTCGGCGGCTTCGGTATCCAACTCCTCCAGACCTTCCAATTCCTCGGGTGATTTCGACGACGTATTGGCGTCGAGCCCGCCAATACGCGCCGCCGTGGACGGGTCCTGTCTGTTTGTTGCTTTTATCGCCGCGGCAAAGACCGACGCATGCACACAGTTTACGTTATAGCTGTCCGGCGGGTGGTCAGTTTCGCGATCAATGCAGGCGATGGCATCGGCCAGAGGCGTGCCATCCAGAATGGCACCATCGGGTCGCACAACAAAGCTTAAAACATAGGGCAGTTCACTGCGCGCCATTGCCCGGGCAATTCCGCGTGCCTCGTCAAAGGACGGCAGTGTTTTTGCAATCAGGAAATCGACACCGCTTTCTGCCAGCGCCTCGATCTGCGGATTGTGGAACCGTTCCGCCTGTTGCGCGGACGGCGCCTGTTGTGGCAGGTAACCGTCGCCTTTGGGACCAGTGATGCCACCAATCAGGATCGGGGCCGCATCGGGGCCATAGCTGTCACGCAAGTCCAGCATGAACTGGGCGCCGTCACGGTTAACATTCCTATCGGCAAAATCTGACTGCGCGACCCTGTCGGTATTCGCACGCCACGTCGGCGTGGTCGCAATCATCGGCAGGCCAAAACGCTGACCAATGTCCAGATATTCACGGTGCGCATCGCCAAGAACCGTTCGGCCTGCATCGCTATAAACCAAAGCTGCGTGAAAAATGAATGGATCAAGCAAGTTTTGCGCGGCGCGGCGCATCCGCTCGTACATTGATCCTTGGCCAAGGATAAATTGGCTGTTCATGGTTTCTTGGTACATGCCCACCTCCGGTCTTGATACCGTCAGAGCTTACGCCAATTTCGGTATTTTGGCACGGTTGCCAAGGTGGATTGGCTGGGAAAATGGAGTTTCAATAGTATACATTCACTATGCCATCAATTTTATTGTATTTTTTCAATTTTTGTTACTGGAAACACGGACTACAAAACTGTGAATACCAAACACTACTGCCCGCGTTTTTGGCAATTTTCGGATGGTCTGGCGCTCGACCCTGACAAAGTCCGGTGTCGTATCGGGCGTAACTTTGCGCTGGTTTGCTTGGGTTCTGGGGTGATGCAAACAGGGATCAACATAGTGCAACAGGTTGGTTCGACACAGCACCGTTCCGGGTCGGACAGCGTCAAACATCCGCTGCACCCGCGCGCCCATCCGGGGTGAATAGCTGTCGACCGGTTCATGAATACCCGTCAGCGGTCGGCCTATTTTTTCGGACAGCGACCAACTGGACGGAAAGCACAACAGCGCCGCTGTCAGCACATGCTGCGCGCCCTGCCTTTGCAGGATACAGAAATCCTCCTGCACCAAATGTCCCAGCGCCGCCAATGGATCGTGGTGATCGGGCCCCGCCTGCCCCGCGCCAGAGCATTGCGCCCAAGGTTCACCCTCGACCTGATCGACGACCATATCCAACAGCTCGATTGCTGCCGCCTGTGCCCCGGACATTTGCGCAATGACCCCAGATCTGTGCTGCTCTATCAACCACGCGCGAAAGGCCAGCTGTTGATCAAATGCGTCATCGCGCATCAACCAGTCATCCACGCTCACCGGTCGGGTTCCGGGCAGTCCGGGCGCCGGAAATCGCGCCGAATACTCCGGCAGGCGGTCTTGGCAAATCTGCTTGAATTCTTGCGGTATACGGATCATTTCAATCCTACAAACGGGCCCTATTCATAATAGTCGGGCGTGTATTTTCTAAGCGTGTTTTTCAGTTCGTCGGTGAATTCACTTTCGTCCAGAACACAGGCGTAAAACGAACGGCAGTTGTCAAAGTAATTGCGGGTCTCATAGGCAACGGTCGGGTCAATTTCGGGTGTAAACTGCGCCAAATATGCCTCCACTTGGTCAGATCCGGTTCCATATCCGTTTCGTCTGGCCTCCAACGCCCACAGATAGGCAACGCGAATATCCTTATCAACCGCATTTCCCTCTCTGAAAATCTGCGCCAGGGTCAGCATCGCGCCGGTGTTTCGCTGTGCCGCAGCCCCGTAGATCAGCTCGAACCCCAGCAAAAACTCGTCGCGAGACTTGGCGTCTTGCATCCGCTTTACGCCCTTCCAGCGCATCGCATCGGGATAGTTGTCCTTGACCGCGACAGTGACAGTGACAGTGACAGTGACAAGCTCATCCGCCCGCGCCTCGTCCTTGTCAAACCCTGTGCCCGCGAACACCAAAGCCGCCATTTCCCATGCGGCCTCGCCATCGCCATATTCTGCCGCCTGCTCCAACCAATGCTCATAGGTCAGTTCGGTTTTTAGCTCCGGCTCGCCAGCCTCTCCCGCACGGCGATAGGCCTGCAACAGGCCAACCATGCCCTTGAGCGATCCTTGCTTGGCCGCCATCTCATACCACTGGGCGCCGGTCTGAAAGCTTTTGCTAAAAAAACCGGCGTAATATTCGCCCAGTTCCAACTGGGCGCGGATGTATCCGTGTCGCGCCGATCGGCGGCGATAATCCTCATAAGCATCAAAGTCGGTTTCCACGCCTTCGCCATGGTAATACAAATGAGACAGAAAAAATTCTGATTTCGCGTGTTCTTGCGCAGCGCCACGTTTGAAATATTCGGCAGCCTTGGCAAAGTCCTTTGGTACGACCTCGCCGCTGTAATGCATGACGCCAATTTGATATCCGGCAGTGGGCAGTCCTGCATCCACCGCTCGCGTGTAGAACTCAATGGCTTTGGCCCCGTTGGCGTCGACGCCAAAGCCGTGCTCGTAGCCGTAGGCGACGTTGGACAGGCTGTCGACATTGCCCTGCGCTGCGGCGCGCAGATACCACTGAAACCCGACCACGGGCCGGTCGCGCCAGTGGGTATATATCCAGCCCATAGAGTTTTCCGCCTCGGCAAACCCATCCTCTGCCGCGCGCCGGATCCAGTCGGCATAAACCTCGCGATCCTTAGGCACGCCCTCGCCGTACAAATACATCTTTGCCAGATTGAACATGCCGCGTGCGTCACCGGCATCGGCTGATTTGCGAAACTCGCGCAATGCCGCTGGGAAATTCTCTTGCGCCTTGGCCGCCAAACCCCTGTCAACGTCTGCCCATGCACCGCCCGCCATGATCGCCAATGCGGCAATGGCTGCTCCAAACCTAATACGCAACTTCATTCCTCACGTCCCTCGTCATCGTCCAGACCCTTAAAACACAGCATTGTTAGCCCCGCAGGACCAGCCGCTGCAAAACATTCATCATTGTCAAACGGCGGCTCAGCATGCGGGACCGCTGGCTTGTTGTCCAACAAGTATTCCATAAAATCATCACCATTGTAATTTTCCGCCAACACCGCAACTTTACGCCCAGTCTCGAATAAATAGGTAATCCCAAACACGCCGGTGCCGCTGCCGAATTGGCGCAGACAAGGCTCTTGAACCACGATCTGAAGCCGCCGTGCGTCTTGCGGTTTAACCAACAAGCTGCATTGGCCCCGATCGGTATAGCCCGCAGCCATCGCACCGGACCCAAGTGCGATAAACACAACAGCAAGTCGCACGGCTCTGGCTGGCTTTGTCAGGCGTATTTGATCGAATTTGGTTTTCATTCCAACACCCTAACCGTGATGGCGCACAGCGCCAAGCCCAAGCTGGTGCGGTTCGCACAATTATCGCGCTGTCTCACTTCACCGTGACACACATGGCAATAACCTTGCCAAACCCGCAGGCCCGCCGCACATTACAGCATTGCGAAAGGATGCCTGCGATGAAATCTGTCCTCCCGATTGGCAAAGTAGAATTTAAAGGTCATTCTGGCCACTCTCTGGCTGCACGTCTGGACCTCCCGGACGGCAAGATACAGGCAACTGCGATTTTCGCGCATTGCTTTACCTGTTCCAAGGATATTCCCGCGGCAAGGCGCATTGCCCAGCGGCTGGCCAGCATGGGCATTGCGGTCCTGCGGTTTGATTTCACTGGCTTGGGCCATTCCGACGGCGAGTTCTCGAACACAAATTTTTCGTCCAACGTACAGGATCTGGTTCTGGCGGCGCAGTACCTTGCCAAGACGACAGACGCACCGCAACTGTTGATCGGCCATTCGCTGGGCGGTGCGGCGGTGCTGCGCGCAGCTGGCAAAATTCCTTCTGTCAGGGGTGTTGTAACCATCGGTGCCCCGTCTGATCCGAGCCATGTTGTCCATAACTTTGGCTCCTCGCTGGACGAGATTGACGCAAACGGCGAAGCAGAAGTTCGTTTGGCAGGACGGCCATTTACCATCAAAAAATCCTTCGTAGACGACGTAAAGTCAGAGAAATTATTGCCTGCCATCGCGAAACTTGGCCGCGCCTTGCTGGTGCTGCATTCGCCAATAGACGCAACTGTCGGCATTGAAAACGCCGCCGAAATCTTTCAGGCCGCCAAACATCCCAAAAGCTTTGTCACGCTTGATCGGGCCGATCATTTGGTCTCCAATGCCGACGATGCGGAATATGCCGCCGAGGTTATCGCCGCGTGGTCCAGCCGTTACCTTGATTTGATCGCGACATCGGCACCCATTGGCGCGCCTGAAGGCGTCGTTCGGTCGTCCGAGGCTGACACGACCGGTTTTTTGCAGGATATCACGGCCGGACCGTTGCATCACACACTGGCAGACGAACCGATCACCTATGGCGGCACCAACCGGGGCATGACACCCTATCAATTCCTGTCAGCCGGGCTTGCGGCCTGTACGTCGATGACAATCCGCATGTATGCGCGGCGTAAAAAATGGCCACTGACGCATGTCCTTGTCGATGTCACCCATGACAAAATCCACGCCGCGGACTGTGAAACTTGCGCGGCGGCCCCAAACAAGATCGATACGTTTAAACGCAGCATTCACCTGTCAGGTGATCTCGATCAGACCCAGCGTGACCGCCTGCTAGAAATCGCCGACAAATGTCCTGTGCATCAAACCCTGCACAAAGACGTGGATATCCGTACAGTTCTGGTGTTCTAAACCGCAAGACACATGTAAAAACGACAGAAAATGATTTCTCCATCTAGCTCGAAGATCAGGATTTAATCACCGATGACGGCACTGAAACCCTGACAACCTATCCGCTTGAACCGGCAGGTGTGGAGCTGTCATGAACCCAAGCGTCGCCCATGATGTTGAACCGTCCGACGATACCGCGATGGTCCGAGCCGAAAAAATCGCGCATCTCTGCTGTACCGCGAAAGGAATTGCCCAACAGCACATGATCGATCGGGATCCAGAACACATCCCAAGTCAATGGATAGCTGCCGCGAAATCCGGGGATTAATCTGGCGTTTGCTGCAAGCTCGTATTCGTGCAACGTATGAGACCAGGGGACCATATTGAAATCACCGGCGATAATGACTTCACCCTCCAGACCTTTGATGATGTCCAGAAACCGCTGCTTTTCCGTAGCCTGAGTGCTTGGCCACGGCCAGCGTTGGTGCATCGAGACCAACCAGACGCGGCCCTTTGGCGTTTCGACTTGCATAAGAGCCATGCGCAGCTGATCGACGCATTTGGCGGTGCCGCGCACAATAGGCCAGCGCGACGCAACCGCCTCGCCCTGCCATTTTGACGCGTTGCAGAAATGCGAATAGGGCAGGATGTCTTCGAAGCCGCTAATAATTTCGCGGTTTTTGCCGCTGGCCTCCTGAAAGGCCGCAAAATCTGGTTTGACACTGCGGAAATCCTGGATGAACGCGTTTTCCTCAGACAGATCGACCGACATGTTTTTCTGATAGATCACAAATTCGCTCTCTTTCAGACGCTCGAATGTGAACAGCTCTGTCAGAAACGGCGTCGATGCCATTAACACCAGCGTCAGCGAAAACATCGCCAAATACCGGCGCTCGATGTAAACCATCAGGAAAATAGAGCCCGCCGTCAGAATGATCAGATACTGGCGGAATACCGCCAGACTGTCGCCCAACGGATGCACATGCCCCATATAGCTCGCAAGCAAAGCCAGCAGCGGCAATGACGTTTGCATGCCCAAAAGCACTTTGACCAAATGACTGTTGGTTTTCAAGGTATCCTATCCACGTTTTACTTGGCTATGTTAATGCAACCTAAGGGCTATGATCTGCAAGTAAGAAATTAGATGCATTGTCTTTTGTTGGCAACTGTCATCAAACTGTGCGTAAAGCCAGCGATTGCGGCGGCATCAACATCTTGTGGTCCGCCGGTCCGATCTGTTCTAATATAGGTGCAACGAGCAAATCAGAATCAAGAAAAGAGCCCAAATGGCCCCCAACGACCTCTTCCAAACCGAAGATGACACCCAATCCTATGACGCCTCCTCGATCGAAGTGCTCGAGGGGCTGGAGCCAGTGCGAAAACGCCCCGGCATGTATATCGGCGGCACCGACGAACGCGCGTTGCACCATCTGGTGGCCGAAGTGCTGGACAACTCGATGGACGAGGCGGTCGCGGGCCACGCCAATAGGATCGAGGTCGAGTTGCACGGCGACTATTCTGTCACGGTGCGCGACAACGGCCGCGGCATCCCAGTCGACCCGCACCCCAAATTTCCCGGCAAATCCGCGCTCGAGGTCATCATGTGCACCCTGCACGCCGGCGGCAAGTTTTCCGGCAAATCCTACGAGACATCGGGCGGCCTGCACGGGGTTGGCATTTCTGTGGTCAATGCTCTGTCGGATCATGTTCGGGTCGAGGTTGCGCGCAACAAAACCCTGTACGCGCAGGAATTCTCGCGCGGCATTCCCCAAGGTGGCATTGAAAATCTGGGTGCGACGCAGAACCGGCGCGGCACCACGGTCACCTTTCATCCCGACTCCCAGATCTTTGGTTCGCTAAAGTTCAAGCCCAAGCGAATGATGGCTATGGCCCGATCCAAGGCCTATCTGTTTTCCGGCGTCGAAATCCGCTGGAAATGTGATCCCGAGCTTATCGCCAAAGACGACGAAACACCTGCGACAGCCACTTTCCACTTCCCCGGTGGTCTGGCTGATTACCTGAATGAGCGGCTGGACGGATCGGCCACCTATGCCGACGCGCCCTTTGCCGGCAAAGTCCAGTTTTCCGAAAAATTTGGCCCCGACAAGGCCGGATCGGTCGAATGGGCGATCAACTGGACCCCGTCGCGCGACGCCTTTATCCAGTCCTACTGTAACACCGTCCCAACCCCCGAGGGTGGCACCCACGAGGGCGGTTTCTGGTCGGCAATCCTCAAAAGCATCCGGGCGCATGGCGAGCTGATCGGCAACAAAAAAGTAGCCCAAGTCAACCGCGACGACATTATGTCGGGCGGCTGCGCACTGGTCAGTTGTTTTATCCGCGAGCCCGAATTTGTTGGCCAAACCAAAGACCGTCTGGCCACGGTCGGGGCCGCGCGTCTGGTCGAAAACTCGGTGCGCGATCACTTTGACAACTGGTTAGCGTCGGACACCAAATCGGCGGGTGCTATTTTGGTCTATCTGGTCCTAAAAGCCGAAGAACGCCTGCGCCGCCGCGCCGAGAAAGAAACCCAACGCAAAACCGCCACCAAAAAACTGCGCCTGCCCGGCAAGCTGGTGGATTGTTCCGCCACCAACCGCGACGGCACCGAATTGTTTATTGTCGAGGGTGACAGTGCGGGTGGCTCGGCCAAGATGGCGCGCAACCGCAAGAACCAAGCCCTGTTGCCCCTGCGCGGTAAAATCCTGAATGTTCTGGGTGCTGCCAGCAATAAGATGAACACCAACAACGAGATCAGCGACCTGTGCCAAGCCATGGGCGTGCGCACCGGCACCGGTTTCAACGTCGAAGACCTGCGCTATGACAAGATCATCATCATGACCGATGCGGATGTCGACGGCGCCCATATCGCGGCGCTATTAATGACGTTTTTCTTTACCCAGATGCGCCCGATGATTGATCAGGGTCACCTGTATCTGGCCTGTCCGCCGCTGTTTCGCCTAACCCAAGGTGCGAACCGTGTTTACGCCATGGACGAAGCGGAAAAAAACGAGCTGATGGCCAAGGGTCTGGGCGGGCGCGGCAAGATCGACATCTCGCG